>CALNEX010000068.1 GCA_939791845.1 uncultured Mediterranea sp. | reverse complement strand
TATCCTTTAAAAGAGAGTGTGCTTGGGAGCCGATGTCAAAAGTCGCATTCCTGTGTAGGCGGGGCAGTACTTACGTCAGATGCCGTCCGGTTTGGTTTGTGTGGATTTTTTGTACTATAGGAGCTTTTTTGAACCGGCAAAATTCGATGGTTCACCACTTCCGCAAAAACACTGAACAATTTCTCGCGTAACACTACGCAATTTCTTGAGAAATACTTCACTATTTTGGCGGAAATTGTTCAGTGTTTTTTGGAGGATGTTTAAGAAAATGTAATAACCTGATTATTAGTTTGTTATATTAAGAAGAATGCTTACAAAAATAAATTTTGTAACAAACTTTCATCAAATAACGGAATGTCACATTAAGAATAGGGTGTCAAGAATTTTTAGCACCCGCCACGACTAAAATGCATAAATTTACCCCGCGTAAAGTATAATCATACAAGTATGCAGAATTAAAGGGGATTCCAGTTCCTTAAACCCTAACGACATTGATAATGCTGATGATGCCTGATTTGAAAATAAGCGGCAGGCTATTGCATAGGTCAAAAACAATGTTTACCTTTGTAGGGTTATCAACAAAGAATTAAACACCTTATATAATTATGAACACGCCGATTGATCGTACATTGGTAGACAAACTCATCGCAGACCTGGGCATTGCCGACTTCTCCCGGGCCACTATTCGTGAAGTGAAAGCTGTGGCAGCCCAGGCTGAAGCCGCCTCGGGTGTGGAGTTTATCAAGATGGAAATGGGCGTGCCGGGCCTGCCTCCGTCTGCTGTAGGCGTGGAGGCGGAAGTGGAGGCTTTGCGCCGGGGGGTGGCTTCGCTCTATCCGGACATCAATGGCGAATCCATGCTGAAAGCGGAAGCCTCGCGCTTCGTCAAGGCTTTTGTGGACGTAGATATCTCGCCGGAGGGCTGTGTGCCTGTTACAGGGTCGATGCAGGGAACATTTGCTTCGTTTCTGACCTGCACGCAATGCCAGCCGGAGCGTGATACGGTGTTGTTCATCGATCCGGGATTTCCTGTACAGAAACAACAACTGGTGGTGATGGGCGCACGTGCCGAGAGTTTCGATGTCTATGACTATCGAGGTGCAGCTCGTCTGGGTGCCAAGTTAGAGAGTTATCTGGAGCGGGGGAACATCGCGGCCATCATATACTCCAGTCCCAACAATCCTTCGTGGGTCTGCCTGCGCGAAGATGAGTTGGAAGCCATCGGACGTCTGGCCGCCCGTTATGAGGTTCCCGTTCTGGAAGATCTGGCTTACTTCGCAATGGACTTCCGTCGTGACTTGGGACGTCCTTTCGAGCCTCCCTATCAGCCTACTGTGGCACGTTATACGGACTTGTATATCCTGCTCATCTCCGGTTCTAAGGCATTCAGCTATGCCGGGCAACGTATTGGTGTGGCGTGCATCTCCGACAAACTCTATCATCGTGCCTTCCCTGGCCTCCAGGCCCGTTACGGTGCTCCCGGGACATTCGGTCCTGTCTTCATCCATCGCGTGCTCTATGCACTTTCATCGGGCACGGGGCATTCCGCCCAATATGCCTTGGCGGCGATGATGCGCGCAGCTTCGGACGGTACCTACCGCTTCCGCGACGAGGTAAGCGTCTATGGCGAGCGGGCGCGCAGACTGAAGGAAATTTTTCTGCGCCACGGCTTCTACTTGGTGTATGACACCGATGTAGATGAGCCTGTGGCTGACGGCTTCTACTTCACCATCGGCTATCCCAACCTGACGGGTGGCGAGTTGGCGCATGAACTGATGTACTATGGTGTCAGTGCTTTGCCCTTGGATACTACAGGCAGTCTGCGCCAGGGGCTTCGTGCCTGCACCTCTTTTATTCAGGACCATCAGTACGACCTGTTGGAGGAGCGGATGGAAAGATTTGAGCGGGAGCACAGAAAATGAAAAAATGAGAATTGAAAATTCGTAATTGGAAGATTTTTTTAAGTCTTTCAATCGCTCAACTTATCAGCTGACAAGGATACAAGTTAAAAATGCCTTGCTTGACGAATATCTTGTATGAAGTAGCCCGCAACAGACGCCTTGTAAATTTGTCAACTACACCGGAGTTTGGAAAGTTGAATTGGATTTTTAATCCTTTGCTTCTTGTTCTTTGACCGGGGATACCTCCTTTCGGGGGTATTCCGTCTTTGTGTCATCTTTGTGTTATCGTTGTTTGGCTAATTTCCAATTTTCAATTCTCAATCCAAATGGATACAGACATTTACCGCATAGAATATAATCACGTGGAACCATGCCGGGGCTGCGTGCTGATAGCTGAACCTTTCCTACGCGACCAATTCTTCGGGCGCTCAGTCATCTTTGTGGTTGAACATTCGGTCGAAAGTGGTACCATGGGACTGGTATTGAACAAACCTTTGCCGGTCATGCTGGCCGATATCATGTGTGACTGCCAATCTACGGAAGATATCCCTGTCTATCGGGGTGGCCCTTTGGCTATGGATACCTTGTTCTATCTGCACACCTTGGCCGATGTACAAGACTCTCTGCCTGTGACTGATGGCATTTATCTGAACGGAGATTTCGAGGCTATCCGGCGGTATATCCTTCAAGGCAACCCCGTGCGAGGACACCTGCGCTTCTTTCTGGGTTATGCGGGATGGGAAGACGGGCAATTGCATGAAGAATGCGAGGCGGACACCTGGATGGTGAGTCGTGACGGGCGTCCTTGCCTGCGCGACGATACGGACCAGCAATGGGAAAATGCCTTATCCAGCTTGGGAGACAAGTATCGGATTTGGGCAGGTTTCCCGCAGATCCCGGAACTGAATTGAATGAGATGAAGACTTGATATCTCCGTGTCTGTCATTGAGCGCTGACCAGTTTTTTGAATTCTGCCGGATAGGGTGTTTCAAAATGCATATCCATGCCCGTTACGGGGTGGTGGAAGCAGAGTTTGAAGGCATGAAGGGCCAAGCGTCCAAGGGGATTGACGTCCTCCAAGCCATAGCGTCCGTCACCAACAACGGGGTGCCCCAAGTCCTGCATATGTACGCGAATCTGGTTCTTGCGTCCTGTTTCGAGGTTCAGTTCCATCAGAGAATAGCCGTTAGCGCGTCTGATGGTGCGATAGTGCGTGATGGATTCTTTACCTCCATCATCCACGGGGCTTGAATGTACGTAGAGTGTGCGGTCGGTGAGCCACGAACGGACGGTTCCTTGATCGCGCTCCATATTGCCTGCTACTACGGCCACATAGCGCCGGTCGAAAACCAATTCGTGCCAATTGTCGCGCAAGGTGTGTTGTGTCTTTTCGTCCTTGGCGAACATCATCAGGCCGGAAGTGTCCCTGTCCAATCTATGTACTATGTAGACGCGATTCCGTCGGTCTTTGCGACGCAGGTATTCATTGAGAATGGTGCAGGCGGTGCGCTCTTTCTGGCGTTCAGTGCTGACCGAGAGGAGCCCCGGACGCTTATCGATAACGATGAGGTAAGCATCTTCGTAGACGATTTTCAGCAGATTGGAATGAAACTCGTGCGTGTGCTTGTCTCGACTGATTTGTACCTTCATCCCCGGTTGGAGGGGGAAGTTGTATTGGGTGGTGATGACATTATCCACAAAGACCACGCGCTTCGTCAGAAGAGACTTGAGCTTTGTCCGGCTGGCTTGGGGCATCACGCTGGCCAGGAAGGCCATCAGTTCCATCGGCTTGCGGACGAGGTAGTCCGTGTATTGGTTTTGGGCTTTGGCGTAGGTTTTCTGTTTCATAAATGCTTTTTTATTTTAGAGGAATGGGTGGTAACCGGAAGGAGTTATAGGCCGGTGTCAAAGGCATTGGCTTTTAACTCCTGAGCGAAGCGATAACTCCTTCTGACTCCTGCGGACTCCGCTCCGCCTCCCATTTCCCTCAGCTCATCTTTTTTCCAGTCTTACAACGTTCTCCACGTGATACGTATGTGGAAACATGTCCACCGGCTGGACGTGGGTGACACGGTATTTCGTGTCCAGCAACTGGAGGTCGCGCGCCTGGGTGGCCGGATTGCAGCTGACGTAGACGATGCGCTCCGGCTCTGCCTGGAGGATGACGTCCACCACGTCCGGATGCATGCCGGCGCGGGGAGGGTCGGTGATGATGACGTCGGGACGTCCATGTTCGCGGATGAAGTCCCGGGTGAGGATGTCCTTCATGTCACCGGCGAAGAACAGGGTATTGCCGATGCCATTGATTTCCGAGTTGACACGCGCGTCCTCGATAGCTTCGGGCACATATTCGATGCCTATCACCTGGCGTGCCTGGCGTGAAACGAAATTCGCGATGGTACCTGTGCCCGTATAGAGGTCGTACACCAGTTCCTTGCCTGTCAGGCCTGCAAACTCGCGTGCTACCTGGTAGAGCCGGTAGGCTTGGCGCGAATTGGTCTGATAGAAGGATTTGGGACCTACCTTGAAGCGCAGGCCTTCCATTTCTTCGAAAATATGGTCCTCGCCCCGGAAGGTATGTACCTCCAAGTCGCCGATAGAGTCGTTCACCTTGTTGTTGACGACGTAGAGCAGGGAGGTGATTTCGGGGAAGGTGTCTCCCACGTAGGCCAGGATTTCATGGAATTTCTCCATCTCCGCGTCTCCATGCACCTGCGCCACGAGGATAATCATCAGCTGCCCCGTGGTGGAGGTGCGCACGATGATGTTACGCAGCATCCCCTCGTGTGTGCGGAGGTTGATGAAGGTATATCCGTGCTCGTAGGCATAGTCGCGCACGGCGTTGCGGATGCGGTTGGAGATGTCGTCCTGAAGCCAGCACTTATCAATGGCCAGCACTTTGTCGAAGGCGCCGGGGATGTGGAAGCCCACGGCATTCATCTGTTCGTAGACGACGTTCTGAGCCACTTCCTCGCGCGTCAGCCAACGCTTGTTGGAGAAAGTGTATTCCAGCTTGTTGCGATAGCCTTCGGTCAGTTCGGAGCCCAGGATGGGAGAGATTTCGGGCAACTCCACCTTGCCGATGCGGGTGAGGTTGTCCACGACTTGCTTTTGCTTGTATCTCAGTTGTTCGGGGTAAGCCAGGCATTGCCACTGGCAGCCGCCACACACGCCATAATGCGTGCAGAAGGGAGTGGCCCGCTTGTCCGAATATTGGTGGATGCGCACGGCCTCGGCCTCGGCATAGTTATGTTTCTTCCGCTTCACCTGGAGGTCCACCACGTCGCCCGGCACCACATAGGGTACAAACACCACGAGGTTGTCCACGCGGGCGATGGCTTTTCCTTCGGCGGCCACGTCCGTTATTGTGATGTTTTCCAGCAGGGGGAGTTCTTTCTTTTTTCTTGCCACGATTCTTTCTACCTTGAAAATGTATGCTTATTTTTCTTTCTTTTCTTTGTTGTCTTCCTCCTCGTCGTGCTTTACCACGAGAAGTTTGTCCACACGTCCTCTGTCCATGTCTACTACCTCAAAATCCAGATTCTTGTAGGAGAAGAGGTCACCGGCCTTGGGTACCCGCCCGATGAGGAACATGGCCAGGCCGCTCAGGGTGGTGAAGTCTTCTTCTTTCAGGTCGTCATAGTTCAGGATTCCCATGGCCTCCATGAAGTCGTCCAGGTTCATCGAACCCTCCACCAGCAGGGAGCCGTCCTGGCGTGCCACGATGTCTTCCTCCTCAATCTCGTTTTCCTCGAGGATGTCTCCGAAGATGCTTTCCGTCAGGTCGTGCAGGGTGATAATGCCTTGCGTGCTGCCGTATTCGTCCACCACGACGCCGAACTTGTTCTTGTTTTTCTTGAATAGCTCCAGTACCTTCTTGGCATAGAGGCTTTCGGGGATGAACAGGGGCGGGCGGGCGATGGCGCGCAGGTCGAATGGCTGGTCGCTGCCCAGCATCACGATGATGTCCTTGACTGACACCACGCCGATGACTTCGTCCTTGCCGCTCTCTACCAGGAGGTATTTGCTGAAGTGCTGTTCGCGGATGATGCGGAGCACGTCCTCACGGGTGTCGTCAGGGTGCATCACCACGATATCCCTCCGATAGGTCATCAGGTCATTGGCGCGTTTGTCCGAGAAGCGGAAGACGTCGCGGAGCATCTCTGTCTCGTCCTTGTCGATGACTCCTTGCTCGGAACTTTGGTGCAGGATCATTTTCAGTTCTTCCTGGGTCATCTGGCGCTCTTCGCCTTCTTCCAGTCCTATCAGCTTGTTCACCAGCTTGGTGGAGGCACTGAGCAGGAGGACGAAGGGGTAGGAGATGTTCTTCACCGCCACCATCAGGGGGCTGAGCCGCGTGGCCCATTTCTCGGGATCGCTCAGGGCGATGGACTTGGGCACCAGCTCGCCCACGATGAGGGAGAGGTAGGTGATGACCACCACCACCGTAGCCACGGCCAGCGTGTGGGCATAGGGCTCGGCACCGGGGATGAGCAGGAAGAGGGGTTCAATCTCGTCGGAAATGGTGGCGCCGCCATAGGCACCCGATACGATACCGATGAGTGTGATGCCAATCTGGATGGTAGAGAGAAATTTCTCGGGTTCTTCCAATTGTTTCAGCACGTCCTTGGCCCGTTTGTTCCCCTTTCCGGCCATCGTTTCCAAGCGTGCCTTGCTGGCGGATACCAGCGCTAATTCGTACATGGCGAAGACGCCATTCATAAGTAATAAAAGCAGGATGATGAAAAATTCCATATAGGTCTTTACTGTTTTTCAGGCGCAAACATACGAATTATTTTCCGATTATGGAAACAGAACCCCCATAAAGTACCCCGGACGGTAGCTTGGCCGTGCCTTCAGCCTTGCCTGCCATAATCCCGCTCTCCGAAGATTTTGGTACCCACCCGGACCAGCGTGCTGCCCGCCCGGACGGCCAGGGGATAGTCGTGGGACATCCCCATGGACAGCTCGCTGAACGTGGCGTCGCCTGCGAAGAAGGCGTCCCGCAGTTCCACGAACAGGGCGTGCAGGCCCTCGAACTCGCGGCTTACCCGGGCGGCATCGTCCGTGTTGGAGGCCATGCCCATCAATCCGCGGATGCGGACATGGGAAAGGCTCTTCCACGCGTCCCCGGCCAGCAGCTGGCGACATTCGTCGGGGGTGAAGCCGAATTTGGTCTCTTCGCGGGCGATGTGGATTTGCAGGAGGACATCGATCGTGCGCCCCGCCTTGGCACCTTGCTTGTCCACCTCGGCCAGGAGGCGGAAGGAGTCGATGCCGTGGATGAGGGCGACGTAGGGAGCGATGTACTTCACCTTGTTGGTTTGCAGGTGTCCGATGAAGTGCCACCGGATATCTTTGGGCAAGGCTTCGTGTTTGAGGCACATTTCCTGCACCTTGCTTTCGCCGAAGATGCGCTGGCCTGCCCCGTAGGCCTCCAGGATGGCTTCATCGGGATGAAACTTGCTGACGGCCACCAGCTGCACACCCTCCGGCAGGTCGGCCAGGACTTGCCGCAGATTGTCTGCCACGCTCATCCCTGCACCTCCGGTTTGTCGTCGGGCTCGGCGTGGTAGGGGTAGACGTCCATGATGGCGGTCTCGGCCACGGAGGCGATTTGGTAGTCGGCCATCGTGCCCTTCATGCCTTCGTCCAGTTTCTTGACGGCGTCGCGCAGGTCGGCAGCCTGTACCAGCACCTGTGTGGAGGTCTTCTTCTCGGCGCCGCTTTTCTCGTCGAGGGTGATGAAGACCAGCTTGCACTTGAACCAGCGGTCGGCGGCTTCCTCCTCCGAGGGGAAGAGCTCGCTGTAGTTGGCGCGCTTGATGTCGGACACGATGAACTCGCCCGTGATGAAGGGGGTCATCTCCTCGATGATGCGGGCCTCGGCCTCGGTGAAACTCAAGGCGTCCACCAGGTAGGGCTCAGTGACCTTCTTGTTCATGCCGTTCTCCATTGTCTTTTCGTATCGAATCTTGCATTCGAACCAGGTATGCATTGCCATAGTCTTTTCGTATTAAGTGAATATATGATTGGGTTACTGTTTTCCGTCTTGCGGGCGGCAAAGATAGGCAATCCCGCGCAATCGGCGAACTATTTGGCCGATTTTTGTGTGTTTCGCGCGAAGCCTGTATCTTTGCGCCCCGAAATGAACCTCTAATTGATACGTTTTATGACAGAACAGACCTATACCATCCGCCTCGCCGGCGCCGTGGCCCGCAACCCGCAGGTGCGGCTGGCCGCTCCGGTGGATTTGGAACTGAAGCCGTCGGAGCACGTGGCCATTGCCGGCGACAACGGGGCGGGGAAGTCCCTCCTCGTGGACCTGATGACCGGACGTGCGCCCCTGCTGGGCGGGAGCGTGGCTTATGACTTCCGCCCGGCGGCGGACGATGCCCTATATAATAATGTGAAGTACATCGCCTTCCGCGATACCTACGGGAGCGCCGACGCCAACTATTACTACCAGCAACGCTGGAATGCGCACGACCAGGACGAAGTCCCCCCGGTGCGCGACCTCTTGCCGCCGCCCGCCGACCCGGACCTCGCCGCCTGCCTGGCCGAACTGTTCCGCCTGGACGAGCTGATGGACAAGCGCATCCTCCTGCTCTCCAGCGGCGAGATGCGCCGTTTCCAGCTGTACAAGGCCCTGGCGGGCGCGCCGCGGGTCCTCATCGTGGACAATCCCTTCATCGGGCTGGACGCCCCGACGCGCGAGATGCTGTCCGAGCTGCTGGGCGAACTGGCGCGGACGGGCATGATACAGATGGTCCTCGTGGTGTCGCGTCCGGAGGACATCCCGCCGTTCGTCACGCACGTCGTCCCCGTGGCGGACAAGACCGTCCTGCCCAAGGTGGCGCTGGCGGACTACCTGGCGGCGCGCCGCCCGCTGCCGACCGGCGCGGACGGGGACGCGGAGCGGCGCATCGCGAGCCTGCCGGCCGGGCAGGCGGACTACGGGCCGGACGAGGTGGTGCGCCTCAGCGGGGTCAGCATCCGCTACGGCGGCCGCACCATCCTGGACCGTCTGGACTGGGTGGTGCGCCGGGGCGAGTGCTGGGCCCTGTCCGGCGAGAACGGGGCAGGGAAGTCTACGCTCCTCAGCCTGGTCTGTGCCGACAATCCCCAGTCCTACGCCTGCGACATCTCCCTCTTCGGGCGGAAGCGGGGCACGGGCGAGAGCATCTGGGACATCAAGCGGCACATCGGCTACGTCAGCCCCGAGATGCACCGCGCCTACCTGAAGAACCTCCCCGCGCTGGACATCGTGGCCAGCGGCCTGCACGACAGCATCGGGCTCTACCGCCGTCCGAAGGCGGAGGAGCTGGAGGCGTGCCGCTGGTGGATGGACACGTTTGGCATCGGCCCCCTCCACGAGCGTCCGTTCCTCACCCTCTCCAGCGGCGAGCAACGCCTGTGCCTCCTGGCCCGCGCCTTCGTCAAGGACCCCGCGCTGCTGGTCCTGGACGAGCCGCTGCACGGGCTGGACACGCGCCGCCGCGCCCTCGTGCGCCGCATCATCGAGGCCTTCTGCCGCCGGCCGGGGAAAACGCTGCTGATGGTGACCCACTACGAGGAGGAGCTGCCGGCGTGCATCGACCACCGGCTGCGCCTGTCGCGGCGCGGCGGCGGCGTCCTTCGGGACTGAACCGGGGGCACTTCGGGACTAAACCGGGGGTACTTCGGGACCGGGGCGCGCCTGGTCCCGAAGTAGGAGGGAAATCAGTGCCACTGGTTTATAGAATCAGTGCCACTGATTATAGGAATCAGTGCCACTGATTTCCCGTCCGGTCCCGAAGG
>CALNEX010000067.1 GCA_939791845.1 uncultured Mediterranea sp. | reverse complement strand
TAATCTTGGCTTGGCGGGCGTAGGTCTCCACATTGCCCGTCACGCGGTCGTCGAAGCGCATCCCCACAGCTATCAGCACATCGCACTTGTTGGTGTTGATGTTCGGCCCCAGGTTGCCGTGCATACCCAGCATCCCTTTGTTGAGCGGATGATCGGTGGGCAGGGCGGAAAGTCCTAGCAAGGTGCGTGCTGCCGGCATTCCTGCTTTCTCAATGAAGGCACGGAGTTCTGCCTGCGCGTTGCCTAACTCCACGCCTTGGCCTACGAGAACCAAGGGGCGTTGGGCATTGTTTATCAGCTCTGCAGCTTGGCGGATGGCCTCCTCGTCCGGGTCGGGCACGGGTTGGTAACTGCGGATATAATCCAGCTTCGTGGGGTGGTAGTCCGTCTTGTCCGTCTGGGCGTTCTTGGCGAAGTCCAATACGACAGGCCCCGGTCGTCCGCTCTTGGCGATGTAAAAGGCGCGCGCCACGGCCCATGCCACGTCTTCCGCACGGCGTATCTGGTAGCTCCACTTGGTGATGGGCTGCGTGACACCCACCAAATCCACTTCCTGGAAAGCGTCCGTGCCAAGGAAGCCCGTGCCCACCTGTCCGGCAATGACCACGATGGGCGTGCTGTCTATCATGGCGTCCGCAATGCCCGTGATGGTGTTGGTAGCACCGGGGCCACTGGTCACCAGGCATACGCCTACCCGGCCGGACACGCGGGCATAGCCTTGTGCGGCGTGGGTGGCGCCTTGTTCGTGGCGCACCAAGATATGGTTCAATGTCTTCCGATGGTCGTAGAGCGCGTCGAATACGGGCATGATGCTTCCGCCCGGATATCCGAAGAGGGTGTCCACGCCTTGATACTCCAGCGAGCGCATCAAGGCTTCTGCACCGGTAATGAAGCCTTCGGAGGGACTTTCGTGCCGTCCCAGTTCGACGGGCTTTTGAGATGGGTTATTCATGTCTTCTTGTATCTATGCTTTTCTTTATTCCTTAAATCAGTCTCACGCCTCCCTTGTCCGCCGAGCTGACCATGGCTGCGTAGGCTCTCAGAGCTTTCGACACCTCGCGTTGGCGGGTGACAGGCGTTGCAGGACGTGCAGCCAGTTCCTCGTCTGTCAGGCGGACATTGATGGTGCGGTTGGGGATGTCTATCTCAATGATGTCCCCGTCTTGGATTTTGCCGATGTTTCCTCCGGCGGCTGCTTCGGGTGAGATGTGTCCGATGCTCAAGCCCGATGTGCCTCCGCTGAACCGTCCGTCCGTGATGAGGGCGCATTCCTTGCCCAGGTGGCGCGACTTGATGTACGACGTGGGGTAGAGCATCTCCTGCATCCCCGGCCCTCCTTTGGGGCCTTCGTGGGTGATGACCACCACGTCGCCGCTCTGCACCTTGCCGCCCAGGATGCCTTCGCACGCGGCCTCTTGCGAATCGAACACTTTGGCAGGCCCTGTGAAGCGCAGGATGCTTTCGTCCACGCCGGCAGTCTTCACCACGCATCCATCTTGGGCGATGTTGCCTTTCAATACGGCCAGGCCTCCGTCCTTGCTGTAGGCGTGCTCCAAGTCGCGGATGCAGCCGTTGGCGCGGTCGGTATCCAATTCCTTGTAATAATTGGCTTGCGAACCCAGCTTCAGGTTGAATTTCCTGCCCGGGGCAGAAGTGTATTTCTTCAAAGCCTCCTGGCAGACATGGGGGCTGGTGATGCAATATTGGTCAATCTCTTCGGCCAAAGTCAGGCCATCCACACGCTTCACCGACGTATCCACCAATCCGCCTTTAGCCAGTTCGTTCATGATGGCCACGATGCCTCCGGCGCGGTTGACGTCTTGCACATGGTACTTCTGCGTGTTGGGTGCCACCTTGCACAGGCAGGGCGTTTGGCGGGAGAGTTGGTCGATGTCCTCCATCTTGAAGTCCACCTCCGCCTCGTGGGCAATGGCCAGCAAGTGGAGCACGGTGTTGGTGGAGCCTCCCATGGCGATGTCCAAGGTCATGGCGTTCAGGAATGCTTTGCGCGTGGCAATGTTTCGCGGAAGGACGCTCTCGTCGCCTTCTTCATAATACCTCCGCGCATTCTCCACGATGAGGCGGGCGGCATCCTTGAAAAGCAGCGTGCGGTTCTCGTGCGTGGCCACAATGGTGCCGTTGCCGGGCAGGGCCAGGCCGATGGCTTCGTTCAGGCAGTTCATGGAGTTGGCGGTGAACATACCCGAACAGCATCCGCACGTGGGGCAGGCGTGTTGTTCGATTTGGGCCACGTCGGCATCGCTCACACTCTCGTCGGCGGATTGTATCATGGTGTCTATCAAGTCCCAATGCCGTCCGTTCCATTCGCCAGCCTCCATAGGGCCGCCGGAGACGAATACAGTGGGGATATTGAGCCGCATGGCTGCCATGAGCATACCCGGCGTAATCTTGTCGCAATTGCTGATGCACACCATGGCATCGGCCTTGTGGGCATTCACCATATACTCCACACTATCGGCAATGAGGTCGCGCGACGGCAAGGAGTAAAGCATGCCGTCATGCCCCATGGCGATACCGTCGTCGATGGCGATGGTATTGAACTCGGCGGCAAAGCAACCCAGCTCTTCTATTTCCTTCTTCACATACTGCCCGATTTCGTGCAGGTGTACGTGTCCCGGCACAAACTGGGTGAACGAATTGACAATGGCAATGACGGGCTGCCCCATCTGTTCTTTCTTCATGCCGTTGGCCACCCAAAGGGCACGTGCACCAGCCATGCGGCGTCCTTGTGTGCTCGTGGCGCTACGTAATGGATGTTTCATGTCTTCAGTCTCCTTCTTTTCATCAAAAAAGCCTTCCCCACGTCAGTGAGAAAGGCTCTGTCTTGTTTTATCATTCAAGTATGAACATACATACACGTCCTTTCTCACGCTCTTGATGCCACGACCACGACGCGAATAATGTGCAGGACTGCCAGGTTGACGGATGTATGTAGGTTCATCATACGTTTCTTGCTTTTTCTTTTATTTGCTGCAAAGGTAAGTGCTTTTTTAGAATAAACAAACAAATTGAAGAAAAAAGTGAGTGAAAAGTGATTATCCGTAAGGAAACAGGGCGTATGGGGTGTGATTTTATCAATTCCTTGTCTCTATCACGCAATTTCCCGGCTTCCGGATGTTCTCGTCCAGCGTCACCGACCCGATGCTGTCCGCCACGATGTGGCCCGATGTGGGGTTCTTGATGTTGGTGATGGCTCCGCGGATGTCGGCCTGCAGGGTGCTGTACTCGAAGGCGCGGTCGCATGCGGGGTCGAAGGTGCAGTTCTCCAACACCAGGTCGTGTGCATAGCACAGAGGTTGCTCGCCGGAGATGTGGCAATTCACCAGCCGCAGGTTTCGTGAGTGCCAGCCCAGATACTCCCCGTTCAGCTCGGAGTCATAGATGGTGACGTTTTCCACTTCCCAGAAGGCATCCTTGGTCGTGATTTTCGCATGATGGATTTCCACGTCCTTCACGTATTGGAAGACATACTTGCTGTCACTCACCAATCCGTCCACGTAGATATTTCGGCTGAACATGAAGGGGTAGGTGCCATCGTGCAACGTAAGGTTGCGGATGTTCAGGCGTTCGCAGCGCCAGAAGACTTCATCGGCATCGTTCATCTGCACGTTCTCTATCTCGATGTCGTTCATCTCGCGGAACATCTTGGGGGCGTCGATGACGGTGTCCTTCATCACCAGGTGGTCGGAGTACCACAGGGCCGAGCGTCCGCCCACAGCAAAGTAGCAGTCTTGTATGGTGAAGCCGTGCACGTGCCAGAAGGGATAGTTGCCCTCGAAGCGGCAATTCGTGGCCACGATGTTGCTGCACTCTTTGATGGCCGACTCGCCGGCCGTGATGGTGACATTGTCCAGGTGGATGTCATGCGAGGCAAACAAGGGGCGTTCGCCTCCGAAGATTTGGTCTTTAATCAGTTGCATATCGTTCATTCTGTTAAATGATAATTTAGCAGTGTTTAGTGTTTAGCGATTAGTGATTAGCAAGGCGTTCGGTAGCAGTGTACTAATCACTCATCACTAAACCCTAATCGCTAAATTAAATTCCTATTTTCCCTTTGCAAATATACGCGTTTTTCCGGAAAACAGATGTAGATGGATTACGGATGCTTTGACCCGGATTACAGAAATGGCACGCTTGCGGGCCATTATGCAGGAATGAAAAAATCCCCTGCCAAGAACAAATCCAGACAGGGGTATAAAATCTGATAGGAAAACTCGTGTGTCACTTGATGATGTCCAGCTGTCGGAAGCATTTGGTCAGCTTCTCCACGGCATAGTCCACCTGCTCCTTGGTATGGGTGGCCATGAGGGCTACGCGCACCAAGGTGTCCTGCGGGGCGCAGGCAGGCGGTATGACGGGGTTGATGAAGATGCCTTCGTCGAAAGCCAGCTTGGTGACGGTGAAAGTCTTGTCCGTGTCGCGCACGTAGAGGGGGATGATGGGCGACTCGGTCTCACCGATTTCGAATCCCGCCTCGCGGAAGCGTTTCAGGGCATAGTTGGTCACGTCCCACAGGCGCTTGATGCGCTCCGGCTCCGTGCGGATGATGCGGATGGCCTCGCGGGCGGCCGCGGTGGCGGCAGGGGTGTTGCTGGCCTGGAAAATGTAGGAGCGGGCGTTGTGGCGCAGCCAGTTGATGACCTCCTTGTCGCCGGCCACGAAGCCGCCAATGCTGGCCAGTGACTTGCTGAAGGTGCCCATGATGAGGTCCACATCGTCCGTCACGCCGAAGTGGTCGCACACGCCGCGGCCTTCGCGTCCGAAGACGCCGATGCCGTGTGCCTCGTCCACGTAGATGCTGGCGTTGTATTTCTTCTTCAGGCGGACAATCTCGGGCAGGTTGGCCAGGTCGCCTTCCATGGAGAATACGCTGTCCACCACGATGAGCTTCACGGCGTCCGGCTCGCAACGCTGGAGTTCTTTCTCCAGGGCCTCCATGTCGTTGTGCTTGTATTTCAGTTGGGTGGCGAAAGACAGGCGGCGTCCGTCCACGATGGAGGCGTGGTCGCGGTCATCGCAGATGATGTAGTCGCCGCGTCCTGCCAGCTGGGGGATGACACCCTCGTTCACGGTGAAGCCTGTGGAGAAGCACAAGGCGTCGTCCTTGCCGACAAACTCGGCCAGTTCCTTTTCCAGTTCGACGTGGATGTCCAGCGTGCCGTTCAGCAGGCGCGAGCCGGCGCAACCGGTGCCGTATTTGTCCGTGGCGGCCTTGGCAGCCTCGATGATTCGCTTGTCATACGTCAGCCCCATGTAGGCGTTCGAGCCGAACATCAGGACTTTCCGTCCGTCCATCATCACCTCCGTGTCCTGATGGCTGTCTATCGTACGGAAATAGGGATATACGCCTTTGGCCATAAACTGTTGTGGCACATCGTATTTTGCAAACTTGTCTTTTAATAAACCCATTGATATATTAGTTGTATTTCTTAATCGCATGTTATTTCGGAAGTCAAGGGGCGGGAAGTCATCCCTCCGCTTCCGGACTTCTGAAAGAAATCGAGTTCAGGCCGCAAAGATAGCAATTAATGTCGGTATGTCTTTCATTTTCTTCCCAAAAAAGTTTCGGATGCGATATAAAAGACGGGAAAATTTCCGGTTTCCGGGATTTGTAGTATTTTTGCAATGCAAATTACAAGCGTATCCCGTATGGACGAGAAGAAGCAGATTACATTCATCGTGAACCCCATTTCCGGCATCCTGGACAAGCGCCAGATTGTGGAGGGGGTGAACCGCAAGCTGGACAAGGATGTCTACGAAGCCAAGTTTGTGCGCACCGAATATGCGGGCCATGCCGTGGAGATTGCTGCCCGCGAGGCCGCGGAAGGGGCTTTTGCCGTGGTGGCCGTGGGTGGAGACGGCACCATCAACGAGATAGCACGCTCGCTGGTGAACACCCGCACGGCCCTGGGCATCATTCCCTGCGGTTCGGGCAACGGGTTGGCGCGCCACCTGCAGATTTCCCTGGATCCCCGCCGGGCCATCGGCATCCTCAATGAGGGGAACGTGGAGACCATTGACTATGGCACCATTAACGGGACGCCCTTCTTCTGCACCTGCGGCGTGGGCTTCGACGCCTTCGTCAGCCTCCAGTTCTCCAAGGCGGGGCGCAGGGGACCGCTGACCTACCTGCAGAAGACTCTCTTCGACAGCCTGAAATACCGCCCGCAGACCTACGAGCTGGAGATGGATGGATACACCGCCCGCTACAAGGCTTTCCTGATAGCCTGTGGCAATGCCTCGCAATATGGCAACAATGCCTACATCGCGCCCCAGGCCACGGTAGACGACGGCCTTCTGGACGTCACCATCCTGGAGCCTTTCACGGCCTTGGACGTGCCTCAGCTGGCCTACCAGCTTTTCCACAAGACTATCGACCAGAACAGTCGCATCAAGACCTTCCGGTGTCAGAAACTGAAGATTCATCGCCGCCGTCCGGGGGTGGTGCATTATGACGGAGACCCCGTGATGATGGGCGAGGACATCGAGGTGGACATCGTCAAGCATGGCTTGCGGGTCATCACGCCCCGTGACGCGGAGAAGGATTCGCCCAATGTCCTGCAGCGCGCCCAGGACTACATCAACGGTCTCCAGCAACTGAATCGCTCCTATTTCCTGCGCCTGGCCGAGGACCTGAAGGGCAAGGAAGGACAATGGTTGGGAAAGCCGGGGGAAAAGCATGGCGGAGAATGAGTCTTTGCGAAACATTGTGAACAAAAACTTGTCCGCTTTTGGTGCTTCGTCTGCAGGTTTTATGTACTTTTGCACGGACATTATCCGAAATCGAAATACTTATTATAGATATGTATAGAACTCATACTTGCGGAGAACTCCGCATTACAAATGTAAATCAGACGGTTACGCTGGCCGGATGGGTGCAACGCACCCGCAAGATGGGCGGAATGACGTTCGTAGACCTGCGCGACCGCTACGGCATCACCCAGTTGGTCTTCAACGAGGAGGTGGATGCCGAACTTTGCGAACAAGCCAACCGTTTGGGGCGTGAATATGTCATCCAAGTGACGGGCACCGTGAACGAACGCTTCAGCAAGAACGCCAACCTGCCTACGGGCGACATTGAAATCATCGTGTCCGCGCTGAAGGTGCTCAACACCTCGTTGACCCCGCCTTTCACCATTGAGGACAACACGGACGGCGGCGACGACATCCGCATGAAGTACCGCTACCTCGACCTGCGCCGCACGGCCGTGCGCAAGAACCTGGAGTTGCGCCACAAGATGACCATCGAGGTGCGCAAGTACCTGGACGAGCAAGGCTTCATCGAAGTGGAAACCCCCGTCTTGGTAGGCTCCACCCCCGAGGGTGCCCGCGATTTCGTGGTGCCTTCGCGCATGAATCCCGGACAATTCTACGCTCTTCCCCAAAGCCCGCAGACTTTGAAGCAGTTGCTGATGGTCTCCGGCTTCGACCGCTACTTCCAGATAGCCAAGTGCTTCCGCGACGAGGACTTGCGTGCCGACCGTCAGCCGGAGTTCACGCAGATAGACTGCGAAATGTCCTTTGTGGAGCAAGACGATGTCATCAACCTCTTCGAGGGCATGGCGAAATACCTCTTCAAGACCCTCCGCGGTGTGGAGCTGACAGAACCTTTCCAGCGTATGCCGTGGTCGGAGGCCATGAAGTATTATGGCAGCGACAAGCCTGACTTGCGCTTCGGCATGAAGTTCGTCGAGCTGATGGACATTATGAAAGGACACGGCTTCTCCGTCTTCGACAATGCAGCCTACATCGGCGGCATCTGTGCCGAGGGAGCCGCCCACTATACGCGCAAGCAGATAGACACCCTGACCGAGTTTGTCAAGAAGCCTCAAATCGGTGCCAAAGGCTTGGTCTATGCCCGTGTGGAGGCCGACGGACACGTCAAGTCCAGCGTGGACAAGTTCTATCCGCAAGAGGTCTTGCAGCAGATGAAGGAGGCTTTCGGCGCCAAGGAGGGCGACCTCATCCTCATCCTGAGCGGCGACGACGCCATGAAGACCCGCAAGCAGCTTTGCGAGCTTCGCTTGGAGATGGGCAACCAGTTGGGCTTGCGCGACAAGAACAAGTTCGCCCTCCTGTGGGTGGTGGACTTCCCGATGTTCGAGTGGAGCGACGAGGAGAACCGTCTGATGGCCATGCACCATCCCTTCACGCATCCCAAGGACGAGGACATTCCCTTGCTGGACACCGACCCCGCAGCCGTGCGTGCCGATGCCTACGACATGGTGTGCAACGGTGTCGAACTGGGCGGCGGCTCCATCCGTATCCACGATTCGCAGCTCCAGGCCAAGATGTTCGAAATCCTGGGCTTCACCCCTGAGCGTGCCCAAGAGCAGTTCGGCTTCCTGATGAATGCCTTCAAGTACGGCGCGCCTCCCCACGGCGGTTTGGCCTACGGCTTGGACCGTTGGGTCAGCATCTTTGCCGGTCTGGACAGCATCCGCGACTGCATCGCTTTCCCCAAGAACAACAGCGGGCGCGACGTCATGCTGGATGCTCCCTCTGTCTTGGAACCCAAGCAGTTGGACGAGTTGAAGCTGGTGGTCAAGGAATAATTCGCATCAATCAAGGACAGGCTCGTGAAAGAGACTACCCGGATATTCCGTTTTGCGGTGATTGGCACACTCAATGCGCTGATCACCGCATTTGTTGTCTGGGCGATGATGGACGTGGCAGACGTCAATTATCGTCTCTCCAACATGACGGCCTATATCGTAGCCCAGGCGCACAATTTTGTCTGGTCGAAGTACTGGATTTTCCCCACACAAAAAAAGAGCAACGCCTGGCGTCAGGTGCTGCTCTTCACATTGGCTTTCGGATTGGCCTACGTGGCCCAATTCTTATTCCTTATCCTGCTGGTAGAGGGGCTGGGGTGTAATGAATACCTTGCCCAGTTCCTCGGGCTTTTTGTCTATGGCGGTGTGCAGTTCGTCATGAACCGCCGGCTGACGTTTAATCCCTGAAGCGCCGGGTCAGTTCTTCGTAGGCATCGATGCGCCGGTCGCGCAGGAAGGGCCACCAACGACGCACGTTCTCCGAGCGTTCCATATCCACCGTGACCACCAGATTCTCCGGGCGGTCATTGTCGGCCTGTGCCAGGATTTCTCCTTGCGGGCCTGCCACGAAACTGTTTCCCCAAAAGAGGATGCCGTTTGTCTGTCCCGACGGGTCAGGCTCGTGTCCCACGCGGTTCACGCTGACCACGGGCAAGCCGTTGGATACGGCGTGGGCACGCTGGGCAATGACCCATGCACCGAGTTGGCGGGCTTTCTCGTCGTCCGTGTCCGTGCTTTCCCAACCGATGGCCGTGGGGTAAATCAGGATTTCGGCGCCCCGGAGTGCCATCAGGCGGGCTGCTTCGGGATACCACTGGTCCCAGCATACCAGTACGCCCAGCTTTCCTACCGACGTTTGTATAGGCTCGAAGCCCAGGTCGCCGGGAGTGAAGTAGAATTTCTCGTAATAGGCCGGGTCGTCGGGGATGTGCATCTTGCGGTACTTGCCGGCGATGCTCCCGTCTTTCTCGAAGACCACGGCGGTGTTGTGATACAGTCCCGGCGCGCGTTTCTCGAACAGCGAGGTGACCAGCACAATGCCCAGCGAGGCGGCCAGTTCGGAGAAGAATCCCGTGGACGGGCCGGGGATAGGTTCGGCCAGGTCGAAGAGGCGCGTGTCCTCCGTCTGGCAGAAATAGGGCGTGTTGTGCAACTCTTGCAGCACGACCAGTTCGGCACCGTGTGCGGCACAGGCTTCGATGCTGTGTGCCAGGTTCATCAGGTTCGCCTGCATATCGGCCGTGTTGGCTTGTTGGATGATTCCGATTTTTAATGTTCTTGGCATATTGGTTGTTAAATGATAATTTATCGGCGTTTTTTGGCGCGGATTACGCGGATTTCACGGA
>CALNEX010000066.1 GCA_939791845.1 uncultured Mediterranea sp. | reverse complement strand
CGTCGGCCTTGTTGATGACGATGCCGTCCGCCATCTCCATGATGCCGCGCTTGATGCCTTGCAGTTCGTCGCCCGTGCCCGCCAGTTGGATGAGCAGGAAGAAGTCCACCATGCTGTGCACGGCCGTTTCGCTCTGTCCTACGCCCACGGTCTCCACGAATATCTTGTCGAAGCCCGCCGCCTCGCAGAGGACGATGGTCTCCCTCGTCTTGCGGGCCACGCCGCCTAAGGAGCCTGCCGAGGGGCTGGGGCGGATGAACGACTTGGGATGCACGGCCAACTTCTCCATGCGGGTCTTGTCGCCCAGGATGCTGCCCTTGCTGCGCTCGCTGCTGGGGTCGATGGCCAGCACGGCCAGTTTGCCGCCGTATTGCTCCAGCACGTGCAGCCCGAAGACGTCGATGCTGGTGCTCTTGCCCGCGCCGGGCACGCCGCTGATGCCCACGCGGATGGAAGCGCCGGAGTAGGGCAGGCACTTCTCGATGACTTCCTGCGCCACGGCCTGGTGTTCGGGCAGGATGCTCTCCACCAGCGTGACGGCCCGGCTGAGGATGGTGACGTCGCCCTTGATGATGCCGTCCACATAGTCGGCCACGGAGAGTTCGCGCTTCTTGTGCCGGCGCTTTAGGTAGGGATTGACGGACGCGGGTTGCTCGATGCCTGCGTTGACGGTCAGGCCTTTGTAGGTGTCGTTGTTTTCGGGATGCTCCATGCTTTAATGATAGATTAAATATTAAGAATGAAGAATTAGGGGCGGTGCGCTGCCGTGATGTTGATTTCCACCTTGGGGTGTGCCGGGTCGTTGGTGATCATCAGCACGCGCAGGTGGCGGCGCCGCTTGCCGATGCCCCGCTTGGTGACCGTGATGCGCAGGCGGGTCGATTCGCCGGGTTGCAAGATGCTCTTCTTCAGCTGCACGCCCACGGCGGGGTGGAACACCTGCAGCTTGCTGATTTGCAGGGGCGAATGGCCCGTGTTGGTCAGCGTCACGTCCGCCTTGGCCTTGCGCTTGCGGGCCAGGGTCTCGCTCAGGTCTATCTTGTCCGCGGAGAGGCTGACGGCGGGGGCGTTGGCCCGCTCCGTTTCCGTCAGGCTGGAGAAGTCGGGCAGGAGGACGGCGGAGAGGGGCAACTCGTTTTCCTCGCCCACCTTGTCGCCCGTGAAGCGGGAGAGGTAGACCGAGGTCTGCGTCAGTCCCAGGTCGGTCAGGCGTTCCGTGTCCAGGGTCAGGTGGATGCCCCCCTTCTCGCCGGGTTGCAGCACGGCAGGCTCGGCTTGGGCTTGGATGTAGGGGGGCAGGTGCATCAGCACCGGTTCGTAGGCTTGTGTGGAGAGGTTGGCCACGCCCAGCGTCAGGGTGGGGCGTTCGCCGTGTTGTGCGTCGGGGAAGTCCAGGGCGTCCAGGCTCAGGCGGATGTCGCCGATGACGTAAGGATGCGTGCGGGTGAAGTCCTTGATTTCCTGCACCACCTCGCCGCTGAGGCTCAGGTAGACTACGTGCGGCTCGGCGTTGGTGAAGACGGCCACCGATTTATAAAAATGCCCCAGCGCCTCGGCATCGAAGGTCACGCTGACCGTCCCTTTCTCGCCGGGAGCGATGGGCGTCTGCGTCCATTGGGCCACGGCGCAGGCGCAGTCGGGTTCCACCTCGCTCAGCACCAGGGGGCAGTCGCCCGTGTTGGTGATGACATATTCCGCCGTGACGGGATGCTTCCACTCGATTTGCCCGAAGCGGTGTTCCTCGGTGTTCGACGTGAAGCGGGCTTGCGCCGTGGCGGTTCCAGCCAGGCAAGCCGTTGCGTATAAGAGGATTAAGAGTCTTTTCATCATTTCTGTGGGATTAGGTGTACAAAAGTAGGGGTTTTCGGTGAAAAAGCCTAATCCGCGGGGCATCAAAATCGGGCTTTTTTGCGGGCTGCGGGCCGCGGTACCGCCGCCCGTGCTGGCTCGTGCCTGCGCCCGCGCTTGGCCGTACCTGCGCCTGTGTTTGGGCGTGCCTGCGCCTGAGCCGTGTATATCAAGGGATTACCGCCGGACGGGAATGGGCCTTGGAAAATAGGCCCGCGCAAAAAAATGAGGCAAACGCTTGCACCGTTCGGCGGAAAGTCCTACCTTTGCCACGTTTTGTTCCGCATCGGTCCGTCCGGGCCGTCGGATGAAAAGGGAATCGGGTGCAAATCCCGGACAGTCCCGCTGCTGTGAGTTCCTGCCAAAGGGCGTGTCAAGACACTGCTATGCCACTGTTTTTCCGCGAAGGGAAACGGGAAGGCGACATGCCTTGGGAGCGAGTCAGAAGACCTGCAAAACGAAGTCGAAAAACCGTCCGTTCGAGGAAAGCGGTCGGCAACACATTATTATTTATATTAAACAGTCTTGGATTGTTTATGAGCAGAAGAACGTGGGCGCGGCTGTGCTGTGCCGGTCTCTTTGGCATAACGGCGTATCCGTCCGTGGCCCAGGTGGCGGCGGAGGACACGGTGCACCGCATTGACGAAGTGACCGTGACGGCCCGTCGCCTGACCAACAAGGTTTCATCGGCCATCCCTGTGCAGGTAATGACGGGGCAGGACATCAGCCAACTGGGCATTCAGAATATGGCGGATGCCGTGCGACGCTTTGCCGGGGCCAATGTGCGTGATTATGGCGGCATCGGCGGGCTGAAGACCGTGTCTGTGCGCAACATGGGGGCTGCCCATACGGCGGTCAGCTATGATGGCGTGACGGTCAGCAACTGCCAGGCGGGACAGATAGACATCGGCCGCTTCTCGTTGGACAATGTGTCCATGCTTTCCTTGAGCATCGGGCAGGGGGAGGACCTGCTGCAAACGGCACGCCATTATGCCTCGGCGGGCGTGTTGAGCATCGAGACGGAAAAACCGCATTTCGATGATGGCCGTTCGTCTGCTTTCCGGGTACGGATGCGGGGCGGTTCCTTCGGTTATGTCACTCCCTCCGTGCGTTGGTGGCAACAGTTGGGCCGGCGTACCCGTCTGTCCGTGGACGGCACCTTCATGCGCGCCGATGGCAATTATCCTTTCACGCTGGTCAACGGGAAATATGTCACGCGGGAAAAGCGCAACAATTCTGCCATCCACTCCTGGCAAGGCGAGGCCAATGTGTATCACACCTTCGCTGACGGGAGCGAACTGGATGCGAAAGGCTATTATTACTATTCGGAACGGGGACTGCCCGGCGCGGTGACGCTGTACAACCCGATTTCCAATGAGAAACTTTGGGACAAGAATGGTTTCGCGCAGGCCCGTTATAAGAAGGACTTTGATGAACGATGGAGTTTGCAGGCGCAAGCCAAATATAATTATGGTTGGAATCGCTTGGAAGACCGTGGCAAGCAATATGAAACCGGCGTGACCCGCACCACCCACCGGCAGGATGAATATTACCTGTCCGCCACGGCCCTTTATCGTCCGTTGGAAGGCTTGTCTTTCTCATTGGCCCAAGACGGCTTTGTCAACAAGCTGGAAAGCACGCTGGCCGATTGTCCTTTCCCCGTGCGTTATACTTCGTTGTCGGCTCTGAATGGCCGTTACCGGCAAGGAGCGTTGACATTGAATGCTTCGCTGTTGTATACCTATGTGGGTGAGCATGTGAAGGTGGGGGATGCCCCGGACAATTTCAGCCGTCTGGCCCCTTCGGCTTCCCTTAGCTGGCAACCTTGTCCGCAGGAACAATTCTTTGTACGTCTGCTTTATAAGAGCACATTCCGTATGCCCACCTTCAATGACTTGTATTATTACCGGATGGGCAACCGTAGCCTGCGGCCGGAGAAGGCGAACGAATACAATCTGGGTGTGGCGTGGAGCCGGTCGTCGTGGTTGTGCTTCGACTACTTTTCTGTGACATTGGATGGCTATTTCAACGATGTGACGGACAAAATCGTGGCTTTTCCTACCACCTATGCCTGGCGCATGGCCAACTTCGGCACGGTGCATGCTTCGGGAATAGATGCCACATTGGCCACGGCCACTCCGTTGGGCCGGAAGGTGAAACTTGTGTTATCCGGTGGATATACGTGGCAGAAAGCCATAGACCTCTCCGACCCGGAGGCAAAGAATTATCGCGAGCAACTGCCCTATACGCCTGTGCACAGCGGCAATGTGTCAGCCATCCTGGAGACCCCGTGGTTTCATGTGGGCTATTCGCTGGTGGGCGTGAGCGAGCGTTATTGTTTGGCGCAGAATATTCCTGAAAACCGCATAGACGGCTATCTGGAGCATGCTGCCACCTTGTCCCGCTCGTTCCCTTTCAAGCATTGCAAGCTTTCCCTTCAGGTGGAAATGATAAACCTGACGGACGAGCAGTATGACATCATCAAGTATTATCCCATGCCTGGCCGTTCTTGGCGCTTGGGGGGTACTTTGGAGTTCTGAACAGTCTGGTAATGAATATAAATACTATAACCCTTTAATTGATTAAGTTTTATGAAAGTAAGAAGTTTGTTTTATGGCCTCCTGTGTGTGCTGGCTTTGGGGACAATGTTGGTCTCTTGTAGTGACGATGACAATGGAGAGGTGTGGGATGACAATGGTTCCACGGTGTCCTTGCCTCGCGAGCGGGTCTATATCTTGAATGAAGGAACGATGGGATACAACAATGCCACACTGGCATTTTATGCTCCGAATGGCGATGCGGATTTCATTTCGGACATCTACAAATTGCAGAATAATGGTGCGTCGCTGGGTGATACGGGCCAGGACATGCTGGAGTATGATGGTTGCATCTATATCTCCGTTTACGGTTCCAATTACCTGGCAAAGCTGAATGCGGCAGGGGTTGAACAAGCCCGTGTCTCTTTTGTGGATGATGCAGACTTGTCGGGGGGCATCCGTTATATGGCGGCCGAGGATGGTTACATCTACGCTTCCTTTTATGGAGGGGTTGTGGCCAAGATTAATGCCAATACCTTGCAGGTGGAAAACAAGCTGACCGGTTTGGGATCCAACCTGGAAGGGGTGGCCATCGAGGATGGGCGGCTTTATGTGGCAAACTCCTATACGGTCACTCCGGACGGCCAGTATGTGTATAATACAGATGTGTTTGTGGTGGACCTGCGCACGTTTACGTTGGCCGACACATTGAAGGTCGTGCAAAATCCCAATATGCTATTGGAGGAAGACGACCATGTGTGTCTGATATCCTGGGATTACAGCCGGGAGCAGTATGTGTTGCAGTTGATAGAACCGCAGCAAGACAACCGGGTCACGGAACTGGGGTATGCCTCGCACGTGGCTGCCAATGGCAACATGTTGTATGTGGTGGATTCGCGCGTGGATTATTCCAATTGGCCTGAAACATCTGCCAACAATAC
Organism: uncultured Mediterranea sp.; assembly: GCA_939791845.1. GTDB lineage: Bacteria > Bacteroidota > Bacteroidia > Bacteroidales > Bacteroidaceae > Bacteroides. Next base: position 4,629 of record CALNEX010000066.1, on the reverse strand, counting down.
CTTCTACACGTACAACGTAAACACGAATGCCAAGGATGAAACGTCTTTCCTGAAGGATGCTCCTCAAGAGTTGGCCACGGAAGTTGTCTATATGATAGAAGTGAACGATGACAATGGGGATATCTACATCGGAACCACCGGTCATAGCAACCAAAACGGAAATGTTTACCGTTTCAGAAATGACGGGACTTTTGTTGAGAAGTTCGATGGCGGAGGGCAAAATCCGAAGACGGCCATATTCATGGACTAAACACACGAAATGCGACATAGTTATTGTTTATTTGTAATGGTAGGTTGGGCTTTGTTCCTCGTCGCCTGTGGCGGCAGGGGCAAAGCCTCTTTGGCTTTGTCCGGGGGCGACACGTTATCTTTGCGCCACGCCGAGAACCTGACCGTGGTGGAATATCCGGACTATACCCTGGCTGCCTTGCGCAACCCCTGGGACACGCTGAAGACGTTGCACACCTACGTGCTGGTGCCCAAGGGCAAGCCTTTGCCGGACAACCTGCCGGAGGGCACGGTGGTGCGCACGCCTCTCGCCCGGTCGCTGGTCTACTCGTCCGTGCATTGCGGGCTGCTGGCGGACCTGGGCGTGGCCGATGCCATCGGGGGCGTGTGCGACTTGCGCTACATCAACCTGCCCCAGGTGGTGGAACGTCATGCCCGGGGTGAAATCGTGGATTGCGGCAACGGGATGAATCCCGACATCGAGCGCATCATCCAGCTGCACCCCGATGCCATCCTGCTCTCGCCCTTCCAGGACAATAACGGCTACGGGCGCATCGGCCGGCTGGACATCCCCTTGGTGGAGTGTGCCGACTACCTGGAGACTTCCGCCCTGGGACGTGCCGAATGGATGCGCTTCTACGGCCGCCTGTTCGGCGTGGCCGGCCGGGCCGACAGTCTGTTTGCCGGGGTGGAGGAGCGTTATGAACGCTTGAAGGCCCGGGCGATGTTTTCTTCCGTGTCATTGTCCGTGTTCGGTGACCTGAAGTACGGTTCGGTGTGGTACGTGCCGGGAGGACGCAGCCCGATGGGGCGGCTCTATGCCGATGCCTGCGGGCGGTACGTTTTTGCCGACGAGGATACCAGCGGTTCCCGGCCGCTGTCCTTCGAGACGGTGTTCGACCGGGCGCACGAGGCCGATGTGTGGCTCATCAAGTACAACCGCGACAGTGACCTGACCTATGCCGGGCTGCGGGCCGACTATGCCGGCTATGCCGGGTTCAAGGCGTTCAGGCAGCGCAACATCTACGGCTGCAATACCGCCCGCGTGAATTATTACGAGGAAACTCCCTTCCATCCGGACTATCTCCTCTCCGACCTGATACAGATTCTGCATCCGGAGTTGGGCGGTTTGGGCGGATTGCGTTACTTTTGCAAGCTGAAAGACGAATGAGATGAACAGGACAGGCCGACATATCCTCTTGCTGGGCGTGCTGATGTTGCTGCTTTTCGCGGCCAATCTGCTCGTGGGCTCCGTGTCCATCCCTGCGGGGGATGTGTTCCGCATCCTGCTGGGGAAGGATGCCGGTAGCGAAAGCTGGCGTTATATCGTGTGGGAGGCACGTCTGCCCCAGGCCGTGACGGCCTTGTTGGCGGGCAGTGCGCTGTCCGCGTGCGGCTTGCTTTTGCAGACGGCCTTCCGCAATCCGCTGGCCGGCGCCTCCGTGCTGGGCGTCAATTCCGGTGCGGGCTTGGGCGTGGCGGTGGTGATGCTGTGGCTGGGCGGCGGCATTGCGGCGGCGGGCTTCAGCCTGTCCGGTTTCTTCTCCGTGCTGGCGGGGGCGTTTGTCGGGGCCATGGCGGTGATGGCGCTCATCCTGTTCTTCTCCACGCTGGTCCGGAGCAATGTGATGCTGCTCATCATCGGGCTGATGGTGGGCTATCTGGCCTCGTCCGTGGTTTCGTTGCTCAATTTCCTCTCGACGGCCGAGGGCGTGCAGTCCTATATGGTCTGGGGGATGGGCAACTTCGGCGGTGTGTCCCTGAGGCAGCTGCCGGCCTTTGCAGCGGTCGTGTTGTCGGGGCTGGCGGGTGCCTTGCTCTTGATAAAGCCGCTCAATGCCCTGTTGCTGGGCGAACGCTATGCCGCGAATCTGGGCGTGCAGGTCCGCCGGGTGCGGAACCTGCTGCTGGTGGTGGTAGGTGTCCTGACGGCGGTGACCACGGCCTTCTGTGGTCCCATCCTGTTCATTGACCTGGCCGTGCCGCACATGGCCCGCCTGCTGCTGGGGACGGCCAACCACCGGGTCCTGCTGCCCGCCGCGATGCTGGCGGGGGCGGTGGTGGCCTTGGCGTGCAACCTGGCCTGCCTGCTGCCCGGCGAGGCGGGGCTGATTCCCCTGAATGCCGTGACGCCCCTCATCGGCGCGCCCATTGTCATTTATGTCATTGTCAGCCAGCGTTCCAGAGGATAGTTCCGTGTTTTATTTGACATAGGTCAAGACGGCGTATCGGGTAATTCCCTACTTTTGCAGCGGTATTAGTTTTTAAGGAATTAAAAGATTGTGACTATGAATTTACCCGAAGAACCGATGATGCTCTACAGTTTCATCAACATGAAGTTGCGTGATTCTTATGCTTCGCTGGATGCCCTCTGCGAGGACTTGAACGTGGAGAAGGATGACATTGTGCGGAAGCTCAAGACCGTGGGTTTTGAGTACAATCCGGCCAAGAACCGTTTTTGGTGATTGAGGGGGGCAATCCCTTGTCCATGGAATAACGAAAGCCAGCCGACCCGTTGCGGGTCCGGTTGGCTTTCGTCTGTTAAGGGCTGCTGGCGGGGTCAGCTTCGTTTGTCCAAGTATTCCTGGAATGCCTGCTTGTAGCTGTCGCTGATGGGGATGTACGTCTTGCCGAAGACGATTCGGCCGCGGTCTATGACGCGGATTTTGTCCTTCCGTACGATGTAGGAGCGGTGGACGCGCATGAACTGCGATGCGGGCAGGAGGTCTTCCATGGCCTTCATGCTCATCAGGGAGAGGACGGGCTTGGGATTGTCTTCCTCGTAAATCTTGATGTAATCCTTCAGCCCTTCCACGTAGAGGACATTCCGCAGCTCTATCTGCACCAGCTTGTACTCGCTCTTCACGAAGATGCTGTCTATCTCTTCCTCCTTGCGGGGGGAGGACTGCATCCGCTCGAACCAGTGCAGGGCCTTGTCGGCGGCGTGCAGGAAGTCCACGTAGGAGATGGGCTTCAGCAGATAGTCCAAGGCGTTGACCTTGTAGCCGTCCAGGGCGTATTGGTCGAAGGCGGTGGTGAAGACGATGCGCGTGTCCGGCGGCAGCATCTTGGAGAACTCCAGGCCGTTCAGCTCGGGCATCTGGATGTCGAGGAATATCAGGTCCGCCGGATGACCGGCCAGTTCCTTCATGGCCTGCACGGCGCTGGAGTACTTGCCTGCCAGTTCCAGGAAAGGCGTTTTCCGGACATAGCTTTCCAGCAGGTCCAGCGCCAGGGGCTCGTCGTCTACGATGACACATTTCATGGCTTCTCTTGGGTTTGTATGGTTAATACCGAACGATACTCTTTCTTGTCCGCGCTGACACCCTGCTGCCAGGTGTAGCGTCCGGGGTAGGACAACTCCAGCCGCTTCCGGACCTGTTCCAGGCCGATGCCGCTGCCGCTCTTGTCCGCCTGCGACTTGGGGTGATGGCTGTTGGTGATGTCACAGCGGATTTCGCCGTTCTCCTCGCTGAACAGGATGCGGATGAAGCTCGGCTCCGTTGGCGATATGCCGTGCTTGAAGGCGTTCTCTATCAGCGAGATGAAGATGAGGGGCGCGATGGGCGTGCGGCTGTCGGGCGGGATGTCGAAGCGCGTCTCCACGCTGACGTTCTTCGCCAGGCGGATGCGCATCAGTTCGATGTAGTTGCGGTTGAAGTCCATCTCCTTGTCCAGCGTGACCGTCTGCTGCTGGTTCTCGTAGAGGACGTGGCGGAGCAGGCAGCTCAGTTCCTGCACGGCGGCCTGCGCCTTGTCCGCGTCGAAGGCGATGAGGGCGTAGATGTTGTTCAGCGTGTTCAGCAGGAAGTGCGGGTTCAGCTGGCTGCGCAGGTTTTTGAGTTCGGCTTCCGTGCGGCTCTGTTCGGCCTGGCGGCGGGCATCTTCTATCTGCACCCAGCGGCGGCTGAGGCGGATGGCCGCGCTCAGTCCCACGGTGAGCACCATGGAGAAGGCATCGCGTGCCGTGAAGAGCCAGCGGGGCGGACCCATGTGGCGCGGTTCGCGGGGCTGGCCGAGCTGGCTGAAGCGGAACGCATACTCCTGCCAGGCGTGTGCGCCCAGCAGCACCGCCGCTATGAGCAGCACATTGTACAGGATGTACTGCCGCGTCCGTCCCGTGAAAAGCAACCGCGGGATGAGCAGGAGATAGTTGACGTAGAAGACCACCAGGAACGACAGCGGCACAACACACCCGTGGCTCAGGTATTCCCCCCACGTGATGTTGAACCCGCTGCGGTTCATCATCAAGAGGGGAAAACCGAAGACGATGCCCCAGCCAATGACGTGGATGAGGACTTCGACATAGCGCAAATGTCGGGACGTATGCTTCATGCGGCAAATATAATGATTCAAGTTTCGCAAGTTAATAGATAACCTTCTTCTTGGGATATAAAAGAG
>CALNEX010000065.1 GCA_939791845.1 uncultured Mediterranea sp. | reverse complement strand
GGCTCATACCTCTTGCGCAGTTGCCGGCAAAGCACTGCACGGCCATGTCGGCCATCATGTTGCTGCCGTCCTTGATGTTGGCCGTCTCGCGGAAAGGGGAGTCCGTGCCGCTCACGTCGTGGTGGTCGCGGCCCAGCATGATGGGGCCTACCTCGCCCCGGCGCACCATTTCGTTGAACTTCAAGGCGATGCGCAGGCGTCCTTCGGCGTCTTGATACAGGATGCGTGCCTGGGTGCCGACCACGAGGTTGTTCTTCTCCGCATCGCGTATCCAGTTGTAGTTGTCGCGGTCCTGTCCGCGGCGGTTGGGGTCGATGCAGGCCATGGCGGCTTGGTCGGTCTTCACCAGGTCCTCGTGCTTGCCGCTGAGGCATACCCAACGGAAGGGGCCGTAACCGTAGTCGAAGAGTTCGGGGCCCATGATGTCTTCCACGTAGCTGGGGAAGATGAAGCCGTTCTTGGGGTCGCCGTCGCGGGCAATGTCCGTATTGCCTGCATCGTAGACGGCCTTCAGGAAGGAATTGCCGTAGTCGAAGAAGTAGGTGCCGCGCTCCACCAGCGTGCGGATGGCGTGGAAGTGGCGGCGCAGGCTCTCGTCCACCAGGGTGCGGAAGCGGTGCGGGTCGGTGTGCAGCATCTCCGTGCGTTGTTCAAAGGTGAGCGCCACCGGGCAATACCCGCCCTCGTACACCGCATGGCACGAGGTCTGGTCGGACAGCAGGTCGATGGGGATGTTTTCCTTGACGGCGTGTTCCAGCAAGTCCACGATGTTGCCGTGGTAGGCGATGGACAGGGGCTTGCCTTCGCGCATGGCTTCGTGTGCCCGGTCGAATGCCTCGCCGATGCTGTCCGTCACGCTCCCCACCCATCCTTGGCGGAGGCGTGTCCCGATGCGCGAGTAGTCCACTTCGGCTATGATGGCCGCCGCGCCCGCCATCTCCGCCGCCTTGGGTTGCGCGCCGCTCATGCCGCCCAGGCCGGAGGAGATGAACAGGCGGCCGCGCAGGTTGCCGTCTTGCGGGATGCCCAGCTTGAGGCGTCCGGCATTGAGCAGGGTGTTGAACGTGCCGTGCACGATGCCTTGCGGGCCTATGTACATCCAGCCGCCGGCGGTCATCTGTCCGTAGTTGGCCACGCCCAGCTGCATGGCCGTGTGCCAGTCCTGCTGGTTGTCATAGAGGCCCACCATCAGGGCATTGGTGATGATGACGCGCGGCGCGTCGGGATGGGAACGGAAGAGGCCGAGCGGGTGTCCGCTCTCCACGACCAGGGTCTGGTCTTGCGTCAGTTCTTCGAGATACATCTTGATCAGGCGGTACTGCATCCAATTCTGGCAGACCTGGCCCGTCTCTCCGTAAGTCACCAGCTCGTAGGGATAGAGGGCGACGTCGAAGGCCAGGTTATTGTCTATCATCACCTGGAAGGCCTTGCCTTCGATGCACTTGCCTTGGTACTGTTCGATGGGTTTCGCCTTGAGGTCGCCTTCCGGGCGGAAGCGGTAGCCGTAGATGCGGCCCCGCGTGCGGAGTTCTTCAAGGAACTCGGGAGCCAGCTGTTCGTGCAGTTCGTTGGGGATGTAGCGCAGGGCGTTCTTCAGGGCCGTGGCGGTCTGCGCCGGGTCGAGGGTATAGCCACGGTCGGGAGCCCGCCGGATGCCTTCCACGAAGGCGGGGCAGGGGGGCAGTTGGTTGCTAAGGGTCATTTTCATGGGCTCGGTTACATTTTGTCATGAAGACGTTGGTAATTGAGCCGCAAGATAAAAAATAATCCCGATATCTGCAATAGGTACCGGGATTATTTTGGCAAATAGTCATATTGCTGTTATTTCAGTTGGCGCAGGTATTTCCCTATCACCTCTGCCGATTCGTTAGTTTCCTTTTTGAACTCTTCCAGCAGGGCAAGCTGTCCGGACAGCAGTTCCAGCATCCGTTCCTTGTCCACGAAGGCGGAGCGGCCCGTCTCCAAGTCCAGCTCGTAGTAGACGCGCTTGTCCACCAGGCCGGATGCCTGGATGGCGTCGCCCACCTCGCCGCGCAGTTTCTGTGCATCGTCCGGTGTCAGCGTTTCGGTGGCCTTCTGGCCCACGGGTTGTGCCCTATAGAATATGCGCCCCTTTCTTTCCAAGGCCGGAGCATACCATCCGCCCAGGCGGTAACGGTGGTAGCGCATCTTGCGGCAGTTGACGTAGAGGCCCGTATCTATGCGGACGGCGTAGCAACGCTTGCGCAGATACCGGCTGAGGCTTGGGTTGCCGTACGATTCGATGCGATACTCTGCTCCGCCCATCAGGTAGAGCTGGTTCAGCGTGCGGCGTTCCACGCGCAGGGTGGTCACGGTGTCACCACGCTCCTCGGCCAATGCCTTGGCGCTGCCGTACACGATTTGCTGGGCCGTGCATGGCAAGGCAAGCAGCAGTGTGGCATACAATCCTGTCAGAAGCTTCTTGTTCATGTTTTTCCCTTTTTGAAATGAACTTTGGAATTTGTTGGCTAAAGTACGGATTTTGTGTGAAGCTGGCAAATCAATCACATATAAAATAGTGTCGTTTCCATTTATTCCCTATCTTTGTGCCATTGACTATGGAGAAGAATTTCTTGCCACATACCGCCCTATTGGCCATCATTGTTTTGGTCGTCTTGTTGCTGCTGCACTTCCTGCCCCGTTGGGAAGTCGGCGGGCATTGGATGAGGCGCGTGGACTTGTTGGCCGATGTACGACCGCTCCCCCCCTTGCAGTCCGACACATTCTTTGCCATCTTGCCTCCTCCGAAGCCAATCTTTGTAGACACCTGTCCGCCGGGCATGACCTGTATCGAGGATTACGGTGACAGTACCGGGCGCGGGATGGAAAACTTCTATCGGGCATTGGACGAAGCCACACAACGTCCGGTGCGCATCGCATGGTTTGGCGATTCCTTTGTGGAAGGAGATATTCTGACGGCAGATCTCCGCGCCCGTCTGCAGGAACGGTATGGCGGTTGCGGAGTGGGCTATGTGGACATCACTTCCCCGATAACCTATTTCCGCCGGACGGTTTACCATGCCTTTGGCGGATGGGAGAGCCACGCCTGGACGGACAGCATCGGTTTCGACCGCAGCCGTCAAGGCTTGTCGGGACGCTACTTCGAGCCACTCCCCGGCGCATACGTTGAGTTGCGGGGGCGTTCGGACTATGCGCCCAGGCTGGACACGTGCCGCCGGGCAGGCATCCTGTTTGCCAATGGCAGTCCCTTGTATTTGGCCGTGCGCCTGAATGGAGAGAAAACGCTGAAGCGTGCCTTTGCACCTTCGGACCGCTTGCAGATGGCGGTGGTGGAAGGTCATTGGGGGCGGGTGCGCTGGAAGGTGGAGCACGCCGATAGGGCTACTGTCTTTTATGGACTCTTCATGGACGATGTGCGGGGCATTGCTTTGGATAACCTGTCGTTGCGCGGCTCTTCGGGTCTGTCTATCCGGACTATTTCCGAGGAAACCTTGCACGCTTTCGGCGAAGTGCGTCCCTACGACCTCATCGTCCTGCAATACGGATTGAACGTGGCCACAGATTATGGACGCGACTACAGCCGGTATGCCGAGGGAATGTCCACGGCAATCTCTCGGCTAAAGGCCGCCTTCCCAAAGGCTTCCATATTATTAATAGGTGTAGGCGACCGCGACCATCGCGACGAGGAAGGCCGTGTGCGCACCATGCCGGGCATCAAGCATTTGGTGGCCTGGCAACAACGCCTCGCGGCAGACAACGGCATCGCTTTCTGGAACCTCTTCGAGGCCATGGGAGGCGAGGGCAGCATGGCCCGATTGGCGGAGGAGAATCCGCCGATGGCCAACCGCGATTATGCCCACATCAATTTCTTGGGAGGGAAATACTTGGCGGACTTGCTCTACGAGGCACTTTCGCACGGCAAGGAACAATCGGACAAACGGCGTGCCTATGAGTTGGAGTGATTGGAACATAGACCCCGCCCGCCTGCCCGATGTCTTCGTGTACGACCCGCAGGCGCCGCTCATCTTCAGCAGTGGGCTGTTCCTGTGGCTGTTTGCCGCCTTTGCGGGGGCTTATCTGCTGCTCAGGCGGCGCACAACGGCGCGGTTGCTCTTCGTCACGGCATTTTCCTACTATTTTTATTACAAGAGCAGCGGCGTGTATCTCTTCCTGCTCGCCTTGGTCACGGTCAGCGACTTCCTGATTGCCCGCCGGATGGACCAGTGCTTGACGTCGTGGAAGCGCAAAGCCTGGGTGACGCTCAGCCTGGCGGTCAACTTGGGATTGCTCTGCTATTTCAAGTACACCAACTTCCTGGGCGAGTGTTGGGCTTCGCTGACGGGAGGCACCTTCATGACGTTAGACATCTTCCTGCCCGTGGGCATCTCTTTCTTCACCTTCCAGTCGCTGAGCTATACGCTGGATGTGTACCGCGGTCAGGTCAAGCCGCTCACTTGCCTGCTGGATTATGCGTTCTATGTTTCCTTCTTCCCGCAACTGGTGGCGGGACCTATCGTCCGTGCCCGCGACTTCCTGCCCCAGATACGCCGTCCGCTCTTTGTGTCGCGCGAGATGTTCGGGCGCGGCGTGTTCCTCATCTTTTGCGGGCTGTTCAAGAAGGCGGTCATTTCGGACTATATCAGCATCAATTTCGTGGAGCGTGTGTTCGACAATCCGACCCTCTATTCCGGTTTGGAGAACCTGCTCGGTGTGTACGGCTATGCCCTGCAGATTTATTGCGACTTCTCCGGATATAGCGACATGGCCATCGGCTTGGCCCTCTTGTTGGGCTTCCATTTCAATGAAAACTTCCGTTCGCCCTATCAGTCGGCTTCGGTCACGGAGTTCTGGCGGCGTTGGCATATTTCCCTGTCCACTTGGTTACGCGATTATCTCTACATCTCGTTGGGTGGAAACCGAAAAGGGAAGTTGCGCCAATACCTCAATTTGATTATCACGATGTTCCTGGGCGGCCTGTGGCATGGGGCCTCGTGGAATTTTGTCTTGTGGGGGATGTTGCACGGCGTGGCCTTGGCCATGCACAAGTTCTGGATGCAACTGGTCGGACGTCCCAAGGGTTGGCAAAGCAGGGGCTTCCGCCGGGTGCTGGGCGTGCTGGTCACTTTCCATTTCGTTTGCTTCTGCTGGATATTCTTCCGCCATTCTGATTTCTCCGGTGCCGTGGCGATGTTGCGGCAAATATTTACGGACTTCCATCCCGAGCTGCTTCCGCAATGGCTGGCCGGTTATGGGGAAGTCTGCCTGCTGATGGTTCTCGGCTTCGTGCTCCACTTCCTGCCGGAGCGCTGGGAACAGGCTGCCATCAAAAGAACGACCGCCCTCCCGCTGGTGGGGAAGGCGGCCTTGTTGGTGCTTTTGGTGTATGTGGTCATTCAGATGAAGAGCGCGGACATTCAGCCGTTCATCTATTTCCAATTCTAATCAAATCGTGCGCTGAACCTCGTGCCCTTCCACATAGATGGCACTGAAAGGCCGTGCAGGACAGAGATTCTCGCACGCGCCGCAACCGATGCACCGCTCGACGTTGACCGCCGGAATCATCCGGGGCTTATCCTGCTCCCCGTCTTCGCGTCCGCCTTTGTGGCGGTGGCGGTGATGCCCCTGGAGCGGAATCATCTGTATGGCGCCTGTCGGGCAGTGGCGGGCGCAGTTGCCGCATTCCACGTCATCGGTCAGAACGATACAGTTCTGCCTCACCCATACGGCGTGGCCGACTTGCGTGGCCGATTTCTCAGCCAGGTCGGTCAGGTGGATGGCATCCGTGGGACACACTTCAGCACAACGCGAGCACTCCGGACGGCAATAACCCCGCTCGTAGGACATTTCCGGCTGCATCAGCTTCATCAGATCCGTGCTGGGGCGCAACACATTGTTGGGACAGGCGGACACGCAGAGCTGGCAACCCGTGCAGTGCTGGGCAAAGTGTCGGGCGCTCCGTGCTCCCGGTGGCAAGATGGGCGTCAGGCGGTTGGGGATTTTCTTGTCCTTGATAGTGGCCAAGCCGCCATCCACTTTCTTCTCCTGTGCCTCAAGCAAGGCGGAGGTGGCCAACAGAGCGGTGGCGGTCAGGAAACTGCGGCGGGAGGCTCCTTCGGCATTCTGCCCTGCAGGAGAATCCGGTTGCGTCTTGTTGCCGGGCGATTCCTTGGGGAGGCGTGAAGCCAACCGGTAGTGGATAGCATCGTGCGCACACGTGTCGATGCAGTCCATGCACGCCACGCAACGGCTGTAGTCCACCTCGTGTGTCTTGCCATTGATGCAGGCCGCCTTACACTTGCGCGAGCAGAGGCCACAGGCATTGCACTTGTCGGCATCAATCGTGATGCGGAACAGGGCATACTTGGAGAGGAAGCCCAACACCGTGCCCACCGGGCAAATGGTGTTGCAGTATGTGCGTCCGTTACGCCAAGCCAGGATGATGATGACTACCAGCGTGGCCAAGGCAATGAGGAAAGTAGGTAAGCTCTTCAGCCATACGTCCGTTTCATAGAAGGCATAGCTGTCCGCCCGCTCGGCCAGGTAAGCCAAGAGGTTGTTGCCCCAGCGGTAGACGGGTGCGAAGAAATTGGAGGCGATGCGACCGTAGGAACTATAGGGAGCCAGCAGGGCGACCACCGAGCCGAAGCCTGCCACCAGGGCGACAATGAACACGCCCAGCATCGCATAGCGTAGCCATGACAGGGCAGGGGAATAGGAGAAGCGGAATTTCTTCTTCTTGCCGCGCCGCCCGTTCAGCCATGACACTATGTCCTGGAACACGCCCAGCGGGCAGATGACAGAACAATACATACGCCCCAGCACGAGCGTCAATACCACCAGCAAGGCGACGATGCCGAGGTTCAGGCCCAGCACGGCCGGCAGGAATTGGATTTTCGCCATCCAGCCGAACCACAAATGGATGGTCCCCGTGAAATCGAGGAACAGCAGCGTGATGCAGGCAAAGAACAGGATGGCCAGCGTCAGTCTTATTTTACGTAACATAAGTATGAAATAATGTAGTTAGTGCTTGAATGATATCGCCTGCAAAGGTAAGAAAGATTTGTCAGCCATGAGCCATCTGCCTTACAGATAATGATACCCATTTTACAGAAAATAACCACAGCATTTCATTGTCCCGTCACCCCATGACCCATTTGGCTGCTTTGGGCCATACCTTATAAAATAAGGCGACAAAGCCCCAGGATGCGGCAAATACAAACAGTGCCGTTGCCGGGATGCGGACGGGCAGGGGTACGCCGATATGGTCGATGGCCAGGTAGCCCAATCCTACGATGAAATAATGGACCATATAGATGCCCAATCCGCATTGCGTGATGTTCCGCAAGGCGGACAGAAGGATGGGGGAGGAGATGCGTATTTTCTGCACCAGCAGGTAGCAGGCTACTGTCATCAGGCATACGTTGGGCGAACAATAGAGGAAGAACAGTTCCATTTGCCGCTCCGTGATGTCCGGCCGGGCGGTCATGCTTCGGAAACCGTAGAAGGTGATGGCGTAACCTATGGCAAAAAGCAGCAAGGACAAGACGACAGTCTTCTGTGCAGAAAGCTTGTTGCGGTCTTTCAGGTAATGTCCCAACAACAGGTAGCCGCTGAAGCCAGAGAAATAGTACAGGATGCCGAAGTCATTCCAGGCACAAGTGCCGCCCACATAGGCGGAGATATATTCCTGGCAATAGGGAAGGAACAACGTGACAGCCCAAATGCCCAGGAAGATGCGTATTTGCTTTTCCGTGGCCTGCTTCAGCCAGGCGGAAAAGAAAGGTATGTAGAGGTACAGGCCGATGAGCATATAGATGTACCACAGGGGCACGGTGTAGGTGTTGAAGTTGAAGGGAATCAGCAGGATGTTGTGCAGGCTGCTTTCCCAGGTCTGGCTGGGCGATTCGCCCGCATAGGCGAACATCCGCGACAGAATGGAGCTGTCCCACCCTAACACGCCTGTCAGCCAAGGGAAAAGGTTGTACAGCAGGGACCACACCACGAAGGGCACCGCTACGCGCAGCATCCGTTTCTTGTAGAAGGCCCCGATGTCCGTCTTCACAGGCAGCAGCAACAGCCCTGTCAGCATGACGAACAACGGCACGCACGGTCGCATGAATGTTCCGTAGATGCTGCCCCACAGGTTGTAGTCAGAATTCGAGCGTGCCTCCGGGGACACATTGAAAGGATCCGCGCAATGAATGCTGATGACCATCAGGATGGCCGTCAGGCGGGCAACGTCCGCCCATACGATACGATTGTTTTTTCCCATTTTGCCTTGATGTTAAATTGGGGCAAAGGTAGCGAAGAAGGGCGACATCTTTTTTTAACTACTTAAAAATGTGTGGGGAGACTCCCGGTTATTTGATTTTGTTCCGCAAGTGGCATAGCGTGACTTGCGACATGCCCAGGAAGGAGGCGATGTATCCCAAATTCACCCGGCGGAAAAGTTCCGGGCGCGTCTGTAGCAGTTCCACATACCTCGTCTCCGCCGATTTGTACAGCATCGAGATGAGGCGTTGTTCATTGACCAGGAAGGCTTCCTGGTGCAGGATTCTCGACCAATTCGTGATTTCCAGGTTGGTCTCATAGAGCTTCTCCAGCACCTTGACGGGGATGGCATACAAGACGGAGTCTTCCAACAATTGCACCACCTCATATTCATATCCCGGTCGTCTTCCGTAGAAATTGTTGGTGGAAAAGACAATGTCTCCCTCGGTGCTGAACCAAGAGGTGATTTCCTTGCCATCTATGACGCAATAGGAGCGCGCGATGCCCCGTTCGATGAAATAGAAGTTGGGGTCGTGCAGGAAGGAGGAGGTCAGGACATGCTTTTTGGGCAAATGTAGCAAGGTGCTGTGGGCCAGCAATTCGTGGATGGAATCGTCGCCCATGCCCGATTGGGATTTCAGGGAGTTTATCGTGTTTTGCATCTTGTCCGGTGGAATGTCGGTGGAAATAGTTACAATCAGGGACAATGACACCATCGCATGTGCAGGATGGGATAGGGCTTGCCTTCACTGTCCCGGTCGGATTTCGCCACGGTGCGGAATCCCAAATGCTCATAGAAGCCGACAGCCTGTGCATTTTGCGCGTTCACGTCCACTTTGGTCACACCTGATTCACGCAGGGCATGAGAAACCAGCGCCTTGCCAATCCCTTTCCCCCGATGGGCATTGTCGATGAACAACATTTCTATATTGTCCCCGGCTGTGCCGATAAAGCCCGTCAGCCGTCCGTCTTGCTCATATCCCACTAAAGTGACATGGGTAAAATAGGAGGGTACTTGTTCCTTGTAATATAAGAAATCTTCTTCTTTCAGGAAATCATGCGTGTGCAGCACTGCGCTTTCCCAAATCTCCATCAATCGTGGATAGTCTGCAGGTTCTATGGTTCTAATCATATTCTGTTTTTTGTGGTGCAAAATTGTTCTTGTTGCCGCAATCAGCATCGATTTGCTCATTGGGTCACTATCGCTTTTTCACGGCTTTTTTCCTGTCCTGTATAATCGCATCCTTGTTTTCCAAAGCCCATTCTGTCAACGCATTGATGTGTGGAAGCAAAGAACGTGTCCGCCCAGTCAACGCATATTCCACCCTTGGCGGCACTTCGGGATATACGGTACGGGTGACGTAGCCATCCTCTTCTAATGTTCTCAAAGTAACCGTCAGCATCTTTTGGGATATGTCGGGAATTTCGCGCTGCAATTCTTTGAAACGTATCGTTCCCTTGTCTGCCTTGTGCAGCGTGTAGAGGACCAAAAGCGACCATTTGTCACAAAGCCTTGCCAAGATATTCCGTATCGGGCAGTCCGGAAATACGGCGTCTTCTATTGTTGTCCTGTCCATAATGTAATGTATTTCAATTCGCTCTACAAAGGTAAGCAAATTCCTTTCAAGCGGCAAGAAACTTTTTGAAAAAATATTTCTGTCTGCAAGTGGCTCATGTCCAGCAATGGTTACCTCGGCGTAAGTAGCTGATGTATAAGTGCCTACTTGTGGAATTAAAAAACTCTTTCCAACTTTGCAGTGCAAAAGGGACAAAGGCTCTTTTGGTAAGTAAGTAATAAATCGTCAAACATTCATTAAAGGCAAGAAACAATGAAAAAAGCATTATTCATTTTGTTCAATCTCTTAACAATTACAGTTATGGCACAGACCAAAGGACGTTTTGAGGTACATGACCTCGGCAATTGCAAACTGCACGTGTATTACACCAACGATGCGTTGGGCGATGCAAGTTACATCATTGAGGGCAAAGATGCCCTTGTAAC
>CALNEX010000064.1 GCA_939791845.1 uncultured Mediterranea sp. | reverse complement strand
TGCCCACCGAGTTGCCTCCGCTGTATTGGCGGAAGATGACCGTGCAGGTGTCGCCGTCCAGTGCATAGCCGGCGTGCTTGGCCAGGAATTGGGGCATATAGGCCTGGGCGGGCGCATTGCTGTCGAAGTTGTAATACTTGCCCGGGTTTCCGCCGATTTCCTCATAGTCGGCCATGGAGAGGCAGATGGCGTGGTTGGAGTTCTCGAACTCATACCAGCCGTTGCCCGTGTACTCGTAGAGGGCGAAGCGCGTCTCGGTCTCCACGGGGGCGGCAATCTCGTTGGCCACCATGATGTTGTCTATCTGGTAGGTCGTGGTGGCGGGCGTCTGCTTGTTGCCCACATAGTGGTAGGCCACGTGGATGGTCTTGCCCACATAGTCGTCCACGGACATCACGCCGGCCGAGGCCATGGTGCCGTAGCCGCCGGTGGGTTCCTGCGGGATGTTGAACCGGTCGGTCACGTCCGTCCAGGTGGCGGTCTTCACGTCGCCGTTGAAGTCGGTGGAGATGAGCACGCTGAGGCAATTGGCATTCCAATAGCCCACGCACACGTCCCAGGCCAGGTTCAGCCCGCTTTCGCTGATGGCGATGCCGGGAGTGACGAGCCATGCCTCGGCTTCCGCTTCCGCATAGTTGGCGGTGAATTGCAGGTACTTGTTGTTGCTGTATTCCTTCACTTGCCACGTGTCGCCGCTGGCGCTCAGGGTCCAGCCGCCGTCCATGGATTCGATGTCGCCTGTTTCCAGGTCCTCAAAGTCCCAGTAGACGATGGTCTCGCCGCGCGAGGGCTGTCCGTCTTCGCTGTACTGGTATTCCACCATCACCCTGTCGTCCTTCTTGGGCTCGGCATACTTGGCATTGAGGATGCGGTACATGCGGCCCACGTTGCTGGCGTTGAGGAAGGTGGCGTTGTTGTAGCCCGTGCCGTAGATGACGGTGTAGTCCTCTTCGGTCAGCTGCTCGTAGGGGATGTCCTGGTAGTGCGGATAGACGGTCTTGAAGCGGTAGGTCAGGTTGGCCGACGAGCCGGCGTCTGCCGTATAGTAGGTGTCAGCCAGCCATTCGGGCAGGTAGTCGTCCGGCATGGCGTCTGCCGAGAAATACTTGTTGGTGGCCACGTCGCCGCCGATGGCCTCGTAGTCGGCATCGGTCAGCGTGTAGGTGATGTTGGCCACGTTGGTGGGGATGGATTCCTCGTCGTAGCCGGGGAAATTCTCTTCGTTGTAGTCACAACCCGCCAGCAGGAGGGAGGCTGCACACAGACTGTATATCAATCTTTTGTTCATAATCGTATGCTTAAAGGTTTAGAAATGGAACTTCAGGCGAATGGAGTACGTGCGGCCAAAACCATAGAACACGCGCGTGGCCGTCTCCCAGGAGTGGGAGGAACCGTCGCGGGCGTCGGCGATGTATTCCTGGTCGAACAGGTTGTTGATGTTGCCGCTCAGCGTGGCGCTCGTCTTGCCGAAGTCGAAGGTGTAGCCGGCGTTGAAGTCGAAGGTGCAGTAGCCGGGGATTTCCCACGGTTCGCTCACCACGTATTCCTCGCCGAAGCCGGTGCTGCCCGCGCTGATGTCATAGAAGGCATAGTTGCGGAAGAAGAGGTTCCAGTCCAGGCCCACGCGCAGTCCCTTCATCGGGCGCACGTTGATGCCCAGGGCTGCCGTGGTCTGTGCCGAGCCGCCCACGTGGATGTTGTCCATCTTGATGCGGGCCTTGTATTGTTCGGCATTCTCCATGCCTTCGAGGACGCCGCCGCTGAAGTCGGTCATGATTTGGTTGTTGCCGTTGAAGTAGTAGCCGGTGGCCGTGCCGTTCCAACGCCAGTCGCCCCACGAGAACATGCCCGTGATGTCCATCCAGCGGGTGGGCTTGGCCACGAAGTCCAGCTCCACGCCCGTATGGTTGGCATTGGCGCCGGTCATGTTCAGCGTCCAGGTGTCCAGGGTGCCGTCTGCCTTGTTGTACGTGTCGCTGTCATACAAGGACTTGTCCATCCAGCGGGTGTAGTAGGCGTTGACGTTGGCGGAGAGGAATGTGCTGCGGAAGCCGTAGCCCAGCTCGAAGGACATGATTTTCTCGTTCTTGGCGTCCGGGTTGCGCAGGTGCGAGCTTTGCGAGTCGATGAAGGAGTTGTCGAACATCGGGGCGCGGCTGATGAAGCCGGCGTTGAAGAAGACGTTGTGGTTGTCCGTGATGTTGTAGTTGATGCCGCCCTTGAAGTTTCCGCCCAGGTAGTTCTTTTTGTCGGACTTGGACTGGGACTTCTCGTAGTAGAAGCGGTCGTAACGCCAGTAGCCCGTGTTGGACAGGCCGCCGGCCACGAAGGCATTGAGCTTGTCGCGGTTGTACTCCAGCTGTGCGAATACGCCTTCGGACATCACGAAGCCGTCATAGTCGCGGTAGATGACGTTGCCCACGTTCAGCTTCTGGTTGATGTAGGCGGGGTTGTTGGCGGCTGCGGGATAGTTCTCCGGACGGATGTTGCGCCGGTTGGACGAGTCCACGAAGTACTCGCCGTTGTACAGGTCGGTGATGATGTTCTGGTGTAGGCCTTTATAATAACGGAAGTCGATGCCGCCGTAGAAGTCCAGGTACTCGCCGAACTTGGTGGTGTAGGTGGAGAGCAGGCCGTACCATATATGGTTGTTCATCGCCTTGGCCATGATCATCTTCGAACCCGTGAGGCTCTGTTCGTTCAGCTCCTGCACCTCGTCGTAGGCAAAGGTGCCGTCCGGCTTGCGGAAGGTGTTGTTCACCAAGCCGTCCGTGGCGCCGTACCACAGGCTGCGGTGCTCGCTGTCGCCGTTGCCGCTGTATCCGTTGCCTCGGCCGATAGACACGTAGAGGGCCGTGCTGAGGCTGGACTTGTGGTCAATCTGCCACAGGTGGTTCAGCGAAATCTGGGGCTTGTGATACTGGTTGCGCGAGGAGTTCCGGGCGCGTCCGTACTTGTCATAACCGAAGGTGGGGTTGTACTTGTAGGGGCTGTCGTCGCCCATATACTGCTTGACGCGCTGCCATTCCTTGATGGAGAGGCCGTTGGCGCTGTTGCGCTGGTTGTGCCACTGGGGGGCGCCGAAGGCGGTCAGCGAGAGCTGGTGGTTGTCGTTGAAGCGCTTGGTGATGCTGGCAAACCAGTTGTAACCCTCGAACTCGGTGCCCTGGATGTAGCCGTCGCCCCACGTCTTGCCGCCCAGCAGGGTGAAGGCCCAGCCGTTCTTGGAGAGGCCGGAGGACACGGTGAAGAGGAGTTTGTTGTATCCGTCATTGCCCATGGCGTAGGACACGGAGCCGCCCTTCTCGGCATCGGCGCCCATCGTGACGATGTTGATGGAGCCGCCCACCGCAGGCGAGGATACCTTGGCGGCACCCAGTCCGCGCTGCACCTGCATCGTGCGGGTCACGTCGCTGAGGCCGGCCCAGTTGGACCAGTAGACCTTCTGGTTCTCCATGCCGTTCATGGGCACGCCGTTGATCATCACGGCCACGTTGTCCGTGTCGAAGCCGCGGACGCGCGTCTTGGCGTCGCCATAGCCGCCGCCGTCCTTGGTGACGTACACGCCGGGGGTGGACTTCAATATCTCAGGGAATTCCTGCGTGCCCAGCTTCTCGTCGATGAAGACGGCTTCCACGTTGGACACGGCCACGGGCGTCTTGCGGTCGATGGCAATGCTGGAGGTGATGACCACGTCGTTCAGCAGCAGGGCGTCCGGCTCCATGCGGATGACGCCCAGGTCCAGGTTCGCGCCCCGGCCTTCCAACGGGTGCTTGTATTCCTTATATCCCACATAGGAGAACACGAGAGTGGCACGTGCCGGTGCGGACTGCGTGAAGTAGCCGTCCAGGTCGGTCACACTGCCTTGCGTGGTGCCTTCCACCACGACACTGGCTCCGATGAGCGGTTCGCCCGTCTCGGCGTCGACCAGCTGGCCGCGCACCTTGACGTTCTGCGCGTAGGCGGCGAGGCTGCCCACGCACAGCAGGGCTGACAACAGGAAATGCATCAAATTTCTTTTCATACTTTCTGCTTTTGATGAAATGTTAATGTTAAACAAATACTAATATGTATTTCGTCGTGCAAAGATACGCATTATAATCCGACTGAATGTTACAAAAGCATTATTATTTGCATGGAGTATGAATAAAAATGCCTGAAGGCTGTGCGGGCTTTGATATTTCCGTACCGATGCTTACAGTAATTGCACTTTCACCCCGAATGATAATGACAGGTAGTCGCGGGGACGCAGGTAGCGGTTGGTGACCGCGCTGATGAGGTAGAGATCGCATGTGCTCAGTTCGTAGAACAGCGTGAGGGCCTTGGCCGTGAAGCGACGTTTGGGGTCGATGTCATACGTCAGCCGTTGTCCCAGGAAGACGTGGATGCGCACCTTGGACGAGAAGCCGTAGTATCCTTTGGGGTAGCGGTCCGGTTCGCTGGTCCAGAATTCATTGCCGAAGACCGTGTTGAAGTACAGGCCACAAGTCAGCGGTTCGGCAGAGAAGCGGCTCTGTTTGATTTGCAGTGACCAAGGAATATAATTTTGCTTGAGGGTAAAGGTGGCTTTGGCCCTGTCTGAATCATATTTGGGCACGAAGCCGAACAGCAGGTCGGTTTCCCACTGGTTGTGTTTGCCATAATCCCAGCCGAAGCCGGCAGACAGCAGTCCCATGTTGCCGGCAAACTGCAGCTTGGTGTGCGTGGGGATGAGGGCGGCCCAGCGACGGCGGTAGCGGCGGACACGGCGGTCATAGCCCGTGGTGGGGGCGGGATCGGTACGGATGTCGCGGATTTCGCTGAGAGGGGACATCCATAGTGTGTCGCGCAGGGTCTTTACGATGATCACAGTGTCCGCGGCGGTTTGTGCCGTTTCCTGGGCGGAAACGGACAGAACGGGGAGGAACAGGAGGAGGGTGCACAACAGGTGGCGATACACCTTATTATATATGTTAGAAGTGGACGATTTCTTTTTCATAGCCGTCGGGGGTGATGGTGAATATGTAATAGCTGCGGTGCTTCATGCAGTCGCTCATATAATACATGACGCCGTCGCCGAAGAGGTCTTCCTCGAACAGGCGGTGCTCGTGGGCGGCGGTGCAGAACTGCAAGCCCGGGTAGCTGGTGACGTAGTGCTGGAACACGCGGTCCACGTTGTTGTTGAACTCATCGCAACCGGGACGGATGTGCATGCACACCACGGTCTTGTCAAACTCATCGGCGCGGGCCGTCTGTTCGTTTTCGATGAACTCAAAATCGGGTACAGGGGTGGAGTAATCATACTCGATGGCGTTGGTGTTGAGGCAGACGAACTTCACCCGCCCGGCAATGAACGAGAAGTTCGGGTTGCCGAAGACGGCGCGGTAGGTGTCCTCGCCCGTGCCCAGGCAGTCGTGGTTGCCGATGAGGGCCACGTAGGGCACACGGAGTCCGTTCATGATGTCGCGTTGCCACAGAAACTCGTCCGTCAGGCCGAAGTCGCTCATGTCTCCGCCGTGTATGACGAAGTCGATGTCGTCCCGTTGGTTCACGTGGTTGACAAAGTCCTCCGTCTCGTCATACCAGCGTTGCGAGTCGCCCATGGTGATGAAGCGGATGGTCTCCTTGTCGCGGCAGGCAGCTTCAATCTCCGCGATGTGGTGCGCGTTCACATCCGTCTCTCCCTCAATGCGCACATCGTAGGGATGGTAGTCTATCAGGTCACAGCCGGCTACCAGCCAAAGGCAGGAGAGGAGCAGGAGAAAATAGGTTCTTCTCATAAAATGATAATTTATCAGGTTCATTGTAGAGACGCGGCGTACCGCATCTCCTCATTTCAGGCGAGTATCAGGTAGACGTGGCACGCCACGCCTCCACAAAGGAATCCCACCAAATGTCTAATTGTAAAACTCGCTGCAAAGATAGAGTTTTCTTTCCAAACTTTATGCTTCCCGTTACGATTTGGCTGTTCTGATGGCAAGTAAAAGTGTCTAATAGTTAGACACCACTGTCTAAAAATTAGACACTCCGGCCAAGGCCGCGTTTCGCTTATCGGTTGTGTATCTGATGGATAACTGTTTTGGCACGGTTTTGGCATGGAGACAGGCAGGAAAACAAGTAAAAAACCAAACGATATGCAATCATTCCATTACATCATCCGGACCCTGCTCCACTCGAAGGGGAGCAATCTCCTGAAGGTCGTGTCCCTGGGCTTGGGACTGGCCATAAGCATCCTGCTCTTCTCCCGCGTGGCGTTCGAGCAGAGTTATGACACGTGTTTCAAGGGCTATGACCGCCTCTACCAGGTGTGGAGCCAGTTCACCGTCAATGCCGAAAAGTACGACTGGCAGCAGCAGAACAGCGGCCCCGTGGTGGGTGCCATCTGCGAGAGCTTCCCCGAACTAGTGGAGTCGGGCACCTGCACTTGCCGCTGGATGGCCTTCGACCCGCTTTATTACGGCAACACCCGCTTCGATGAGCCGAAGATCTGCGCCGATTCCCTTTTCTTCCAGACGATGGGCATTGAGGTGCTTAGCGGCAATCCCGTGCAAGACCTTCAGCAGCCCAACGTCATTTACCTTTGCGAGACCTTGGCGCGGCGTATGTTTGGCGGAGAGGATCCCATTGGCAAGGTTATCAGCTACAACTACCAGCGTGACTTGACCGTGCGAGGTACCTACGCCGACATCCCGGACAACACTACGGTGAAGGCTGATGCTATCATCTCCCTGCCTCCATCGTGGGCGGCCCAGGTGACCAACTATTCGTGGGATGGGGGAGATTCCTATCATCAATATGTTCGCCTGAAGCCCGGCGTAGATGCCGAGGCGGTGAACAGCCGCTTGGAGGCCATGATGGACAAGTATCGCCCTGCGGAAATCAAGGAAGTGCTGGGTTATGCGGCCAAGATTGCCCCGCTGCGTGATACCTACCGCAGCTATGACACGGTGAGGCGTATGAAGGTCATTATGCTGGTCATAGGCTTCTCCATCCTCTTCCTGGCCGCGCTCAACTATGCGCTCATCTCCATCTCCTCCCTCTCACGCCGCGCCAAGGCCGTGGGCGTGCAGAAGTGCAGCGGGGCCAGCGGCGCGGGCATCTTCGGGATGTTCCTGGCGGAGACGGCAATCATCATCTTGTTGTCTCTCTGCGTGATGGTGTTCCTGCTTTTTGCCTTCCAGGATTTCGTGGAGGAGACGGCCGGCACCCGCTTGCACAACCTTTTTGCGTGGAGCCGCCTGTGGGTGCCTGCACTGACCGTCTTGCTGCTCTTCGTGGTGGGCGGTGTCATTCCGGGGCATCTCTTTGCACGCATTCCGGTGACGCAGGTGTTCCGCTGCTACACCGAGGGAAAGAAAGGGTGGAAGCGCCCGTTGCTGTTCGTGCAGTTTGCCGGCGTGGCCTTCATCTGTGGACTGATGGCGATGGGCACGTTGCAATATAATTATGTGATGAACAAGGACATGGGCTTCCGCACGGAGGGCATCGCCACGGGCTGGATTTCGTTTCAGAACGAATCCGAGTGGGAGGGAGCCGAAAACTTCTTCCGCGGACTGCCCTACGTGGAGGATGTCACCAGCGGGGGCAATCCGATAGAAGGCTACAGCGGCACGATGATAGAAGGCGATGGCGGGCAGTCACTCTTTTCCTCTCGCTTCGACCAGCCAACGGAAAACTACCACGCCTTCATGGGCATGACCTACCTGGCCGGGCGTGCCCCGCGTTGGAACACGAACTGGTGGGACGAGGTGGCCGTCAACGAGACCTTCGCCGACTTCATGCACTGGCCCAAGGACGACGTGGTGGGCCGCACCGTGCGTTCGATGGGCAAGACCTCGAAGGTCGTCGGCCTGCTGAAGGACTTTCAGATACAGGGCTTCTACTCCAATCCCACGCCCTACATCGCTTACGCCAAGAAATACCTGAACGGCCGGCTCTACTTCAAATTGAAAGAACCCTTCGGCGACAATCTTCTGAAGCTCCAGCAGGCCGCCGCCGAAGCCTATCCGGGTAGGACCATCGACATCTACTCCTACCAAGGCGAAGTGGAAGGCCTGAACTACCAGCTCCGCGTCATGCGCAACGCCGTCATCGTCTCCGCCATCGTCATGTTCTTCATCATGCTGATGGGCCTCCTGGGCTACACCGCCGATGAGGTGCAGCGCCGCTCCAAGGAGATTGCCATCCGCAAGGTCAACGGCGCGGAGGCCGGGGGCATCCTCGAACTGCTGGGGCGCGACATCCTTTGGGTGGCCTTGCCTGCGGTGCTCATCGGTGTAGGCGCATCGGCCTACGTCAACGGGTTGTGGCTGGACATGTTCTCCGTCACCGTGCCCGGCGGATGGGCGGTGTATGTGCTGGTGGCCTTGGTCAACCTGCTGGTCATCCTCGCCTGCGTCCTGTGGCGCACGTGGCACATCGCCAACGAGAATCCGGTGCTCAGCCTGAAGAACGAATGACGATAGCCCGTGGAAAAAGTCCCGGAAGCCGTTGGAAAAGTTGCCGAAATAGGGAGAAAACTTCATATCCAGGCTGGATATATACATTTTTAGGCTGGAAATGTACATTTCCAAGTTGGAAATACACATTTTTAGGTTGGAAATGAAGCTTCAGAGAGGTATCGCGAACTTTTTCAGCAGACTAAGAGATATTTTAGGCGCGGATTACGCGGATTTCACGGATATAATGTTCAGTTGTTTGCAACATCCGCGTCATCCGCAACATCCGTGCCAAACAAAACGATAATCAATCAATTAAAAAACATACCGATTATGATTCAGATCAACGACATCAGCAAAGTCTTCCGCACGACGGAAGTGGAAACCGTGGCCCTGAACCACGTCAACCTCGAAGTGAAAGAGGGCGAATTTGTAGCCATCATGGGCCCGTCGGGCTGTGGCAAGTCCACCTTATTAAATATATTGGGCCTGCTGGACAATCCCACCGAGGGCAGTTACCGCCTGCTGGGCCAAGAGGTGGCCGGGCTGAAGGAGAAGGAGCGCACCCGCGTCCGCAAGGGCAAGCTGGGCTTCGTCTTCCAGAGCTTCAACCTGATAGACGAGCTCAACGTCTTCGAGAACGTCGAGCTGCCGCTGACCTACCTCGGCATCAAGGCGGCCGAACGCAAGGAGAGGGTGAACGCCATCCTGCGCCGCATGAACATCGGCCACCGCGCCAAGCACTTCCCCCAGCAACTCTCCGGCGGACAGCAACAGCGCGTGGCCATTGCCCGTGCCGTGGTGACCAACCCCAAGCTCATCCTGGCCGACGAACCGACCGGCAACCTCGACTCGAAGAACGGTGCCGAGGTGATGAACCTCCTCACCGAGCTGAACAAGGAGGGCACGACCATCGTCATGGTGACACACTCGCAGCATGATGCCTCCTTCGCCTACCGCACGGTGCATCTGTTCGACGGAAGCATCGTGGCGAACACGAGGAACGATTTGTGATAAATAGGAATTTAGTTTAGGCACGGATTACGCGGATTTCACGGATTTATTATTAATATAGTCAATGGAATCCAGCGATTTAGAATAAAAATATCCGTGAAATCCGCGTAATCCGCGCCTAAAATCCACCGATAAATTATCATTTATGAGATACCTATACTATACAATGCAAACCCTGCGCCGTGGCCGCTCGTCCACCTTCATCAAGCTGGTGTCGCTGACGCTGGGCTTGCTGGTGGGCGTGCTGCTCTTCGCGCAGATAGCCTACGAACTGAACTACGAGCGATGCTATCCGGAGGCCGACCGGCTGGTGTTGGCACGCGAGACCTTCACGGAGCCCAACGGCGTGCTCCGCACCACGAGCAGCGGGCATGTGTTTTATGACCCGACCCTCTTTGACGTCACCGCCCACACGCTGGAGGCGGAGATGCCGGAGTGGGTGGAGTCGGCCACCGTCATCGGCAGTTATCCCAATCAACAGGTTTATAACGGAGACAAGCTCTTGGAGCATGTCAGCTATATCGAAGCTGATACTTCCTTTTTCTGCACGATGGGCATTGAGGTGCTGAAGGGACTCCCGCAAGAGATGATTCAAGGCGATGCCATCTTCCTTTCGCAGGGCTTCGCGAAGGAGGTTTTCGGAGACGAGGACCCCATGGGCCGGGAACTGCTGTTGGACAAGAAGGAGCGGCTGACCGTGCGCGGCATCTACCGCGACATGCCGGACAATACCTTCCTGGGACACTATGACTTCGTGCGTTCCATCCATGCCGACGGAGGCTATCGGAATGGTTATGGATGGAAAGGGAACGATATGTTCTTTTCCATTCTTCGCTTGCGCCGTGCCGAGGACATTGACGCGGTGAATGCCCATATCCAGCGGGTGATGGAGAAATACACGCCTTCGGAGCTTGAGGGACGGAAGTTCCACTTCAGCGTCATCAGCCTGCCGGACTGTCATACGAACGATCCCGATGTACGCCAGCACTTGGCCATCCTGGGCTTCCTGGGCTTTGCCATCTTTTTCGTGGCGGCCATGAACTACATCCTCATCTCCATCGCTACCCTGAGCCGCCGGGCCAAGACCGTGGGCGTACACAAGTGCAACGGGGCAGGTGAGGGGCAAATCTTCACAATGTTCCTGCTGGAAACAGGCGTGATGGTGGTGGGTGCCGCCGTGCTGTCCGCCTTGCTGCTGGCCATGTTCGCTCCCGTGGTGGAGGAGCAGTTGGGCACGCCGCTGGCATCGCTCTTCACGTGGCAGACGCTTTGGGTGCCCCTGCTGACGATGCTCTTGCTCTTCCTGGTGGCGGGTGTGCTGCCGGGGCGGATGTTTGCCCGGATACCCGTCACGCAGGT
>CALNEX010000063.1 GCA_939791845.1 uncultured Mediterranea sp. | reverse complement strand
TGGGCATCGCATGCTCGTACTTCATCGTGCGCCGCGAATACCGCGACCTGAAAATCGGCGACGACAAGTTCGACCCGCTGTTCTTCTACTGCTTCATCGGCATCCTCGTGGGCTGCCGCCTGGGCCACTGCCTGTTCTACCAGCCGGAATATTACCTGAGCGGCGTGAAGCCTTTCATCGAGATGTTCCTGCCCATCAAGTTCCTGCCGGACGGCGACTGGAAATGGACGGGCTACGAAGGCCTGGCCAGCCACGGCGGCACGCTGGGCCTCATCATCGCCCTCTGGCTCTACTGCCGACGGACGAAGATGCACTTCATGGACGTGCTGGACATCATCGCCGTGGCCACGCCCATCTGCGCCTGCTGCATCCGCCTGGCCAACCTGATGAACTCGGAAATCATCGGCAACCCCACCACGATGCCCTGGGCGTTCGTCTTCGAGCGCGTGGACCCGCTGCCCCGCCATCCGGCACAGCTGTACGAGGCCATCGCCTACTTCATCTTCTGCCTGGGCATGCTGTACCTCTACCGCCGCGGCCTGAAGCGACGGAAGGACAAGACCGTTGGCATGAAGCAAGGAGCTGCCGCCGCCCTGCCCGCCGCCTACCCACACCGCCGCGGCTTCTACTTCGGGTTGTGCCTGACGGAGATTTTCGTCTTCCGCTTCTTTGTGGAATTCCTGAAGGCGGACCAAGTGGCCTTTGAACAGGGAATGATGCTGAACATGGGCCAGTGGCTCAGCATCCCGTTCGTCATCATCGGGGTGTATTGCATGTATTTCTACGGGAAGAAAAAGGCTTAATCTCACTATCCTACCACACAAGAAGCCCCAACACAATAGATTCGCCACCCGTGTTGGGGCTTCTGTTTTTCATATAGGGTTTCATACCGCCAAACACCTTGTTTAGCGGGCCAAAGTACCTCTTTGGAAAGCTCAAAGCCATGTTTAGCCTATTTCCTGCCGGCTACTACTTTCAATAACCCGGGAGTATAGCGGCGCATTATATAAAAAGTACCCAACAACAAGGCTACCGTCAGCACTACCGCCAATGTATAGACTAGCAACAAGGCCCAATCCGATGCCGGGCTGAAAGTGATAAACAATAACTTCAGCACGCGGGGAACTACCAATGCATGGGCCACATAGACAAAGAAACTGACAGACGCCAAGAAAGGATTCGCCTTGCAGATGCCACGCTTCAACAACCAAGCCGCAAAGTTGTAGGCAAAGAGCAAACCCACCAATACATTCAGTTGCTTGATGCTCCCCTGCACCTCCGGCCAATAGTGCGAAGCCGCCACGTGAGCTATGCCCAACAACAGATACAAGCATACAGAAGCCTTGAAGTACTGCCCGAACACCTGCAACATATCTTTTCGATTAATGCTCATGTAAGCTCCCCACGAAAAGAAGAAGAAAGCACTCTCAAACCCTAAGGTACGCAGATGGAGATAAGGCATCGCAAACCAAACCACCCCCAACAAGACAACGAAGTATCTCCCGAATCGTTTCAACAGCCAATGCAACAAGGGAGTACAAATCACCACAATAATCAAATCGCGCACGAACCAAAGCGGAACGTCCATAGGATAAACATCATCTCCCGGTTCCATCACTGTGCCGGACAATCCTCCGTCATACGTCCAAAAACAGGATAACAAACTTGACCAGGAGAAAGAGAAAGAATGACCGGCCGTATAATTCTTAAAGAACGGATTCAACGAAATAGCCAACATCAGCACAATAGCCAACACATTCCACACAAAATAAGGAATCACCAACGACTTCACCCGGTTCTTGAACTTACGGAGATAGGTCTCCCGTGTCATCTCCACACCCAAAAAGAATACAAAACCTGAAATGAAATAATAAATAGGGACGCTCTGCCCCCTAAGGAAACCATCTATCCAATGATTGACTTCCATAAAGACCGGATGGTCGGTGAACGTCAGTTCCTGCCCACGCAACTCCAAGCCCTCGGAAGAAAAGGTGTGAATCATCAGCACCACCACCGCCAGCGGAAAGCGCAACAGATCTAGCGTCTGCGAACGCAAATCATTTCTACCCATACTGTTAAGTTTTGATTGATTGTGAATAAATTAAGAACTTAAAAAGCGCGCCCCTACTGCCATTTCCACAGAAGAAAATACAGCAAGGAGCACGCCCATTCACAACAAGTCAAAACGGGGTGCACTGGCCTGCGCTATTCCTTCGGGTTCATTAGAATAAAATTGGTCGTTTTTTCTACACAAGAAATGCCGGCGGGGCAATGTAATGAATATATCTGTATCCTATGTCATAAGCGTTCTTTATAAAGTTATCTACGAAAGGTATGGACACAAAAAAGGTGTGCTCGCTGCTGTTTTAGCATGTAGAAAGGTAACGACCAAATCACCCGAACCCAAACCAAAACAAGCCGACAGAACACACCCCATCCGGGTGTATCCGCGACTTTGTTTCTCTTGAGTTCATTTTGGGTCGTTTTTATCTACATAAGAAACAAATGCAAATACCTATTATGTCAATATCCTATTCCTTTGTATATTACAAATTCTTCCTGTTTACTCCTTTCTTATTGATTTCGCCGCAAAGTTAATGCTTTTGGGGATAGTGTGCCAAACGTTTGCTTGCTTTTTTATCAACTTACTTCCCCCTCAGAATCCTCTTGATGTCATTCAGCTTGTTCAGCGCCTCCAGCGGCGTCAAGTTGTTCACATCAAGGTTCAAGATCTCGTCGCGTATCTGGCAGAGGACGGGGTCGTCCAACTGGAAGAAGCTGAGCTGCATGCCGCCCGCCGATGAGGCTCCTTCGGTGATAGTCTTGCCGCTGACGGTGCCCGTCTGGCGGTTCTCTTGTTCCAACTGCTTCAGGATTTCATCGGCACGGCGCACGATGCTCTTCGGCATGCCCGCCATCTTGGCCACGTGGATGCCGAAGCTGTGCTCACTGCCTCCGCGCTCCAAGCGGCGCAGGAAGATGACCTTGTTGTCCACCTCCTT
The DNA here is from genome assembly GCA_939791845.1 of uncultured Mediterranea sp. Classification (GTDB taxonomy): domain Bacteria; phylum Bacteroidota; class Bacteroidia; order Bacteroidales; family Bacteroidaceae; genus Bacteroides. The sequence goes on along the minus strand of CALNEX010000063.1, from coordinate 7,865 downwards.
GACCGCCACGTTGTAGTTCTTGATGCGCTTGAAGGTCTTTTCCATCTCGTTCAGTTCGTGGTAGTGCGTGGCGAAAAGGGTGCGGGCACGGGCCTTCGGGTGTTCGTGGATGTACTCCACGATGGCCCAGGCGATGGATATGCCGTCGTAGGTGGACGTGCCGCGCCCCAGTTCGTCGAACAGCACCAGACTGCGGGGCGAGAGGTTGTTGAGGATGTTGGCAGCCTCGTTCATCTCCACCATGAAGGTGGATTCGCCCACGGAGATGTTGTCGCTGGCACCCACACGGGTGAATATCTTGTCCACCAGGCCGATGTGTGCGCTCTCCGCGGGGACGAAACAGCCGATTTGCGCCATCAGCGTGATGAGGGCCGTCTGACGCAGGAGGGCGGACTTACCTGCCATGTTGGGACCGGTGATGATGATGATTTGCTGGGTATCGGTGTCCAAATGCACATCATTGGCAATGTAGGGCTCACCGATGGGCAACTGCTTCTCAATGACGGGGTGACGACCCTGGCGGATGTCCAGCACATCGTCGTCGGCAATGACGGGGCGGATGTACTTGTTCTCCTGCGCCACGGTGGCGAAGGACAGCAGGCAATCCAGGCGGGCCAGTTGGTTGGCGTCTATCTGAATGGGCGGAATGAACTCCACCAGCGACTGCACCAGGTCGTTGAACAGCTGCGTTTCCAGCACCAGTATCTTGTCCTCGGCACCCAATATCTTCTCTTCATATTCCTTCAGCTCCTGCGTGATGTAGCGTTCGGCGTTGGCCAGCGTCTGCTTGCGTATCCATTCGCGGGGCACCTTGTCCTTGTGGGTGTTGCGCACCTCGATGTAGTAACCGAAGACATTGTTGTAGCCTATTTTCAGGCTGGGGATGCCCGTCTGCTCGCTCTCGCGCTGCTGGATCTGCAAAAGGTAATCCTTGCCTGAATAGGCGATGCGGCGCAGCTCGTCCAGCTCTTCGCTGAAGCCGTTCTTGATGACGCCACCTTTGTTGACCAGCAGGGGTGCGTCGTTGTTGATTTCGCGTTCGATGCGGTCGCGCACAGACTGGCAGAGGTTCAGTTGCTCGCCGATGCGGTTCAGGCTGGCGTTGTCCGCCTCCTGGCATGCCGCCTTGATGGGTTCGATGGCCTGCAAGGCCACTTTCAGCGCCACCAGTTCGCGGGGCGAGACGCGTCCTACGGCCACCTTGGACAGGATGCGTTCCAGGTCGCCCACCGGATGCAGCTGCTCCTCTATCAATGCCTTGAAATCCGGATGCTTGAAGAAATACTCCACCACGTCCAGCCGGTCGTTGACGGGACGCAGGTCCTTCAGGGGGAAGAGCAGCCAGCGCTTCAGCAGTCGGGCCCCCATCGGGCTGATGGTCTTGTCGATGACGCCCAGCAGGCTGCTGCCCCCGTCGTTCATCGAATCCATCAGTTCGAGGCTGCGCACGGTGAACTTGTCCAGGCGGACAAACTTCTCCTCCTCAATGCGGGCCAGGGAGGTGATATGTCCTATCTGCGTGTGCTGCGTCATGAGGAGGTACTGGAGGATGGCCCCCGAAGCGATGATGCCGTTCTTCAGATGCTCCACGCCGAAGCCCTTGAGGTTCTTCACCTCGAAATGCTTCAACAGCTTCTCGCGGGCCGTGCTCTCGGTGAACACCCAGTCGTCCAGCTCGTAGGTGAAGAATTTACTGCCAAAATTCCCTTCGAACATCAGACGCTTGCCCCGCTCGAACAGCACCTCCTTGGGCGCGAAGTTGTTCAGCAGCTTGTCCACGTAGTCCGTCGTCCCTTCCGAAGTGAGGAACTCGCCCGTGGAGATGTCCAGGAAGGCCACGCCGCACGCCCCTTTGCCGAAGTGGACGGCAGCCAGGAAATTGTTCTCCTTATAATTCAATATATTGTCATTGATGGACACGCCCGGGGTCACCAGCTCGGTGATGCCGCGTTTCACCAGCTTCTTCGCCAGTTTGGGGTCTTCCAGCTGGTCGCAGATGGCCACGCGCTTGCCGGCCCGGATCAGTTTGGGCAGGTAGGTATCCAGGGCGTGATGCGGGAAGCCGGCCATTTCGATGGTCTGTCCCGCCTTGCCGTTGTTGCGCTTGGTCAGGGTGATGCCCAGGATTTCAGAGGCCACGACGGCATCGGTGGAATAGGTTTCGTAGAAGTCCCCGCAACGAAACAGCATCACGGCGTCCGGGTGCTTGGCCTTGAGGTCGAGAAACTGCTTCATCATGGGGGTGAGGACAATGTCTTTGTTGGTCATATCGCAAGTGCTTCTTTTCACATTCTTCTTTTGCCCTGCAAAGATACTTCTTTTCCCGAAAAGGGCGAAAAAAGGGCTTCCAATCCTTAGCAAGGCTTAACAAAGTACGTCCGTCCCTTAAAGCATGTTATAAAACATATCTTTTCCTTTGGAATATTTGCAACTTCGTCCAAAAGCCGTACCTTTGCAGTGTGTTTTTCATAGTATTAGATTTAAGGTTAACAAAGGTTGGGCTCAGCGGAGCCCTTTTTTTATGCCCGTACGTCAAGGGTTTTGTCCTGAAGCATAAAAAAAGAGGACGCATCAACACGACGCATCCTCTTTGGAGGGGGAATGGATTTTGAAAATGAGGTTGGACTACCAAGATTCGAACTTGGACAAACAGAACCAAAATCTGTTGTGCTACCATTACACCATAGTCCAAACACAGGGCTTTCTGTTAAAAAGCGGTGCAAAGATAGGAGGTTGTGGGGAAATCTGCAAACATTTGACCGTTTTTTTTAGCAAAAAGGCGCGAATTACGCGAAAATGTACGGATTCTAATGAAAATCTGCCCGTACAGTCCGCGTAATCCGCGCCAGATTATCTTTTAGTCACAGCAAAGGATTTACTTCGCAATCACCAAGTAATAGTTCTTCTTGCCGCGCTGTACCAGCAGGTACTTGTCGTCCAGCAGGTCGTTGGTGTTGACGATCTGGTCGAAAGCCGTCAGCTTCTCTTTGTTCAGGGACACGCCGCCGCCTTGTACCAGCTTGCGCATTTCGCCCTTGGAGGGGAAGATGGGCGCGTTTTCTACGAAGAGATCCACGGCCTTCACGCCAGCGCCCAGGGCATCGCGTGATACCTCGAACTGGGGTACGCCTTCGAAGACGGAGAGCAACGTCTGCTCGTCCAGCTTCTTCAGGGCATCGCTCGTGCCGCCGCCGAAGAGGATGTTCGATGCCTCCACGGCTGCATTGTAGTCGTCCTCGGAGTGTACCATGATGGTCACTTCCTTGGCCAGACGTTTTTGGAGGACGCGCAGGTGCGGAGCCTCGGTGTGCTGGGCGGTCAGTGCCTCAATCTCTTCCTTGGGCAGGGCGGTGAAAATCTTGATGTAGCGGGCGGCGTCCTCGTCGCTCACGTTGAGCCAGAATTGGTAGAACTTGTAGGGCGACGTGTAGCGCGGGTCGAGCCATACGTTGCCGCTCTCCGTCTTGCCGAACTTGCCTCCGTCGGCCTTGGTGATGAGGGGACAGGTCAGGGCAAACGCCTCGCCTCCGTTGGTGCGGCGAATCAGCTCGGCACCTGTAGTGATGTTGCCCCACTGATCGCTGCCGCCCATCTGGAGCTTGCAGCCCTTGGTCTCATAGAGGTGGAGGAAGTCATAGCCTTGCAGGAGCTGGTAGGTAAATTCCGTAAAAGAGAGTCCGTCGCGCGCTTCGCCGTTCAGGCGCTTCTTCACGCTGTCCTTGGCCATCATGTAGTTGACGGTGATGTGCTTGCCCACCTCGCGGGCGAAGTCCAGAAAGGTGAAGTCCTTCATCCAGTCGTAGTTGTTCACCAGTTCGGCATGGTTGGGTGCGTCCGAGTCAAAGTCCAGAAACTTGGAGAGCTGTTTCTTCATGCCGGCGATGTTGCGCTGCAAGGTCTCTTCGGTCAGCAGGTTACGCTCCTGCGACTTGCCGGAGGGGTCGCCTATCATGCCCGTGGCACCGCCAATGAGCGCCAGCGGCTTGTGTCCGCAACGCTGGAAGTGGCGCAGAATCATCACGCTGCACAGGTGGCCGATGTGCAGGGAGTCGGCCGTGGGGTCAAAGCCGATGTAAGCAGTCACTTGTTCCTTGGCCAGCAGCTCTTCCGTGCCGGGCATCATGTCGTGGAGCATGCCACGCCATCTTAATTCTTCTACAAAATTCATCGAATGAGTATCTGTTTATTAGTTTAATTGTATATTGTGCGCAAAAGTACGACACTTTATCTGAAGTAACAACCTTCACGCGGGGAAATTAATGAAAGAAAACAGATTGCACGTTGAAACGGACGGCTTCGCAAAGATCCGCCAAGGGAATTTGACGTGCGGAAGCCACCCGTGCGTAAATCCCGGCCACAGGCACGGGGCATTCATCCGTCTCGATGAAAAGGCGGGACAAAGGCACCGCCCGCACCGCCTCTGCCTGAAACTTCGCCCCGAAGGAGAGATGAAAACCGTGGCGCAACAATTCTCCGGCCAGCTGCGCCTTCCCCCGAAATCCGTGGACAATCCAAGGGACACGGGGCATCAACACTTTCTTCACACGGAGCAGGTCCTCGGTGGCCTTCACCAGATGCACCACCAAGGGTTTGCCCGCCGCATCGGCCATCTTTGCCTGGCGGATGAAGGCCGTTTCTTGCAAAGCCATGGGAGCCTCCGCCAGCTTGTCCAATCCCGCCTCTCCCACGGCCAACACCTGCGGATGAGCCACCGCCGCCTGAAGCCTTTCCCAAGCCTCCTGCGACACCTCGCCCCGCAACGACCAAGGATGCATCCCCACCGAGTACCATTGCCCCGGACGAGGCGCAAAGTCATCCGGCGAACAGCTGATGATGCGGAAGCCATCTGCTTCCACGCCCCTGTGCGTATGGATGTCTGGATAATCGTTCATGAACATAAAGGTGAAAAGGTGAATCAAGGCACCGGGTCATACCCCGAACCGCCCCACGGATGGCAGCGCAACAGACGCCGCACGGCCAGGTACAGTCCTTTGAAAGGCCCGTACTTGCGGATGGCCTCCACGGCATATTGCGAACAAGTGGGAGTAAAACGACACGAAGGCGGCGTAAAGGGGGAGATGCACTTCTGATAGAAAAAGATGGGAAGCAACAGGACAGACGACAGGATTTTCAGCAGCCACCTCATTCTTTCGCGCCCCCCGCCTCTTCGCAGACTTTTGACGCGGCCAATGTTTCGCCAATCCTTTGCAAGGCCGTCCGCATGCGCCCGGCAATGACATCCGAGTCGGCCACCCGGTCGGACAGGTAGATGAAGGCAACGGCCAGGCGACATCCCGTCCGCTCCACCGCCTCCAGCAACGGTTGCTTGTTCAGGCGATAGGCTTCGCGCACCCGACGTTTCACCCGGTTGCGCTTCACCGCCCGCTTGAAGCGGCGTTTCGACACACTGACGAGGATGGAAACGGGCGCGTCCAACTCGTCCACGGGCAGCCAGACTACCCGTAAAGGAAAAAGAGAAAATGAGCGGGAGCCTCCCGCAAACATTTTCTCTATCACTTTCTTCCTGTTCAGCCGTTCGGCCTTATGCAGTGTATTTGCCATCCATGAAAATTCTTCCGCAGGCACAAGGCCGGGAATTTATTTTTCTTTGTTATTTTCCCGAATGAACATATCAAGCGCGGCCGTCATGGACGGAGCCTGCACGCTGGGAGCTTCCAGGTCGAGGCGCAAGCCTGCATCGCGCACGGCCTGGGCCGTGGTGCTGCCAAAGGTGCCTATCTTGATGTCTTTCTGCTCGAAATTGGGGAAATTCTTCTTCAACGAAGTCACTCCGGCGGGGCTGAAGAACACCAGCATGTCATAGTCGAACTCCTCGTCCGGCTTGAAGTCGTTGCTCACCGTGCGATACATCACCACCTCCGTATGCTGAACCTTGTTCTTGTCCAGCAGGTTCTTGATGTCATCGTTATGCACGTCCGACATCGGCACGAGGTACTTTTCGTTCTTGTGCTTGACGATGGCGGGCAACAAATCATCAAACTTGCCCGTGTTGCCGAAGAAAATCTTCCGCTTGCGGTACTGCACATATTTCTGGATATAGAGCGCGATGGCCTCCGTCACACAGAAATACTTCATCGTCTCGGGGATGGTCACTCGCAACTCCGTACAAAGATTGAAAAAGTGGTCGATGGCGTGGCGCGATGTGAAGACAACAGCTGTATGGTCAAGAATAGAAACCTTTTGCTGTCTGAACTCTTTGGCCGTCAGGCTCTCCACTTTAATAAACGGGCGAAAATCTATTTTCACACCGTACTTCTCGGCGATGTCGTAGTAAGGCGACTTCTCGGAAGTCGGCTTGGGCTGCGACACAAGTACTTTTCTGATCTTCAATGTCCTAATAATTTATTGTCCAGTAATCATTCAACTGTACCAACCCTCGATACAACATAAGGCAAGGGATGATTTCCACGGCGCAAAAGTACAAAATTAAAAAGATACTGCCATACAAATTGCTGCAAAAAAGCTTTAACCACTTATAGAATGCCAGCATTTTAAGGAAAAGGAACAATAGGAAGCCGATTATTGCCACTATTTCAAGCCTCAGGTTAAAGTAAACAATAAACAATGCGGACAGAAAAAGGGCGAATCCCAAGTAATAAAGAAGCGTGGAGTAGGCTTCTATCCATCGCTCGGTCATTCCCTTGTCAAGGAATATCCAACCCAGGAAAAGATAAAGCAGCCACTTGGCAAAGACATAGCCCGCGCACACTCCCGCATAAACGCCCACCAGCTTCCAGACAGGCTGTGCGGCCAGCAAGGCGGGCTGCGCCAAGCTGAAACCGAAGAACAGGAACAACCCCATCAGCACACACGTCTGCCCTATGAGCAACAGCAGATGGCGCATGTCGCCTCCCGTCGCCTCCGAAAAGATGCTGGCGCGCTCGCGGTGAAGCAAGAAGTCGCGCCCCAGCTGCACCAGGTAATTGCGGCTGCGCGACAAGACATAGGCCGACAGGAAGAAGCACCCCAGCAACAAAGCTGTCACCACCTCGTCCATATAGAAGGTGTAGGATATCGGCATCCCCCCTGCCAGGGCCGGCAAACTGTTCATCATAGGGCGGCAAACTTACGGACAGAGGCATCCCAACGGGGAATGCTGCCCACCAGTTCAACGGCTTCCTTCGGCGAACGGGCCACCTGCCAGAGACCTGCATGGCGCACACCCATGAAGCGTTCGCCGATGGCACGGTCGAACATCTCCAGCAAAGGGTCGTAATAGCCCTTGAGGTTCAATATCACGATGGGGTTCAGGTAAAGTCCCAACTGCTTCCAGGTGATGGCCTCCAGCAACTCTTCCAGCGTGCCGCACCCGCCGGGCAGGGCGATGACGGCATCGGCCAGGCGGAGCATCGTCTGCTTGCGCTCGTGCATGCTCTCCGTCACGAGCAGTTCGCTCAGGCCCGTATGGTGCCACCCCTGCTCCACCATGAAGCGGGGGATGACGCCCGTCACCCGCCCGCCAGCGGCCATGGCGGCATCGCTCACGGCACCCATCAGGCCCATGTTTCCCGCCCCGTTCACCACACGGATGCCGCGGCTGCCCAGCAAGGTGCCCAGGCTGCGCGCGGCATCCGTATAGCACGGGTCTATCTTGGTGCTCGAGGCACAATAGACACAAACCGTCATTTCAATCCGAATGCTTCTTTCACCTTGTCCACGTAATCCAGCTTCTCCCAGGTGAAGAGCTCCACCTCCACGTCCTTGTTGCCTTCGTAGCGGCTGCGGAAATGCTTCACCACCGTCTGCGGCTCGCGGCCCATGTGGCCGTAGGCAGCCGTCTCCTGATAGATGGGGTTGCGCAGCTTCAGGCGGTCTTCGATGGCCTTGGGGCGCAGGTCGAACAG
>CALNEX010000062.1 GCA_939791845.1 uncultured Mediterranea sp. | reverse complement strand
GATGTCCTCGAACAGTTGGTTCATCTCAGCCTTGGTCTTCATCCACTCCTGCTTGCTGTAGAGCATCCGGGTGGGGTCGTCCAGGTCCTTGCCCGTGCTGAGGCAGATGAGGCGGTCGTGCGCCTCGGCGTTCTCCTCGTCCACGAAGTGCACGTCGTTGGTGCAGATGACCTTGATGTCGTATTTCTTGGCATACTCCAGCAGCTTGGCGTTCACCTTCTGTTGCAGGGGATAGGTCTCATGGTTGGCGCGGGGCACGGTGGCCTTGTGGCGTTGCAGCTCCAGGTAGTAGTCTTCGCCGAAGAGGTTCTTGTACCATTGGATGGCTTCTTCCGCCTCGTCCAGGCGGTCGGCCATGATTTTCTTGGGCACCTCGCCACCCAGGCAGGCGGAGCAGACGATGAGGCCCTCGTGGTACTTCTCCAGGTCGTTGCGGTCGGTGCGGGGGCGCATATACTGGCCGATGGTCCACGCGCGGGACACCAGCTTGATGAGGTTGTGGTAGCCTTTCTCGTTCTTAGCCAGGACAATGAGGTGCCAGCCGCTTTGGTCTTGCCTGCCTTCTTTCTTGTCCATGGTGCGGTGGGCCACGTACATCTCGCAGCCGATGATGGGCTTGAACAGCTTCGCTTCCGCCTCGACGACTTTCTCTCGGCAAGCCGCCAGCTCCGCCTCGGATTGTTCGTCCCTTTGCGGAACTTTTTCCAGCTCGGCGATGCGCTTCTTCAGGTCCTTGATTTCCCCGCGCGGGCCGCTGTTCTTCTTGTTGACATAGTTATAAAATTCCTTGATGCCGAACATGTTGCCGTGGTCGGTGATGGCAATGCCCTTCATGCCGTCCTTCATGGCCTTGTCCACCAGGCGGCTGACGCTGGCCTGTCCGTCCAGCAGGGAATATTGGGTGTGTACGTGTAAGTGAACGAAATCTTGCATGGGTTGATGTCTCTTTAGCGAAATGAGCGCATAAAGGTACAATGAAATGCGGGATTTGGCAAAATATTCCTCCAAAAGTTATGAACAGGCACATTTCCGTCCGCTTTTTTTGTTTGGTTTTCAAAATAAGCCTATTTTTGCAGGCAGATTCTACTTTATTATAAAATAGTCCTTAACCGTTAGTACAACATACAAGAGAATGGGTCGTTTGAAGAGATTGAAGAAGATACGCATACACCGCGAAGGTACACATACGTTGACGAGCAGCTTCCTGCTGCTGTTTTTCATCAACGCCGCCCTCTATTGGGGGCTGGAGACCAAGGTGCCTTTCTACATCGTGGCGGTGCTGAGCCTGGTGGTCTATGGCATCATGGTCAACTTCTTCCGTTGCCCCATCCGCCTCTTCGGGCACGACACGACGAAGGTGGTGGTGGCTCCCGCCGACGGCAAGGTGGTCGTGGTGGAGGAGGTGGAGGAGAACGAATACTTCCACGACCGCCGCATCATGATATCCATCTTCATGAGCCTGACCAATGTGCACGCCAACTGGTATCCCGTGGACGGCACGGTGAAGAAGGTCAGCCACCAGAACGGCAAGTTCATGAAGGCGTGGCTCCCCAAGGCGAGCACGGACAATGAGCGTTCGACGGTGGTCATCGAGACGCCCGAGGGTGTGGAGGTGATGGCCCGCCAGATAGCCGGCGCCATGGCCCGCCGCATCGTCACCTACGCCGAGGAGGGCGACGAGTGCTACATCGACGAGCACATGGGTTTCATCAAGTTCGGCTCGCGTGTGGATGTCTTCCTGCCGTTGGGCACGGAGGTGCTGGTCAAGCTGGGCCAGACCACCACGGGCGACCAGACTGTCATTGCCAAACTTAAATAATCCCCTTGCATCATGGCCAACTGCATTACCCGCTATATCCCCAACACGCTGACCTGCCTGAACCTCTTTTCGGGCTGCGTGGCCGCCGTCATGGCTTTCCAGTTCAAATACGACCTGGCGTTGCTGTTCATCATCATCGGGGCGGTGTTCGACTTCTTCGACGGGCTGGCGGCACGTGCGCTGCATGTGCACTCTGTTATCGGCAAGGATCTCGATTCGCTGGCGGATGACATCTGTTTCGGGCTGGCGCCTTCCGTGGTGGTGTTCTCGCTCTTCCGGGAGATGCCCTATCCGGCGTGGATGGCGGGGGGGGCCGCCTGTTTCCCCTACCTGGCTTTCCTGATAGCCGTGTTTTCGGGGCTTCGCCTGGCCAAGTTTAACAACGACACGCGGCAGACCACGTCATTCGTAGGCTTGCCCGTGCCTGCCAATGCGCTGTTTTGGGCATCGTTGGCGGTGGGCTTCCATGCCTTCCTGACGGGGGGCGGCGTTCATCCTTTGGTGTTGCTGGTGGGGGTATGCCTTTCCTCGTGGCTGCTGGTGTCGGAGATTCCGATGTTCTCGCTGAAGTTCAAGGACTTGTCTTGGGCGCACAACAAGTTGCGCTTCCTCTTCCTGCTGCTTTGCGTGGCCTTCCTGGCATTTTTGCAGGTGCAGGGATTGGCCGTGTGCATCGTGTGGTATGTGCTGCTTTCGGTCTTCACCGGCAAGAGAGGCTGAACCAAAAGCGTGGCACGGTTGTTGTAGTACTATCAGCAGCAACCCTTATTCTTTTAACTTAAACAGAACCGTATGTTTCATTTCTTAGGCTTTATCCTGCTTCTTATACTGGCCGTCCTGTTGGTGGGCTTCGTCATCGTGGTCACTTTCGTGCGGCGATTGTTCGGCATGGGCAAGGGCAGGAAGCAGACCACCTATTATTATACGACCAACAATCCTCGGAATGATTCCGCCAATGCCTGCCGCGGCAATGCCTCTGCAGGCGATGGCACCGTGGCCGTGGAGGAGGGTGAGCTGCATATCAACCGCAAGAAGATATTCGGCAAGGACGAGGGCGAGTATGTCAGCTACGAGGAAGTGAAGGAGTAAGAGCCGGTCGCGACCGGTGGAAAAAGCAAAAGAGGGAACTCCGCTGTTGCGGAAAGTTCCCTCTTTTGCTATAATGGGGTTTACAGTTGGTTATGCCTCAGCATTGGCTTCTGCCGGAATGACAGAAACGTAACGTCTGTCCTCGCGGCCCACCTTGAACTGCACTGTACCGTCTACCAAGGCGTAGAGAGTGTGGTCGCTGCCCATGCCGATGTTCTTGCCCGGGTGAAACTCTGTGCCTCTCTGACGAACGATGATGTTGCCTGCCTTGCAGACTTCGCCACCGAATATCTTGACGCCTAATCTCTTACTTGCTGATTCGCGGCCGTTCTTAGAACTGCCGACACCTTTTTTATGTGCCATGTCTTCTAGTTGTTTTTAATGTGATTAAGCTACTACTTCTTTGATTGTCAACTCTGTGAACTGTTCGCGATGGCCTTTCAGCTTGCGATAGCCTTTTCTTCTCTTCTTGTGGAACACGAGCACCTTTTCACCCTTTACCAGCGGGGAGAGCACTTCGCAAACCACCTTTGCACCTTCTACGGTGGGAACGCCTACGGTGATGTCACCGTCTTTGTCCACCAACAGGACCTTGTCAAACTCTACTGTTGCACCGCTCTCGATGTTCTGGATGTGGTGAACGAACAGTTTCTTGCCGGCCTCAGCCTTGAACTGCTGGCCTTGAATTTCTACGATTACGTACATTGTTGTATTAATAATGCTAAAAGTTAGCTCCGGCGGGTGGTCCCCTAATCACTTAGGGAGCACTTGATTGGACCCGTTGCGGAATAATCGGGCGCAAAGGTACTGATTTTATTTGGATTGGGCAAGAGGTGAGGGGATATTTTTCTTCTCTTGCTTACCCGTACCTGCGCCCGTGCTTAGTCGAGCCGCCGAGCACGGGCGCAGGTACGGGTAAGCACGGGCGGGGATATACCTAAGCAGGGAGCAGGGTATCGGCGGCCAGATACAGCCCGTATCCGAGGCTCAGGATGGCGGCCAGGAGCAATAGGGCATAGAAGAACATCCACAACGTGCGCCACAGGCTGGTCCACCACGAACAGAGGTAAAGCTGGCGCAAGTCCCACCAGAACAGCAGAAAGATGACGCTCCAGGGCAGGGCGAAAAACTCAGATTCGTTGTCTGCCAGACCGAAGGGCAGGAGCAGAATGCTGAGCAGCATGATTTGCCCGGCGACATAGGCCTGGATGAAGAAGTGTTCCATCAGGTTGAAGCTCACCCGCTGCGGATGACGGCGCAACTGCCACCGGCTTTGGAAGGACCAGTACGTGCCGACGGCGAAGAGGGGCAGGATGGCAATGACGTGCAGCGTCCGGTTGCCGTGGCCCCAACGTTTCAGCAACTCCCACACGCGGTTGAGGAAGGGGATTTCTGAAATGTAAGTGTCCAGCCTTCTTGTCAGCTTTCCTTTGAAGATAAGGTTCGGGTACTTTCTCATGACCTCTTCGCTGACTTTTTCATCTTCTCTCAAACTGTCCGGTGGAAGCAGTTCGGCCAAGTTGCGTTTCAGCGCGATGATGCTGATGTTGTTCACGCTGATCATCATGGAATCGGTTTCCTCCTGGAGTTCGGCTTCATATTCTGCAATCAACTCCCGTATGGCTGCTACTCGTTCCGTCTTGGTCTGCGGCTTCTTCTTTTCGTCTTGTAGCTGGGGGATGACCAGTTGCACGGCCAGCAGGTAGAAGGCGATGAGCAGGAACAGCGTCTGCAGCGGCATGGAGTAGGCGGCGCGCCGGCCCTGCATGAAGCCGCGCATCAGGTGGCCGGGGCGGTAGAGCAAGGCGAGGAGCGTGTGCCCGAACTTGCCGTCCACGCGGAACAGGCTGCGCAGGATGTTGCCCGGCGCGTGCTTCAGCCGGAAGCGGTAGATGCCGCGCGACTGCCCGCAGCGCGGACAGAAGTTGCCCGTGAAGCTGTGCCCGCAGTTGCGGCACGTGCAATGCTCGGCACTGAGCGGGGCGGGCACCTTGCCGCGTATCTGGCGGATGTGGAAGGCGCGCCAGCGGATGATGACGGGATGCAACCATTCCTTCAGCCACGCCTCGGCCACCGCGGGCAGGATGCGCCGCCGGCGTGCCACGCTCCACAGGCAGAGCAGGAAGAGGGTGAAGAAAATGAAAGTCGGCTCGTCGTCCAGCGGGATGCTCTCCGCCCAACTGAGCCACAGCAGCAGAAGTAGCAGGAGGATTTGCCGGATGGCGATGCGCCGCCGCGGTTGGGGCTTGGTGGCCGGGACGTTCTCCAACAACTCTTCCAAGGAAGTCATGATGCGGCAGTGGGGATAGCAGGCCAGCTCGTCGGCGGTGGTGACGCCGTGGGTGACGCCCGCAAAGTCCACGCCCGCCGCCAGGGCCGTCTCGGCATCCACGGTGCTGTCGCCGATGTAGAGCACGTCCGTCTTCTCCACGCCCAGCTCCGTGATGGCGTGGAGCAGTCCCTCAGGGTCGGGCTTGGCGCGGGTGACGTCCTCGCCGCCCACCACGATGTCCAGGAAGTCCGCAGGCAGGTGCTGGTCCATGGTGTCGTGGATGCGGAAGCGGTACTTGGTGGAGATGATGCCCACCTTGGCGCCCCGTTCCTTCAGCCTGCGGAGCACGTCGAGCGTCTCGGGGAAGAGGCGGGTGTTGGGCGTCATGTGCACGTCGGCTTCCTTGCGGTACTGCTGCTTGAAGTCGGCCAGGCGGGCGGGGTCGGTCTCGCCCGTCAGGATGGAGAACGATTCTTCCAGCGTCTTGCCGATGGTGCGGCGGATGGCGTCGTCCGTCACATCGGCATGACCGTTGCGCTCCAGCACGTGGCGGAAGCACAAGACGATGCCGCGCGACGAGTCGGCCAGGGTGTAGTCGAAGTCGAAGAGGTAGGTAGTATAGTGCATGAATGTTTGTTTGCCAATTCTTTATTGCATGGGTTCCACCGTGTATCCCTGCGCCTTCAGCAAGGCCAGCAGTCCTTGTTCGCCCGGCAGGTGTCCGGCGCCGATGACGAACAGCGTGGGTGCGGCCTGCATGATAGCGGGCATCTGGGCCACCCAGTTGTGGTTGCGGTCATACAGCAGTTGCGCCATCTCTTCGGGCGTGGGGTCGCACTTGGTGCCTTCCTTCTCCTCCATCAGGCGGAGCACTGTGTCCAGGTCTTGCGCGGCGTATGCGGCGATGACTTCCTTGGCCTGGCGTTCGGCCTTGGCGGGGTTGCTGAGGAAGCAGTAGAGGTCTTCGGCCTGGCGGCGGAGGGGCTTGTTGAAGAGAATGTCCATCTGCGATTGCACCGTCTCCAGTCCGCCCACCTTCTTGCCCGCCTTCGTGGCGTCTTGCTGGAAGGAGGCATCCAGTTGTTCCTGCGGGTTGTAGCCCGGCGTGTGCTTCAGGTAGAACAGCACGGTGAGTTGCTGCATCAGGGCGGCGGGCTTCATGCGGTCCAGCAGGGCGATGTCCACCTTGAGGTATTCCTGCACGGCCTGGGTGATGGTCTCGAACTCGGCGGGGGAGAAGAGGCTCTTCAGCGTGGTGTCCGCGGGCAGCATCATCTGTTGCTGCATCTGCATCAGGGTTTCGGGCTTCATCATGTCGGCCATGATGATTTCGCCGTACACCTGCTGCACGTCCTGTTGCACCTGCGGCAGGGCGGCGATGCTGTCCTTGATGCCGAGGGACGCGAGGTGGTACGTGCCGAAGAGGTACGAGGGTTTGTCGAGCCCGTTGCCCGATACTTTCCAGAGTAATTGTGCCTGGGCGCAAGATGTGGCTGCGATGACCAGAAGAAGGGTGATAAGTCGTTTCATAATGGTTAATGATTAATGTTTGATTAAATGATAATTTATCGGTGTTTTTTGGCGCGGATTACGCGGATTTCACGGATATTTTTATTCTAAATCGTTGGATTCCATTGGCCATATAAATAATTAATCCGTGAAATCCGTGTAATCCGCGCCTAAACTAAATTCCTATTTATAGCCTTGATTGACCCTTCCGCCCCGCATCCAGTGCTCGTCCCAATAGTCCTCGCTGAGGAGGCTGACCATGACGCCGCGGCTGGTGCTGGCGTGGATGAACTTGCCGTCCTTCAGGTAGATGCCCACGTGGCTGACGCGCCGCTTCTTCCGTCCGTGGAAGAAGACCAGGTCGCCCTCGCGCAACTTCCGGCGGCGTACACGGCGGGTGGCGTCCACCTGCTGGTCCGTGCTGCGGGGCAGGTCGATGCCGTAGGCGGCCTTGTAGACCTGGCGGACGAAGCCCGAGCAGTCCGTGCCCCTGCGGCTCTGCCCGCCGCTGCGGTAGGGCGTGCCCAGCCATTCGGCGGCCTCCAGGTAGAGGGCGTGGTGGTCCTTGGGGCCGATGTCCATGCCCAGGCGGTCGGCGGCACGGACCAGGGCGCGGTAGTCCAGCGGGGGCGCGGCGGTGCGGCAGCCCGTCAGGCAGAGGGCGAGGAGGAGCAGGGGGAGGAGGCGTTTCATTACTCTTCCTCCGCCTTCAGGTTGAAGTAGTCCTCCAGCTCTTGTTCCGCCTGGCCGTCGTGGTTGTCGATGTCGCGCAGGATGACGCCGTGCTCCAGCAGGGCGATGCGGGGGCAGATGTCGACGGTGTGGTTCAGGTTGTGGCTGGAGATGAGGATGGTGGCGCCGTGTTCCTCGTGATAGGCCCGCAGCAGGTGCTTGATGATGGCCTGGCTGGAGGGGTCGAGGAAGTTGAAGGGCTCGTCCAGGATGAGCAGCCGCGGGTGGTGCAGCATGGCGGAGATGATGCCTATCTTCTGCTTGTTGCCCATGGAGTAGTTGCGGATGAACTTCTTCTGTCCCAGCACCTCGCCGTTCATGAAGCGTTCGAAGGGGCGGAGGCGTTCGTCCACCTCTTCCTTGCCGAGCCCGTACATGCGGCCGATGAAGTAGAAGTATTCCTCCGGCGTGAGGTAGTCGATGAGGAAGCCGTCGTCGATGTACGCGCCGGTGATGTCCTTCCAGTCCTCGGTGCGGGTGACGTCCGTCCCGGCGATGGCCACCGTGCCTTGGTCGGCCTTCACCAGGTCCAGGATGAGGCGGAACAGGGTGGTCTTGCCCGCGCCGTTGTTGCCCACCAGGCCCAGCATGTCGCCGTCGGCGATGCTGTACTGGGGGATGTCGATGGCTTTCTTTGAGCCGTAGCTCTTCTGCAAGTCGGTTATTTCTATCATAATGGTTCGTTTTGGTATGAGGTTGCTATTTCGTTATTGTGTATCCTTATGTTGGAGAGGGTACCCACCCTTATGCTGGAGAGGGTACCTACCCTTATGCTGGAGAGGGTGCCTACCCTTATGCTGGAGAGGGTGCCCACCCTTATGCGGGTGAGGGTACCTACCCTTATGCGGGTGAGGGCACCTGTGTAATCAGCGTTGCCGGCTGTCGCGGAAACCCTCCATGTTCCGGTACCTGCGCTTCATCAGCCGCTTGTAGACATTGCCTATCCACAGGCGCGAGGTCAGGATGAAGCCCAGGCCGAGGACGATGAGTCCCCAGTAGGCCACGGTCTCATCGAAGAGCACCTGCAGCGGCAGGTAGACCACCCAAGGCAGGGCAAAGGCACCGAAGCTGGCCAGTTGTTGCAGGCCCGTGCCCGCGTTGTTGCGGCCGGTCATCTTGGCGTTGAGGTCCACCGTGCGGTTGTTGTACACGGCTATTTGGAAGAAACCGAAGTTGACGGGCCCCGCCGTGAACAGTCCCCAGCCCAGGATTTGCAGCAAAGAGAGCTTGCCCGTCACCACGCCCGCCAGCATCAGCACGAAGGGGAGGAGGAGGACCAGGTTGTAGAGCACATACTTGGCGCGCAGCAGGGCGAAGAGGGACTCGCGGCGCGTCATCAGCCCGTCCATGTAGTTGCCCTCGTAGCCCATCAGGGTGGAGAAGGCCAGCAGGCTGACAATGACGTAGTTGTACATCACCCAGAAGTCGCTCAGCTGGTAGACGTCCGTGAAGCTGATCAACGCGCTGAAGAGCAGGATGGCGACGACGATGCTGATGAGCGACTTGCGACACATCTTGTTCCGCAGCATCAGCTTCAGCTCCAGGCGCATGTATTCGCCCGTCATGCCGTAGCGGTCCAGGAACTTGTATTCCGAGAGTGTCTTGACCTGCACGGTGGTGTCCTCCGTCTTGTTCAGCTCGTTGTAGATGAGGCGGCGGATGACGCGGCTGTCCACCCACCACAGCAGGGCGATGGCGGCCAGCACGCCGAGGAACGCGGGCGCGTTGCCCGTGATGAAGCCCTCGCCCAGGTCGCGGAACCAGTCGAACACGGGGCTGTCTTCCGGCAGGAACATCCCCAGGCCCAGCGCGGCATACACCCCGACGGGCAGCAGCACCCACCAGATGCGTTCGCCCAGCAGCGTGCGGCACAGCAGGTACCAGTAGTTGTTGAGCATCATCAGCAGCCAGATGCCAAGGTTGTAGGTCAGCACGCCCCACAGCCCGTAGAACTTCGTCACCGTCAGCAGGGCGAAGGGCAGGAACAGGAAGAGCCAGATGAAGTTGATGCCGCTCAGCCCCGAACGGACGAGCAGGAAGTCTATCAGCCGCCCCCTCCGCACGGGCAGCAGCAGGTAGGGCTTCACCTCCTGTGTGGGCGTCCGTTGCAGGGGGAAGCGCAGCAGGAAGTCCAGCGCGAGGATGAACGCCAGGCCGGAGTTGAGGATGTGGTACGGCTCCGTCGGCGCGTCTTCCAGCCCGAAGGCAAGGGTGGTGCCGATGAAGATGAGGTAGCCTGCCCAGAACACGGCCCCGAGGTATATCCAGAAGCGGGCGAAGCGGCTCTTGTCGTACATCGGGTGGCGCTTGTCGGCCAGGCGGGCGTGGCGGCGCAGTTCTAAGAAGAGGTTCATAATCAGTGGTTAGTGATTAGGGTTGAGTGATAAGTATCTATACAAATGATGAGTGCTTAGGGGTGGTCTGTGCTACTCACTAAACACTCATCACTTATCACTGCATCGGGTTGTTTACTTCGTCTCGGGCACGGTCATCACCACCGTCAGCTTGTTGCCTTGCTTCAGCAGGTCGCTGGCAAACTTGGCGACATCCTGGGCGGTCAGGCCGTTGACGAGGGCTTCGTAGTCCTTCGTCATGTCTTGTCCGGTGTAGAGCATTTCCTTGATGTTGCTCATCCAGTAGGAGTTCTCCTTCTGGTTGTCGGCGTGCTTCTTCAGCATGTACTCCTTGATCTTCTGCATCTGCTCTGCCGTGGGACCTTCCTGGGCCATCTTGTCCAGCAAGCTGACGATGAGGCCGTTCAGATGCTCGAACTTGGCGGGGTCGGTCTGGTAGACAATCTGCAGGATGGCGTTCTGCTGCTCGTAGCCCAGCGAGCCGTAGGTGCTGACGCCATACGTGCCGCCTTCCTTCTCGCGGATTTCCTCGGTGTAGACCATGTCGAGGGCTTGGCTGAGGACGCTCATCAGGGTTTCGTTGCGCAGGTCGTATGCCATGCTGCCGTTGATGATCATGGCAACGGTGGCCATCGGGGTCTGCTGTTCCTTGGCGAAGATGTTCTCCTTCGTGCCCTTGGCGATGGTCAGCAGGTTGGCCTTGTTGTACGTCTGCTTGGCATTCTTGGCGGGCAGGGCGCCGAGGTAGGTCTCGATGTAGGGCTTGATGCTGTCCAGTTCGGCATTGCCCACGAGGATGAAGGTGAAGTCGCCGCAGTCGGCAAAGGCTTGCTTGTACAATTCAAGGATGCGGTCGTAGTCCATCTGGTCCACCATGGCGGCCTTCAGGTTGAGGTAACGCTCGTTGTGGCCTTGCAGTTCGTGGCTCAGGGTGTCGCTGAAGGCAGAGAGCGGGTTGGCCTCGGCGCTTTCCAGCTGGGCCTTCAGGCGGTTCTTGAAGGAGGCGAAGGCTTCCTCGTCCTTGCGGGGCTGCGTCAGGTAGAGGTAGGTCAGTTGCATCATCGTCTCGAAGTCCTTGGGCGAGCAGTTGCCGCTGACGTTCTCCTGCGTGCTGCCCACGGTGGCTGTGACGGACACCTTCTTGCCGGCCAGCAGCTTGGTCAGTTCGACGTTGCTGAAGTTGCCTGCACCGCCTGCATCCACCACGCCGTTCATGGTGGAGTAGTTCAGCTTGTCGGCGGTGTCGAAGAGGGTCGTGCCGCCCAGGCTGAAGCCTTGCAT
>CALNEX010000061.1 GCA_939791845.1 uncultured Mediterranea sp. | reverse complement strand
TGGGCAATCCGCTGTATGTGCAAGTCTCCCTCCGCCTCAAGCCCGAGGCCGACACCGGGGCGGACTTCGTGGAAGCGTTGATGGACGATGCCGACCGCCTCTACACCCTGGGCAACGTCTTCCTGCTGGACGTGCAGCCCTTCACCGCCCTGCAACGCACGCTGGAGATGGACGACGTGAACGAGGCGCGCACGCAGTTCTGCGTCATCGGCTTCCTGATGCTGAACATCTTCCTGGGCGTCATCGGCACCTTCTGGTTCCGCACGCAGCACCGCCGCTCGGAGATAGCCCTGCGCATGGCCTTCGGCAGCACCCGCCGCGGGGTGTTCGGCCGGTTGGTCGACGAGGGCTTGCTCCTGCTGACGCTGGCCGCCGTGCCCGCCGCCCTCGTCGCCTTCAACGTGGGCATGGCCGAGCTGGTGGACGTGGAGCGGATGCCGTTCAGTGCCGTCCGCTTCCTGTGGGCCCTTGCAATGACGTGGGTGCTGATGGCGTTGATGGTGGTGCTGGGCATCTGGTATCCCGCCCGCCGCGCGATGCGGATACAGCCCGCCGAGGCGTTGCACGACGAGTGAACCGACAGTTGGCGAAGTACCTTCCGATACTTGGCGGACCTTCGGCAACTACAGGCGGAGAGTCGGGAGGTCATCTTATCCGCTTGCACCCGTTGACCTGGAAAAACTCTTCCATCATCAGCTTGTAATTGCCGTGCACCAGGATGTGGTGATTGCCCAACGGGTTCTTCAGGAAATAATCGGCGGGCGTGTCCATGCGGACGCGCACCTGGGTGCGGCACAGGTTGATGTAGTTCGTGTTCTCCGTCAGCGTGCCCGTGCTCAGGTAATACTCGTCCAGGCATTCGCCGCCACACTTCACGAGGGTGACGTCTCCCGTGGGGGCGATGCCTTGGATGCCGATGCCCCGCTGCGTCTCGAAGTGGCTGCGCAGGATGAAGCGTTCGGTCTGCTTGAGGCCGATGGTGCAGTGGGAGAATACCACCTCGTTGGTCCGCGCGTTGATCATCGAGGGGTTGGCCAGGAAAGACGATTTCCCCGTCAGCACCCGCGTGGCCAGCATGGTGAAGACGGCTTGCAGGTCGCCCTCGCACCCGGCGATGATGCCCTCGTCGTTCAGCAGCGCCAAGGCCAGGCATCCCGTGGTGCCCGTCACGTCTATCAGTCGGAAGCAGCTCAGGGTGAGGGCTGCCAGATGCTCCTCGTTCACCACCCGGCGGATGGCCCGGTAGAGGCGCATGGCCTTCAGCATGTCCTCCGGCGTGGCCTCGCGGCAGGCCAGGGCGCGGGAGGCCAGGTCCGCACAGGCTTCGCCCACCTCTTCATCGGTCACCGCGTGGTAATTGTCATAGATGCGCTCCAGGGGGATGTCCGTGTATTCCACGCCCCAGCGCCGCTTGCCCAGCAGGTAGTCCACGTTGCTGGCTATGAGCCACGACGAGGGCGTCCCCATCACGCCGATGCGCGAGCCCCACAGCCGCCGTTGCGCCGTGAAGTTGCTGTGCAGCACGAAGATGCGCTTGATGATTTCCGTCAGCTCGCCGTGCAGGATTTCCGTCTTGACGCCGCGCCCGCGCAGCCAGGCGGACACCTCGAGGGCGGAGGCCAGCGAGTTCTGCATCCCGTCGGCCAGCAGCACGGCGGGGCGCGGCAGGTGGTCGAAGTGCTGGATGACCAGCCTCTCCACGCCGCCCGTGGCGATGAACAGCAGGCTGAAGTCGTCCGCCGTCAGGCGGTCCATGTCCTTGTAATCCACGAAGCGGAGGGTGAAGTATTTCTCCATCTCGGCCAGCAGCACCTCGTGGCAACTGCGCACGGTGGCCTTGTTGTGGAGCATGGAGGCGAAAGTGATGAGATTGACTATCATAGTGAATGGTTTTGTGTTAGGTTTTGTGGGGTAAAGTTAGCACTTTTGGGCGATATGGCCTAATGTTTTGCTGCATTTTTAGGCCGAAGTCTTCCACCGTTTTCCATTTTATTCCCTATCTTTGCATCTCATTACTGAATATATTTTCTTAACCCAGCAAAAACAGAAACAGACAATGCCTGCCATATCCATCCGCGGGACTGAAATGCCCGCATCGCCCATTCGCAAGCTGGCCCCCTTGGCCGAAGCCGCCAAACAGCGTGGGGTGCACGTATATCACCTCAATATCGGCCAACCCGACGTGCATACGCCGCAGGTGGCCTTGGATGCCATCCGCGGCATCGACCGCAAGGTGCTGGAGTACAGTCCCAGCCAAGGCTTCCGCAGCTACCGCGAGAAACTGACGGGGTATTACGCGAAGTATAACATCCATTTGTCGGCGGACGACATCATCATCACCGCCGGAGGCTCGGAGGCCGTGCTCTTCGCCTTCCTGGCATGTCTTAATCCGGGCGATGAAATCATCGTGCCCGAGCCCGCCTATGCCAACTACATGGCTTTCGCCATCTCTGCCGGTGCCAAAATACGCACTATCGCCACTACCATCGAGGAGGGCTTTGCCTTGCCCAAGGTGGAAAAGTTCGAGGAGCTCATCAACGAACGCACCCGCGCCATCCTTATCTGCAACCCCAACAATCCCACGGGTTACCTTTATTCCCGCCGCGAGATGAACCAGATTCGCGACCTGGTGAAAAAGTATGACCTCTTCCTCTTCTCGGACGAGGTGTACCGCGAGTTCATCTACACCGGATCGCCCTACATTTCTGCCTGCCATCTGGAGGGCATCGAGCAGAATGTGGTGCTCATCGATTCCGTGTCCAAGCGTTATTCGGAGTGCGGCATCCGCATCGGTGCTCTTATCACGAAGAATGCGGAGATACGCCAGGCGGTGATGAAATTCTGTCAAGCGCGCCTTAGCCCCCCACTTATCGGACAGATTGCCGCCGAGGCGTCGCTGGACGTGGATGACGAGTATATGCGCGACGTGTATGACGAGTATGTGGAGCGGCGTAAATGCCTCATAGATGGGTTGAATCGCATTCCCGGCGTCTATTCGCCCATCCCGATGGGAGCTTTCTACACTGTGGCGCGTCTGCCGGTGGATGACTCGGACAAGTTTTGTGCCTGGTGTCTCTCCGACTTCCAGTACGAGGGCGAGACCATCTTCATGGCGCCTGCCTCGGGCTTCTACACCACGCCCGGTGCGGGCCGCGATGAGGTCCGTATCTCCTACACGCTGAAGAAGGAGGACTTGACGCGTGCGCTGTTTGTGCTGCAGAAAGCATTGGAGGAATATAACAAATAATGTCTCTCCCTTTTTTTCTTGCCTTCCGCCTTTACCGCGGCACATCGGGTTCGCATCGCGCTTCCCGGCCCGCTGTACTCATCGCCAAGACTGGCATAGCCATCGGGTTGGCGGTGATGCTGGTGGCCGTGTCCGTGGTGGTGGGCTTCAAGGGCGAGGTGCGTGAGAAGATTGTGGGTTTCGGCGGACATGTGCAGGTGACCAACCTGCAGCAGATGCAACCCACCGAACCTCTTCCCATCGGGGTGGACGGCGCACTGGTGGAGGAGTTGGCTGCCCTGCCTGGGGTGGAGCATGTGCAACGTTTCTCCCTCAAGCCCGGGTTGGTGAAGACGGCTGATGCCTTCCAAGGCGTGGTGCTGAAGGGCATCGGGCAGGACTATGATACGGACTTCTGGCGGTGGCATCTGGTGGAGGGCGAGTTTCCTGCCTTTGGCGACTCGGCTTCATCGGGGCGCGTGGTCATCTCGCAAGTTTTGGCGGACAGACTGCAGTTGGAGACGGGCGACAAGCTGGACACGTATTACATAGAAAACGAGGTGCGTGTGCGGCGGCTGACGGTGGCGGGCATCTATGAGACGCATTTCGCGGAGTATGACAATCTTTTCCTTTTTACCGACCTGTATACCGTGAACCGCCTGAACCGCTACGAGAGCGACCAGGCGGGCGGTTTGGAGCTTTTGCTAAAGGACTATGGGGCACTGGATGCCGTCACGTGGGACGCGGGCACCCTGCTGGAGGGCCGCGAGGACCGCTACGGTGCACGCTATGCCGCACATAGTGTGGAGCAACTGAATCCCGCGCTCTTCGCCTGGCTGGACATTCTGGACGTGGACATCTGGGTCATCCTGGTGCTGATGATGGGCGTGGCGGGCTTCACCATCATTTCGGGGCTGCTCATCCTCATTATTGAACGCACGGCGATGATAGGCACGCTGAAGTCGCTGGGCGCGGACAATGGGACGGTGCGTCGCGTCTTCCTGTGGCTCTCCGTTTTCCTCATCGGCCGGGGGATGGTGTGGGGCAACGTCATTGGCCTGGGCCTCTGCCTGCTGCAATGGCTGACGGGCATCTTCGCGTTGGATGCGGGCACGTATTACATGGACAGGGTGCCCGTGGCCTTCAATGGCTGGTATATTCTTGCGCTGAATATCGGGACGCTTCTGGCTTCGGTGCTGATGCTGGTGGGTCCCTCGTGTCTGATTGCGCGGATACAGCCAGCCGATTCGATGAGGTATGAGTGATGATTATATCACTGGTACCACATCAAACCTTGTCCCCGGAAATTCCCTTTCCACATAATGTCGCAGGTAGTGCATCGTGTCATCGCGGATGGTGGTGTCCTCCACTTCCGGATAGAGGTTGTAGAGCACTGTGTGCAGCGGGATGCTGCGCTTCTGTATGGCCTCGAAGCCGAGCAACGTATGGCTGATGCTTCCCAGCTTTCCTGAGGTGACAAAGATGAGGGGGTATCCGCGCGAGGCAATGTAGTCGATGGTGAGGAGGTCTTCGCGGAGGGGTACCATCAGGCCTCCGGCACACTCCACGAGCACGATGTCATAGCGCTTGGACAACTCGTCGGTGGCGTGGCCGATTTTTTCCAAGTCGATGGGCCGTTGGTCGATGCGCGCGGCTAGGTGGGGTGAGCAGGGGTAGGAGTAGATTTCGGGTGCGGTGAGTCCCTCAATGTCTTCGGGCAGGGTGTGGATGCTCATCAGTCTGCGGTGCAGGTCTATGTCTTCGGAATGTCCGACGTTGCCCGTCTGTACGAGTTTCTGGGTGATGACGCGGAGTCCTGTCCGTTTGAGTTGCTGGGCAAGCCAGCCGGTGCAATAGGTTTTTCCGGCATCGGTATCAATGCCGCTGATGTAGTAGATGTTGTTCATATTATGAGTTGTTAAATGATAATTTAGCAGTGTTTAGTGTTTAGCGATTAGTGATTAGCAAGGCGTTCGGTAGCAGTGTACTAATCACTCATCACTAAACCCTAATCGCTAAATTAAATTCCTATTTTCTTTTCTCCGCCACCACATATATCGGATGATACGTCAGCGATACTTGCCCGTTTTCTATGGAAAAGAGTCGCACGTACTCTTCGGTGAACTGCTGTAGCCGGGCGCGTGTCCAAATACGCTTTTCGGTGCCGGTGACACCCGTCTGCTTCAAGTGGCGGAGGATGTCCGTGGGAGTGGGAAAGACGAGTGTGGTTATCTCCTGCGATGTGTGCAGCACCCGGTAGTCTGCGGAGAGCATCGTGCAGATTTCTTCCAAAGAGAAGTAGTGCAGGCCATTTCCCGTCAGCGTTCGGATTTCGCGCAGGTTCTCTCCTCCGAAGGTGGTGAACGCCAGGATACCTCCCACAGGTAGCGTCTGGTGGCACCGATGGAAGAACTTCGGCAGGTCGGTGAACCATTGGAGGGTGGAGCACGAGGTGATGACGCGGGTTTGGTTCGGTAACGGCATCTCCTCTGCATCGCCCGGTGTGAAGCTCACGGAGGGCAGGGCGAGGAGGTCTCCCAAACTCTTCTCCATCTCCGGGCAGAGGTCGTTAAGCCAAAGACGCTCGGGATGGAAAGTCTGTTGCAGTAGGCGCGAATAGAGTCCTGTGCCGCATCCTACCTCGGCGATGTGTGTGAATGCATCTCCGTTCGGGCAAGCCTCCTGCAGACACCGTAGCATTCGTTGGGTCACCTCATGTTGCACGCGGGCTTCCCTTTCATAGGTTTGCCGGGCGCGGGCAAAGCATTCAGCTATTTGTTGTTTGTCCATATATCTTGTAAATAATGTTTGAATGTCGGTTCGTCATAATGCGCGATGTCCAAGGTACGGATGGGGACACCCGATGTCTGCCAAGCGCGTGTCTGGTTGCCGGGAGGGATGATGCGGTCTTTGTTTCCCACCACAGCCTCTTGCCAGCGGAAAGCGGGGGCGGGCATCGTGTGCTGCATCCGGGTGACGGCGCGCATCTCTTCGGCCAGTTCATCCATGGGACGTCGCGGAGTGACGCGCAGGAAGCGGTGGAAGGCTTCAGTGTCGGCACACATCCGTCGGGTGAATTTGTGCAGTGACAGGGGTGAGAGATTGTCCAGCGTGCCCTGCCAGATAGTGGGTGGAATGCCACACTCTGCATCGATGGGGAAGGGCGTCCCGTTGAGGGCTATACTTCGTCTGATGGGTATTTGCAGCGCGGGGGCTACATGCGAGGCCGCCCATACGCCCATTGACCACCCCACAATGTCCACCTCTTTGTAGGTGCTTTTGGGGAGAATATCATTCTCCAATGTGCGATAGTCGTAACAAATGATATAATCCCTCCTTGCCGGCCGATAGTCGCGGAAAGGGGTAGTGTCGGAAGCCCAGCCTGCAAAAAAGAGGAGCAGTCGGGGATGTCCGGCTTGGATGATGGTCTCATATTGCATTTGAATCAATTCTGCTACAGGTCATTTGGCTACTTCTTCAATAATTCTCTCCATTTCTTCGTCCGTAATGTCAGCACGGAGCGAGAGGCGCAGGCGGGCGGTCCCTTCGGGCACCGTGGGTGGACGTACGGCGCGGACATAGAATCCGTGGCGTTGCATCTCCTCAGCGCGGTACACAGCCCTCGCACTGTCTCCGATGAGCAAGGGGATGATGTGGCTGGTGGAAGGACATTTCACCTTCTGTTCGCGCAACACTTGATGAAGGCGTCGGGAGAGAGTGTTCAGGCGTTGGCGTCGTTCGCTCATCTCGGGCAGGAGATGCAGCACGTGGCGGCTCCACTTGGCGATGACGGGAGGCAGGGCGGTGGTGAAGATGAAGGGGCGCACGTGGTTCACCAGATAGTCGCGCGTCACCTGCCGACACACTACGAATGCACCTGCGGAGGCGGTGGCCTTGCCCAAAGTACCTGCCAGGAAGTCCACCTCGCCGATGCAGCCTTTTTCCTCGCAACAACCCAACCCCCGATGTCCGCGGAGGCCAAAGGCGTGTGCCTCGTCCACGTAGAGCAATACGTTGGGATGGAGTTGCTTCAGTTGTACCAGCTTGGAGAGGGGTGCCTCGTCTCCATCCATGCTGAATATGCTTTCTGTGACGATGATGATATGCCGGTGTTTGGGTGCATGTTCTGCAAGTAGACGATCCAGGTGGTGGAGGTCGTTGTGCTTGAAGCGGTGCCAGCGGGCACGGCTCAGGCGCATTCCATCAATGAGACTGGCATGCACCAGCTTGTCGGCCAGGATAAGGTCTTCAGCTTCGGTGATGGCGGGGAGTATTCCTGTATTGGCATCGTATCCGCTGTTGAAGACGAGGGCCGATTCTGTGCCGTAGAGGCGTGCCAGGGCGGTTTCCAGTTCATCGAAAGCGGGATGGTTGCCCGTCAGCAGGCGGGAGGAAGAGGAGGATGGCAGGAAGTCTTCGGGTGTCAAATTCTCCAGGAAGCGTGCGCGTAACTCCAAGTTGGCGGCCAATCCCAGGTAGTCGTTGGACGACAGATTCAGCATCTTCTGTCCGGCCGCATAGAGATAGCGTCCCTCATGCAAGGCGTGGGACAAGGTTCGTAGGTTGCCTTGGGCGGACAGTTCGTGCAAGGCAGTTTGCATAGATTCGTATGGGTTGTTCATTGCTAAATGATAATTTATCGGTGATGATTTTTAGACGCAGATGACGCGGATGACGCAGATTCATTATCTTTATAAACTGATTATCTGCCATCTAAAATTATAAATCTGCGTTATCCGCGTCATCTGCGTCTAAAGAATTAAATTCCTATTTCTCTCACAATTTTCACCAGTCCTCCCGTCAATTGGGTGAGTTGCTCGGTTTCGATGACATACGGCGGCATTATATAGGCCAGGCGTCCGAAGGGGCGTACCCAGATGCCTTCCTGCACGAAGCGGTGCTGCATCCATGCCATGTCCACGGGGCGTTTTAGTTCGATGACGCCGATGGTGCCCAACACGCGGACATCTTCCACTTGGGGTAGGTCACGGGCGGGGGCCAGTTCCTCTTGCAGTTGGCGTTCGATGCGGCGCACTCGTCCCTGCCAGTCGTATTCGGGTGAGGTGAGCAGGCGGATGGAGGCGCAGGCCACGGCGCAGGCCAGGGGATTGCCCATGAAGGTGGGGCCGTGCATGAACACGCCGGGCGCGTAGGCCGAGAGGGTGTCCGCTACCTGATTCGTGGCCAGTACCGCAGCTATCGTCATGTAGCCTCCCGTCAGTCCCTTGCCAATGCACATGATGTCCGGCTCCACTCCGGCGTGCTCCCACGCGAAAAGTTTGCCTGTACGTCCGAAGCCCGTGGCTATCTCATCGAAGATGAGAAGTATGTTGTGTTCCCGGCAGAGGCGTGCGGCCTCTGTCAGGTATTGCGGATGGTAGAACCACATCCCTCCCGCACCCTGCACGACAGGCTCCAGGATGATGGCGGCCAGTTCGTCGGCGTGTGCTTCGATGATGGTGCGCAGGGAGGCGATGTCCTCCTCCTCCCATGTGCTTCCGAAGCGTGAGCGCGGTTGCGGCGCGAACCATCGGACGGGCAGCGCGGGTCCGAAGAGGGAGTGCATCCCCGTGACGGGGTCGCACACGGACATCGCATTCCATGTGTCGCCGTGGTAGCCATTGCGGATGGTGACGAAGTTTTGTTTTTTGGCCAGGTGTCCGTTACCAAGGGCGGAGAGACTCAGTGACTGCCAGTATTGCACGGCCATCTTCATTGCCACTTCCACTGACACGGAACCGGAGTCGGCGTAGAATATCTTTTGCATCGAGGGAGGCACCAAAGGCAACAGGAGACGCGCCAACTCGATGGCGGGCTCGTGCGTCAGTCCTCCGAACATCACGTGGGACATCCGCGTCAGTTGCGCTTGGATGGCTTCGTTCAGTTCGGGGCGGTTGTATCCGTGCAGTGCGCACCACCACGAGGACATGCCGTCCACCAGTTGTTCGCCGCTCTTCAGGGTGAGGACGGCTCCTTCTGCCCGTTCCACCTCGTAGACGGGCAGGGGGTGGCTGGTCGAGGTATAGGGGTGCCACAGGTGCAGGCGGTCGAAGAGGGTGTCGTCTGTGATGTATCCCGCCTCCTGCATCAGCCGGTGGTCTTCGGTGGCGGTGGATCCGGTGGTGGTGAGCAGGTCGCCTGTGATGGCGGCGTTGATGCCGATGTAGGCGGCTTTCCATTGTACATCCTTGTGCAATCGTTTCCTGCCTCCCGCAAAGCGCAGAGCCGCCCGCGGATGGATGAAGCGGAAAAGGGCGATGGTGGTCAGTATATCTTCATCGCTCAGGAGCGGCTGGTGTTCGAGTGGCGTGCCGGGAATGGGTGTCAATATGTTGACAGGTATGGAGAGGATGTCCAGTTCTCGGAGGGTGAAAGCCAGTTCGATGCGTTGTTCCATCGTCTCGCCCATCCCGATGATGCCCCCGCTGCATACTTCGAGTCCCGCTTGGCGGGCGGCATGGAGGGTGGCTATCTTCTCTGCCTGGGTGTGCGTGGTGCAGAGGGCAGGGAAGTGAGAGGGGGCTGTCTCGAGGTTGCAGTGGTAGCGTGTCACGCCCGCCTCTTTCAAGGATTGCATCCCCGCTTCGTCCACTAGGCCCAGCGAGGCGCAGAGTTGGATGGAGGTGTGTTGGCGCAAATGGCGCACGGTGTCGCAAATTTTTTTCAGCAGGGCGGGTGAGGGGTGCCGTCCGCTGATGACGAGGGAGAATCGCCCGATGCCTTGTGCTTCGTGCAGGCGGGCCACCTTCAGGCATTCATCCTTGTTCGTCAAGTCGTACACTTCGGCCTGCGTATGGTGGCGAATGGATTGGGCGCACCATTGGCAATCTTCCGGGCATCGGCCGGAGCGGGCGTTGATGATGGAGCAGAAGTCGGGGCGGCGTTCGGCCATCTGTAGGGTGATGTCGTGCGCGGCCTTGTAGAGTGCCTCTTTGTCGGCCAGGTTGGCCAGGAAGATGGCTTCGTCAGGCGTGATGTGTCCGCCGGAGAGGACACGGTCTTTCAGTTCGTTCAGTATCATGTTCGTTGTCGTAGATTTGAAGATGAAGTGGTGGACAGGTAAAGGGAGAGCACACCATGTCGGTGTGGGGGAGTCCTTCCTTGTCTCTGTGGAAATGTTCGCCCCGCATGTATTCGTGCGCAGTGCCCGTGCACACCTGTTTGTTCAGGGATTTGTCCGCAATGCTCTTGCTCACGCATCCGATGGTGACGTGTTGGCCGATGCTGGCAAAACTGGCGTATGCCTTGCGGCTCCATCGGCGGAAGCGGAGGTTCGAGGGGCGGGTGATGGTTCGTTTCATTGATTGTCTTTTATAAGTTTTTGCAAAGGTACGATAAATACGGAAAATGCCAATATGAAAAATGAGAGTGCGCAAGCGAATGACACACTCTCATTTGTATCAGTATCCGTTCTGTCGTCCGGTCACTTGCGATAGCAAGCCAAGTCTTCCTTTTGGAAGCCTTGGATGAAGCAGTTGTGTTTCTCTATTTCGGCTTCGGCATAGTTCACATACACTTTGGCGGACAGGGCGAACAGCTCCGGCGCGCGGGTGGCGTCCTGGATGATGAGGTGGCTCATCACGCAGACGGCGGCCATCTCGTAGAGGCGGCGGGCCATCAGGTCGTGCAGCTTCTGGTCGGCGGCTTCCTTCACCAAGTTGGTGCAGGCTTCGAACTTGTCCGTCATCTGCTCCACGCGCTTCAGCAGGGGCTTCATCTCATCCGAGCAGGCGATTTGCTCATAGTCGCGCAACGTGGCCAGGTAGGCACCGTTGGTGACGTAGCGGATGGCGGCCACGGTCTGCAATTGGGTCGTACCTTCGTAGATGCTGGTGATGCGGGCATCGCGGTAGATGCGCTGGCAGGCATACT
>CALNEX010000060.1 GCA_939791845.1 uncultured Mediterranea sp. | reverse complement strand
TGATGACCTCCAGCATGGCGCGGTCGAAGTCGCCCAGGTAGTGGTAATCCAGGTTCTTGTTGTCCACCAGGTCCCATTGGCGGCGGGCATACTTGTAACTCCAGCCATTGCCTTCGCGCGGGAAGTCTATCCACTCCGGGTGTCCGAATTCGTTGCCCATGAAGTTGAGGTAGCCACCGTTGATGGTACTGGCCGTGAGCAGGCGGATCATCTTGTGCAGGGCGATGCCGCGGTGCACCATGTAGTTCTCATCGCCTTTCTGAAAGTGCCAGTACATGTCGGCATCGATGAGGCGGAAGATGATGGTCTTGTCGCCCACCAATGCCTGGTCGTGGCTCTCGGCGTAGGAGATGGTCTTCTCGTCGGCGCGGCGGTTGGTCACCTCCCAGAACATGCTGGAGGGTTTCCAGTCTTCGTCAATCTTCTCCTTGATGGTCTTTATCCAATAGTCGGGGATGTTCATGGCCATGCGGTAGTCGAAGCCATAGCCCCCATCCTCGAACTTGGCGGCCAGGCCGGGCATGCCGGACACCTCCTCGGCGATGGTGATGGCCGTGGGCTTCACCTGGTGGATGAGGCGGTTGGCCAGCGTCAAGTAGCAGATGGCGTTGTCGTCCTGGTGTCCGTTGAAATAGTCGTTGTAGTTGCAGAAGGCTTCGCCCAAGCCGTGGCTATAGTAGAGCATGGAAGTCACGCCGTCGAAGCGGAATCCGTCGAAGTGGAATTCCTCCAGCCAGTATTTGCAGTTGGAGAGCAGGAAGTGCAGCACCTCGTTTTTGCCGTAGTCGAAGCAGAGGGAGTCCCATGCCGGATGCTCGTGGCGGTCGCCGGGGTAGAAGTACTGGTTGGGGTCGCCTGCGAAGTTACCCAGGCCTTCCACCTCGTTCTTCACGGCATGCGAGTGCACGATGTCCATGATGACGGCGATGCCCATCTTGTGGGCAGTGTCTATGAGTTCTTTCAGTTCGTCCGGTGTGCCGAATCGCGACGAGGGGGCGAAGAAGCTGGAGACGTGGTAGCCGAAGCTTCCGTAGTAGGGATGCTCCTGAATGGCCATGATCTGGATGCAGTTGTATCCATCGTTGGCCACGCGGGGCAGGACGTTCTCCTGGAATTCGCGGTAGGTGCCCACTTTCTCGGCATCCTGTGCCATGCCGACGTGGCACTCATATATCAGCAGAGGGTCGGTGCTGGGCTTGAAGACGCGCTTCTTCATCTTGTACGGCTTCTCCGGTGCCCATACTTGTGCACTGAAAATCTTTGTCTGATCATCTTGCACCACGCGGGTGGCCCATGCCGGGATGCGCTCGCCACATCCGCCTTCCCAATACACCTTCAGTTTGTAGAGGTCTCCATGGTGCAACGCATCGGCGGGGAGCTTGATTTCCCAGTTGCCGTTGGCTTTGGGCTTCATGGCATATTTCTTCACTTCCTTCCACTCGTTGAAGTCTCCGATGAGGAAGATTTGCGTGGCGTTGGGTGCCCATTCGCGGAAAATCCATCCATCCTTGGTGCGGTGCAAGCCGAAGTAGAGGTGTCCGGTGGCAAAGTCGGCCAATGTCTTCTTGCCCCCTCCGGTCAGCTCGTTTTCCTTGTCGATGGCGTGCTGGTGGCGTCCGTTGATGGCGTCGGCAAACGGTTCAAGCCACGGGTCGTTTTTGATCAGGTTTAATGTTTCCATAATGCATTCTATTTTATATGATATGTTTTTCCCGATTTCTAATCAGTTGCCAAATTTAAAGATAATATTTGATATTCCGCAATTTTTAGTTGAAAAAAGATGCTCAGCAAGGTCAGTGCAGATTCAAGTAATTGAAAAGGGCTGACCCCTTCAGATGGAATCAGCCCTGATATTTATCGGCAGTTTTTGATTTCGGTGGAATTTTTCCGGATGCGCAGGTCATTCGGCTTTTTCTCCTTCGGCCTCCTCACCGGCGGCTTCTGCCACGGTGCTTTCCTCAAAATCGGCCATGCCGCTTGCCACCAGCAGGTTGTACCACGAAATCAGTTTCTTGACATCGGAGGCATGCACGCGGTCGCGGTCAAAGTTCGGCAGAACCTCGCCCAGGTAGGCGTACAGGTCATCGGGAGTGGCCTTTCTGATATCCAGCGATACGGCGGAACCGTTTTCTTTTTTCTTCATGGCGGCAAAGACATCCGACAGAGGAACGTCTTCCTCGTCCGTGTACATGGAGATGTCGCCCAAGGAAATGATTTTCTCGTTGCCGTATGCCGGGAAGCGTTTCTTGTCGGCCAATGACTCTACAATCAGCATATTTTTTCCGCGGGACACGAGCTTATACAATCCGGGTTTGCCGGAAATGGACAAAACAGTATTCAACATAATGGTTTCAATTGTTGGGTTATTGATTATTTTACTTTTTCAGGCCGCAAAGGTAATCAATGATTTTGGGATAAGGAAGAAATCAGGTTCAAAACCTGCGGGATTAACGGGGTTTCACCATCGTTGACAATCACGAAATCGGCCGTCTCCCGTTTCTTGTCATCGTCCAACTGGCTTTGGATGCGTTTTTCCACTTGTTCGCGGGTGGCGGCATCCCGGCGGACGGCACGCGCCAGGCGCACTTCGCGGGGGGCGTACACCATCACGACCTTGTCCACTTCGTTTGTGAAGCCGGCTTCCACCAGGATGGCGGACTCCATGGCCACCAGCTCCCGGCACTCTTTCCTGACCCATCTCCTGAAG
Organism: uncultured Mediterranea sp.; assembly: GCA_939791845.1. Lineage (GTDB taxonomy): Bacteria > Bacteroidota > Bacteroidia > Bacteroidales > Bacteroidaceae > Bacteroides. Next base: position 8,462 of record CALNEX010000060.1, on the reverse strand, counting down.
TCGTCGCGCACCCGCGGGTGGACAATGGCGTTCACCTGCCGGAGGTGCTCGGGATGCCCGAAGATGTAGGATGCCAGCAGGGGCTTGTTCAGCCCGTTTTCATCATACACGCCGTTTCCTACCAGTGCCGTCAGTTCCTGGCGGATGCCCGCATCGCAGCGCATCAGGCGTTTGGCCTCCGTGTCGGTCGTGTAGACGGGGATACCCAGCAGGGTCAACAGCTTGGCGACAACGCTCTTTCCGCTCCCTATGCCGCCTGTGATTCCTATCCTAATCGCCATAGCCGGGAGATACTTGTTCTATCAGGAAATCCACCTGTTCGGGATAGAAGCGCACGTGGCTCACACCCTCCGGGATGCTCCGTAGTTTTACCGTATATTTGCTGGCACCCAAGTCGAGCAGTTCTTCGTAGGAGACATTGATGTGGAAGTCTTCCGCCGTGATTTGCCGGAAGCGGCTCACGCCCACCTGGAAGGTGACTTGTACCTTGGAGGGGAATGCGCGCAGCACCTTGTCGGCGGGGAAGTTGATGCCGTGCAAGGGCACTTCCACCGTCTTCTCCGTGTAGATGTCCACCGGCAACGTCATCTGGATGGCGGAGGGCACAAACTTCACGCCTTTCCACGCTTGCAGGGAGAGGTGGCGCGTTACCGTGTCCGTCACATTGTCCAGCGTCAGGTATTGGGTGCAGGCGGCCCGGATGGTGTCCAGCATGTCTTCGGGCGCGTATACCAGGACAGAGTCGGGCTGGAAGAGGGTGTCGGGGAAGTAGTATTGCCTGCCGGCCTTCACCGCTCCTTGGAGTTTGACCGGCACTTTCTTGGATACGCCCGTCGAATAGATGTACTCCAGCGTGTCCGGCTTGATGGACAGGAGCTGCGTGGAGGCTTTCAGTTGCCCGGCTATCTCCTTGCTGAAGCGGGAGGCATCCATCCGCACCCGGTTGTCTTTCCCTTTATGAGCGGGGAAGTCGATGTTGACGGGGTAGAAGCTCTTGCCCAGCATGTAGTTGAGCAAGGCGGTGCCTTTGTCCTTGACCCTGACACGCAATTTGGAGACAGGATCGGAAGTAATGACCACATTCTCAGGAACCTTCCGCAGTCTGACGGGGACGGAGAACTCCGTTTCATAGTCGTTGTTCAAAGTCTGGAGCAACCAGAATCCGCCCGCCACGAAGAAGAAGAACAAAAAAATAAAGAACTCCCTACTCTTTTCACTCAGCAGGAAGTCCTTCATTTGCCTGTTTATCTTCCAATAGACTTGCTTTATGTTCCTACGGTCGAACATAGGTCTGGATTTTGCACGTTCTTACTTGGTTGCGGCGGCCTGCGAGTTGTTGGCATCGGCGGCGGCTGCAAAGATGGAGTTCTTGTCTATCCGGATTTTTACGTTGGAAGCGATTTCAAGGATGACATCGGAGTCGTTGATTTCCTTGATGACGCCGTGGATGCCTCCGGCGGTAATCACCTTCTGGTTCACCTGCAGGGACTTGCGGAAGTTTGCGATTTCCTTCTGCTTCTTGTTTTGGGGACGAATCATGAAGAAATAGATGATGACGAACATGGCTATCAGCATGATCCACATCAAGCTACCATCAGGACCTGCGGCGGGAGCCGCCTGCAACAAAGTGATTGTCAGAAAATTCATAAAATATTCAGTTTTTAGGGTTTAATACGCGACAAAAATATCAGTTTTTCGTCAACTTGCCGTCTTTTTTTAATTGATTAACAATTCCGTCCAATGTGCCGTTCACGAAGCTTCCGCTCTTGGGCGTGCTGTACACCTTGGCGATGTCCACATATTCGTTCAGGGAAACGCTGACGGGGATGTTCGGGAAACTCAGGATTTCGGCCAAGGCGCATTGCATCACGATGACATCCATGAAGGCCACGCGATCCAAGTCCCAGTTGCGTGTGTTCTCGCTGATGAGGTGGCGGTAGTAGTCGGCATTCAGGATGGTGCGGCGGAAGAGCCGACGTGCGAATTCACGGTCTTCATCGTCCTTGAACTCGGGCAGGAGCGGCTGGTTGGTCCCGTTCTTCTCGTCAAAGCGCTTGATGGTCTTCAGCACGAAGGTGTCCACCACTTCCTTGTCGTCATTCCAATACAGGCTCTGGTCTTCCAGCAGGGCATCCAGGGCTTCGTTGTTGAAGACAAAGGTCTTGTACAGTTTCCGCCACAATTCGCGGTCGGCTTCATACGTGTTGTCGGGCGAAGCCATATATTCCTTATATATGTCAGAGGCGATGATTTGTTCATACAAGCCCTTGACGAAAGTCTCCTCGTTGGCCCACGAGCGCTTTTGGTTGGTGATGAAGTCGGTCAGTTGCTTGTTCACTTCCAGTTGCATAGCGAACTTGTTTTCCACAAACTTCATGTTGGGATACAACTCTTCGGTCGTGGGGGCCAGTTTCGATTTTGCCGCGTCTATCCGCTTTTGTGCATAATCCGTCACCGCGATTATCAGCATCAGCAGGTAATTGTAAAGGTCATACGCCTTGGACAAGCTGAAGAACAACTCCTTTTCGGCCGCATCCAGGTTTTTGCTGCCATTCTGATAATACGCATATACAATCTGTACAATCTTAAGACGAATAAGAACTCTGTTGATCATAACATCAAAATTAGTAATAGTGTTTCGTTCTAACGAGGTGCAAAAGTAGGCATTTTTAGTGAGCCTGCACAAACAAAATACATTTTTTTGCATTAGAAGATGATTATACCCCGTTTTTCTTTTGAAAGTATAAAAAAAATCGTCAATTTTGGCCCTTGATTCTAAACACAACTGAAAATGGAAGACTTTAAGAAGAAAAACGGGGCCGATGCGGGCGACAAGGATAAGGACATCGTGTATTCGCAGGCTGTCAAGGCCGGCAAACGCATTTATTACCTGGATGTGAAGAAGAACCGGAAGGATGAATTGTTCCTGGCCATCACCGAGAGCAAGAAAATCGTCACGGGCGAGGGGTATGACTCGCAGGTGAACTTCGAGAAGCACAAGATTTTCCTTTATCAGGAAGATTTCGAGAAGTTCATGAAAAGCCTGCAAGAGAGTATCCGCTTCATCCGGCAAAGCCAACACATAGGCGATGCCTCCGCGAAGGAAAGCGAGGCGCTCCGCGAGGAAAAGCCGGAGGCAGAAGATGACCGCCTGTTGGAGCACCCCATCAACATAGACATTGATTTTTAAGCGGAAAGTTTGGCGGATTCGAAAAGAAAACCTACCTTTGCACCCGCTTTTTGCAGCATCAGGCAATTCTCATCGAAGAATTGCACCGTGTGATGGTGAATTAAGCACAATGAGTAACTTAATTTTAGAGTAACACAAAATTTTGTAAGACAATGAAATCTATTGAAGTAAAAGGTACTGCAAGAACCATTGCAGCGCGTTCTTCCGAGCAGGCAAGAGCCTTGAAGGCCATCCGCAAGGACAACGGAGTTCCTTGTGTGTTGTATGGTGGAAAAGAAGTTGTTCACTTCACGGCGACCGTTGAAGGCCTGCGCAACTTGGTTTACACGCCGCACATCTATGTGGTGGACCTCGTTATCGATGGTAAGAAGTACAACGCCATCATGAAGGACATCCAGTTCCACCCCGTGAAGGACAATATCCTGCACGTGGACTTCTACGAAATCGACGAGGCCAAGCCCATCGTGATGGAAGTGCCCGTTCAGCTGGAAGGCCTGGCAGAAGGTGTGAAGGCCGGTGGTAAGCTGTCCCTCCAGATGCGCAAGCTGAAAGTGAAGGCTCTGTACAACGTGATTCCTGAAAGACTGGTTGTCAACGTGTCCCACTTGGGATTGGGCAAGACCGTGAAGGTTGGCGAACTGAGCTATGAAGGCTTGGAGTTGCTGAATGCCAAGGAAGCTGTGGTATGTGCTGTCAAGTTGACCCGTGCCGCCAGAGGCGCCGCTGCCGCCGCCGCTGCCAACAGCTAAGCCGGACAACACGAAACTAAGTCCAAAAATCATACACCAAGGAACGCGGGTTAGCGCAGATGCGATAATTCGCGTTCCTTTTTTTCCGACATACCGACTATGAAATATTTGATTGCAGGATTGGGCAATATCGGCCCTGAATATCACGAGACGCGGCACAACATCGGGTTTATGACCGTGGATGCCTTGGCGGGGAAGATGGGAGCACCGTTTACCGATGGGCGATACGGGTTCACCGCCCGTTTCTCGTTGAAAGGCAGGCAAATCGTGTTGCTGAAGCCCTCCACTTACATGAACCTGAGCGGAAATGCCGTGCGCTACTGGTTGCAGAAGGAAAACATTCCTTTGGAAAACCTGCTGGTGGTGGTGGACGACCTCTCCCTGGCTTTCGGCACCTTGCGCCTGAAGGGGAAAGGCAGTGATGGCGGTCACAACGGCCTGAAGCACATTGCCGCCACGCTGGGCACGCAGGAGTATGCACGCCTGCGCTTCGGCATCGGTAATGACTTTCCGCGCGGCGGACAGATAGACTTTGTGTTGAGTCCCTTCACCGAAGAGGAGTATAAGCTGATGCCCGAACGGCTGGAGACGGCGGGTGAAATCGTCCAAAGCTTTTGTCTGGCAGGTTTGGACTTCACAATGAACCATTTCAATCACAAGAAGCAATGAGCGAGGCAAGGATAGACAAATGGATGTGGGCCGCCCGCATCTTCAAGACGCGGAGCATTGCGGCCGAGGCGTGCAAGAAAGGGCGTGTCAGCATCAACGGCGCGCAGGCCAAGGCCGCCCGCATGGTGAAGCCGGGCGATGTGGTGCAGGTGCGCAAGCCGCCCGTTACCTATTCGTTCAAGGTGTTGCAGCCCATCGAGAAGCGGGTGGGGGCCAAGCTGGTGCCCGAAATCTTGGAGAATGTGACCACGCCCGACCAGTATGAACTGCTGGAGATGAGCAAGGTCAGCGGATTCGTGAACCGTGCCAAAGGCACCGGACGTCCCACCAAGAAAGACCGTCGTGAGCTGGAGGAATTCACCACGCCGGAGTTCATGGACGACCTTGATTTCGATTTTGACTTTGAGGAGGAAGACTGAAAGTGGAAAAGATGGATGAGAAAATAGTCAAATGGGGTTTCATCGGTTGTGGTGAGGTGACCAAATACAAGAGTGGCCCTGCCTTTCAGAAGATAGAGAATTCGGAGGTGGTGGCCGTGATGAGCCGCAATGGCGAGAAAGCCAGGAAGTATGCCGAAGAGCGGGGCATTCCCCGTTGGTATGCCGACGCGCAGGCCTTGGTGGACGACCCCGAAGTGAACGCTGTGTATATAGCCACGCCTCCCTCATCGCATGCCACCTATGCCATCATGGCGATGAAAGCGGGCAAACCGGTGTATGTTGAGAAGCCCATGGCAGTGACCTACGAGGAGTGTTGCCGCATCAACCGCATCTCGCAGGAGACAGGCGTGCCTTGCTTTGTAGCTTACTACCGCCGCTACCTGCCTTATTTCCGGAAAGTGAAGTCTTTGGTGGACGAAGGGGCCATCGGAAATGTCATCAACGTCCAGATACGTTTTGCCCAGCCTCCACGCAATTTGGATTACAACAAGGAAAACCTGCCTTGGCGCGTACAGCCCGACATTGCCGGAGGTGGTTATTTTTATGACCTGGCTCCCCATCAGTTGGATATGTTGCAGGAGATTTTCGGTTGCATCCTACAGGCCGGTGGCTACAAGAGCAATCGGGGCGGGTTGTATCCGGCCGAAGACACGTTGAGTGCCTGTTTCCAGTTCGAGAACGGATTGGTGGGTAGCGGCTCGTGGTGTTTCGTGGCCGATGACTCCGCCCGCGAGGACCGCATTGAGGTCATCGGGGATAGGGGGATGCTTTGTTTCTCCATATTTACGTACGAACCCATCTCCTTGCATACGGAGAAAGGACGGGAGGAAATCAGCGTGGAAAATCCCACTTATGTGCAGCAACCTTTGATTCAAGCCGTGGTGGATCATCTGCTGGGCAAATCGGTCTGCACCTGCAATGGCGAGAGCGCTACCCTGACCAACTGGGTGATGGACAAGATTTTGGGGAAGATTTAAACCTCTTCTTCACTCAAGGTGTCTTGTCCTGCGAGGCGGTAAACATCCGTGCTTTCTCCCACAATCCAAACCACATCGCCTTCCAGGAAAGGTTCGTTGGGGGCGGGGGCACGGAGGGCATTCTCTTCGCGCTCCACACCGGCCACCAGGCAATGATATTTGTCGCGGATGCCCGATTCTTTGATGCTCTTGTGCAGGAAGGGCGAATCCACCTCGATGCGGAACTGGCGCAGGATCATCTCGCTCTTTTCCACCACATCATCTTCCAGGATGCAGGCTTGGTTCATTGCCTCGCCGAAAACATTCAGTTCGGCATCCGTGCCAATCACTTGTATTTTATCTTCCGGAAACAGGCGCACGGAAGCTCCGGGGATATTGATGCGCTTCTTTCCCCGCAAAATGGAGACCACGTGCACGCCGTATTTCTTGCCGAAGTTCAATTCGGCAAGGGTCTTTCCGGCCCAGGATGCCTCGCCGGGGATGACATAGTCGGCCAAGTGCAGGTCTTTCGATAGCAGGCGGCCGGCATATTGGGGCTTTTTCTCTCCCATATATTCGGCCCGGATGTCGCGTGAGCGCAAATTCTGGAAGAAGCGCCGCTCTATCAGGATGGATTGTTTCTTCAGCTGGCGTGACAATATCATCAGTACGGCCAGCAGGAAGGCAATGCCCAGGACCAATCCCACAGATACTTGAAATAGTCCCGAAATGACGAACATCAGGAAGCCTACGGCCAGCAATACGCGCAGGACGATGGTGGCTACCAAGGGTGCACGGTTGCCCCTGTCTTCTTTCCACAAGGTGGTGAACTCCACCGAATGGTTTTTCTTGATCATAATGGCCCGCAGGAATGGCGAGAGGCACAGAATGGTCACGCCTGCCGCCACCAAGGAACCCCAAATGCCCGGCAGGCTTTCCTGGCAGAAGGGCACCAGGAATCGGAAAGACAAGGCCACTACGGCCACGCAGACGATGGAGTAGACTATCGTGAAACGTAACAAGGCCATTATCAGCTTCTTCCACAGGCTTTCGTGGTTGACGGGACGCGAACCGGACGCATAGCGTGCCAGGAAATTCTTCCAGCGTTCAGGCAGATGGGCGTCCACGTAGTTGGAAGCTGGCTCGGCCATGCGAATCATATAGGGGGTAAGGAAGGTGGTGATGACGGATACGGCCACCACGATGGGGTAGAGGAAGTGTCCTGTCACATGCAGCGACACACCCAGTGAAGCGATGATGAAGGCGAATTCGCCAATCTGCGTCAGGCTGAATCCGCATTGCATGGCTGTTTTCAGGGGTTGGCCGGCCAGCAACACGCCCAAGGTGCCGAACAAGGCTTGTCCCCCGATGACCGCCAGCGTGATGACGATAATCGGCCCGGCATACTCCACAATCATGGCCGGGTCCACCATCATGCCCACGGACACGAAGAAGATGGCCCCGAACAGGTCTTTGACAGGTGTCACCAGTTTTTCGATGTGCTCGGCCTCCACCGTTTCCGCCAGGATGGAACCCATGATGAAGGCACCGAAAGCAGGCGAGAAGCCCGTCCTTGCAGCCAGCACCACCATGCCGAAGCACATGGCCAGAGCCACTATCAGCAAGGTTTCGTCACTCATCAGTTTCTTGCATTTTTTCAGCAGGAGGGGGATGAGGTAGATGCCCACCACGAACCACAGGATGAGAAAGAACAGCAGCTTGGCTATGCTCTCCAGCATCTGCGCCCCCTCGAAATTGTGGCGCACGGCCATGGTGGAGAGCATCACCATCAGGACGATGGCCAGGATGTCTTCCAATATCAGCACGCTGAGCACCAGGCCGGTGAACTGCTTCTTGCGCAGGCCCAGGTCATCGAATGCCTTGTAGATGATGGTGGTGGATGACATTGCAATCATGCCCCCCAGGAAAAGACAGTCCATCTTGCTCCATCCGAAAGCTGAGCCTACCGCCACGCCCAGCATGATCATGCAGAAAATAACCGTGCAGGCAGCTATCACCGCAGGGCCTCCCACCTTGACTATTTTCTTGAAACTGAATTCCAATCCCAGTGCAAAAAGCAGGAAGATGACACCTATGTCGGCCCATACTTTCATGCTGGCGCTTTCCATCACGGAGGGCGTGTAGGGCATGTGCGGGCTGGCCAGGAATCCCGCCACGATGTAGCCCAGCACCAGGGGTTGCTTCAGTTTCTTGAAGACAAGGGTCATTATCCCCGCACAAATCAGTATGAGGGCCAAATCGGATATCAAAGGAGCTAAGTCTGACATAATGCTTGATGTAGTTGGGTTTCGAACTACAAAGATATGGAAAAAACTTCAAATGACTTATAAAGTCGCAATAAATAGCAGGGAATTTGTGTCTGACGGATAGTGTCAAGGAAGGTTTTTTGAGCCTCTTGTCGGATTCGAACCAACGACCCCGAGATTACAAATCACGT
>CALNEX010000059.1 GCA_939791845.1 uncultured Mediterranea sp. | reverse complement strand
TATTAGATTTTAAGGTTAACAAAGGTTGGGCTCAGCGGAGCCCTTTTTTTATGCCCTTACTTTTCTTGGCACTATTTCAAGCGGCTGATATTCAATACTTTCTTTCGGATGATGCTTATGTTGAGCAGTGAGACGAGCAGAAGCAGCAGTCCGCCTGTCAGCAGGCAGGGCAACAGTCCCGTTGTCTCCGTGGGTGGATACAGGCGTTGCAGTCCGTCCATGTAGGCGGCACGCAGGCCTGCAGTGCAGAGGGTGGCTGCCGCGAGGCTTGCCAGGTTCAGACCGATGGCCAGCAGGTGGTAGGGCAGGGCCACTTGTGCCGGGCTGTAGCCTATGAGCAGCAGGTTCTCCAGCTTGACGGCATTCTTTTGCAGCAGCAGGAAGATGCTGAGCAGCAACAGGTAGAACGACAGGAGGCTGATGACCAGCCCGACGGCCAGCACGACGCCCGTCAGCAGGCGCAGAAACCAGGCGACCTTGCCGTCGTCCAAGGCGTTGCCCTCGGTCTCGTAGCCTTTTTGCTGGAAATAGCGGGCGATGGCTTCGTCCGCCGGATTGTTCACCTCGACGATGAGGCGGGAGGGTTGCGCTTCTTGTCCCGGGGCAAGGGTACGGTTGGCCTGTTCCATGAAGGCTTGGGGGATGAGGATGGTGTTCAGCCGGTTGGAGAAGCCGGTGATTCGGCCTTTGTAGTGTTCCGTGCGTCCGTTGCCACGCAGGGTGATGTCCATCCGCAGCAGGCCGGTCAGTCCCTCGGACAGCTTGGGCAGGCCGCGGCTTTCGGCAAACCCGAAGTTGTACAGGTTCAGGTAGTTGCGCGGGATGATGATGGGAATGGTGCGGGTGGCTTCGTCGTAGTGCCACCGGCTGAGGTCGGCGTCGATGAATTCGTCCGGCACGGCCTCGAAGAACATTTCCGTGCTCAGGTCCACCCCGGTGCCTTGGATGCCCATGCCGGCGGAGACGTGGAACAGCGAGGGCGTGAAGCACCCCACCTGCACGGTGAAGGGTTGGCTTCGCAGGTCTTCCATCTCTTCGGGCGTGAAGGTGCTGCTGTTTCCCATCAGGCTGCCCAGCGTGCCCGTTTTCTTGCCGGCAATGAGGTAGTCTTTCTTCAGGAAACTGTCTCCTCCGGTCAGCACGGGGCGGATGTCACAATAGGCCTGCACGGCCAGCAGCACGATGGCCATGCCGAAGAGGTTGGCCAGGAAGAAGCCAGTCAGTTGGCCGATGCTGACGTGCCGGCGCAGGAGTTTCCATATCAGTCTGTTCATTGGGTTCAGAGTTTATGGGTGTGGTCGTATGCCAGGGGCAGGTGCTTGCCGATGGAGGTGATGAGGATGCCCGCTCCCTGGCGTCCTGCTTCCTCGTCCAGCAGGCGGGCCAGTGCCTGTGCGTTGTTTTCGTCCAAGTGGCTGACGGGTTCGTCCAGCAGGATGAAGTCGAAAGGCTGGCAGAGGCAGCGGATGAAGGCCACGCGTTGTTGCTGCCCGAAGGAGAGTGTGCCGGTCCGTTCGTCGGCCTTGTCGGCGATGCCTGCTGCCTCGAACAAGGCAAGGATTTCCCGACGGGTCTTGTGTCCGGTCAGGCGGTTCTTCAGCCACACGTTTTCCAAGGCGGTCAGTTCGGGGAAGAGGCGCAACTCCTGGAACAGCAGGCTGAGCGAACGGCGGCGCAAGGCGGTCCATCCGGCGGTGTCGAGGGCGCGGATGTTCTTTCCGTCAAAAGTGATGATGCCCTCGTAGTCGCGCCGGTAGCCGTAGAGATAGCTGCACAGCGAGGACTTCCCCGTGCCGGACGCGGCTTCTATCAGGCACCGCTCTCCCTTGCGGAAGGTGAGGTCGCGGTGCCAGATGTCGGACGTGATTCGGTCCCGGTTGGCAAAGACACGGGGAAGGACCTGTTGCAGGCGGATTTCGTCCATGCGGCTTTTTTAGAGGGCGGCCTTGGCCAGTTCCACGATTTGTTTCAAGGCATTGGTGTCCTTGTCCTTCAGTTGCAGGCTGGCAAAGCCGTTGGTGCCGTCGCTCTCGCTCTTCAGGTAGGAGATTTGTTCCATGGCGTTCAGCAGGGCCGCATACTTGGCTCCTCCCAGTCCGGCCAGCATCTTGAAGGCGGGCAGTTGGCATACGGCTTCCACATTGATGACGAATGCGCCTTTCTTGCCTTTCATGCCGGCGGCGTAGGCGGTTTCGCTGGCCGAGGGGTCACACTTCTTGAAGAGGTCCTTGTACAGCGTCTCATCGTTGGTGGCATAGAATTGCTTGTCGCGCACGCCGAAGAAGAGGTTGAAGTTGCGGGAGCGCAGGACGTATTGGTCTTCCTCCAGTTGCACGATGTCGGTCCGGCGGCCCAGCTGCTTCTTCAGCGTGGCGTTGTCCTTCAACTCTTTCAGGGGGGCGGCATCGTTCACGGTGGCATAGGCCAGCACGGAAGGCAGGTTGCTCAATGTCACGTTGACCAGGCCCACGGTGAAGTCGTCCTGGAACATGCCCAACAGCCGTTTGAGGTATGCAGCATCATTGGCGGACAGTTCCTCTCCCATGGCTGTGCTTTCCAGCAGGAGGTTGTAGAGGGCGTTGCCGTCAATGCCTCCGCTCAGCAGCATCAGGGTGGATTGCGGGAAGTTGTCGATGAACGTGTTGCGGATGGGCAACGTAGCCTTGGCCTGTTGCTCGAAGCGGGCTTTCAGCGTTTCGTTTTCAGTGTAGGGGGCGATGCGCAGGTCGATGCTTCCTTTCTCGAAGGACAGTCCGGCAATGATGCGCAGGTCTTTCAGTGCTTTCAGGTCAATGCCTTGGGGCATGCGGTAGCCCGTGGCGGCCATGTAGTTGGCAGGCAGGCTGGTGTAGGAGTAGACGGCTTTGATGTCCCCCTTTTGCTCCAGCATCTGTTTGAACTCCGCCTTGGCGGCATAGCTTTGCTCTTCCGGCTGCTGCATCCATTGAGACAGGCTGTCCTGCAGACTGCCGAGGACGGGCTTGGCCAGGCGTTCGCAATTGACGACAAAGAGGGTGGAGGCGTTATAGGCCAGCATGATTTCGCGGTTTACTTGGGCCACGGAGCAGCCTTCGGCTTCACTCGTCTCAATGCTCGCCCCTTCCGTGCGGAAGGTCTCGATGAGAGAGCGTACGCTTTCCTCGTCCGTAACCTTGGCCACGAGCGCGCCTTGGCGCAGGCTTTGGCTGGAGAAGAAATAGAAGGGCGACTTGACGTCAATGCCCGATGCGGAGGGGTCCTTGAGGATGGCTTCCACCTGCTGGAAGGCGGCAGCGCTCATTTCTGTCTTCAAGGCTTCTGTGAATTGTTGCAGATAGGCTTCATTCGCCTGATCTTGCAAACCGGCCTTTTCGGCCAGTGCGGCGAAGTCGATGGCGGCAATGCCCGTTACATTGTCCGGAATGGCGTTGGTGTACTCGGCTTTTTGCGAGCAGGCACTGGCCAGCAGCAGGATGGCGGCCAATGCGGGGTAGAAAAACTTTTTCATGTCTGTAGGTATTATTGGTTCAGTAAATTCAAGATGTGGCAGGCCACGAGGGCTGCTGTTTCCGTCCGCAAGCGCGAGGGTCCCAGGCTGACGGGGATGAATCCCGCTTCTTCGGCCAGCCGGACTTCCTCTTCGCTGAAGTCGCCTTCCGGCCCGATGAGCACCGTGGCTCCCTCGCCCTTGCGAACGAGGTCCTTCAGCGGTGTCTTCTCTCCCTCGTGGCAGTGGGCGATGAATTTCTGCCCTTGGAACGGCTGGCGGATGAAAGTCTTGAAGTCCGTCATTTCGTTCAGCCGGGGTATCCTTGCCTTGAGGGACTGCTTGACGGCCGACACCAGGATTTTGGCGATGCGTTCCGTCTTCAGCACTTTCCGTTCGGAGTAGCGGCAGTTCAGGAAGGTCAGTTCGTCGATGCCGATTTCCGTGGCCTTCTCTGCAAACCACTCTGTGCGGTCCATGTTCTTGGTGGGAGCCATGGCGATGTGCAGGTGTCCGCTCCACAACGGCGGTTGCGGCAGGGTTTCCAGGATGTCCACCAGGCAACGCTTGTGGGCTGCAAGGCTGATGCGGGCACGATGGAAGTTGCCTTTCCCGTCTGTCAGCATCACTTCGTCGCCCGGTTGCAGGCGCAGCACGCGGAGGGCGTGTGCGGCCTCTTCTTCGGGCAGCTCGTGCGAGTTCTCTATGTCGGGGGTGTAGAAGATATGCATGGGTTTCAGCTGTTGGGTTCTTTCAAGTGGTTGATTTGGTCGCGTAAGACGGCGGCCTGTTCATAATCCTCCTCGTCGATGGCTTTCTGCAGGGCTTCCTTCAGCCAGTCGACGTTGATGATGCGGTCGTTGCCGGAGGGGATGTCATGCAAGTCGTCGTGGAGGTCTTTCATCGTGCTTTCTGCATCCAGGATGTCTTCATAGATGAGGATGGGGGCTTTCATGCGCAGGGCCAGGGCCACGGCGTCGCTCGTGCGCGAATCCACCCGGAGTATCATTTGGCCCGAGCGCAAATATAAATAGGTGTAGAAGATGCCTTTCTCCGCTTTATAGATGACCGCACGCAGCAGCTTGACGCCCAGGGCTTCCAGCACCGATGCGAACAGGACGTGCGTCAACGGGCGCGGTGTCATGATGCCCTTCAGTTCGAGCATGATGGCCTGTGCCTCCGAAATGCCGATGATGATGGGCACGCTGCGCCGCGTCCCCACTTCGGAGAGCACCAGGATGTAGGCACCGGCCTGCGTCTGGCTGCTGGTGAGGTTGGCTACCCGCAGTTCTATTTTTTTCCTTTCATTCATAGTGTTTGCTTCTTTTCAGGTGTATGCTTGTAGCGGAACACTAAGGCAAATAGTATGCCAATAGTCAGCGCGTAGGCGGCGAAGATCATCCAGATGGGCGTCCACTCGCGGCTCACCAGTCCGCCGCCTTCCGCATAGACCGAGAACATGTCCACCACTGCACCGCTGGCATAGCCGCCCACGAAGGCGCCGATGCCGTTGGTCATCATGAAGAACAGTCCCTGTGCACTGGCCCGGATGCCCGGATGGGCTTCCATCTCGGTGTACAGCGAACCGGACACGTTGAAGAAGTCGAACGCCATGCCGTAGACTATCATCGAGAGGATGAGCATCCAAAGCCCGTCGCCCGGATTGCCCAGCCCGAACAGGCCGAAGCGGAGCACCCATGCCATCATGCTGATGAGCATGACGCGCTTGATGCCGAAGTGTTTCAGGAAGAAGGGGATGGCCAGGATGAACAGCGTCTCGCTCATTTGAGAGAAGGACAACAGGATGACAGAATGCTTCACCCCGAAGGAGTCTGCGTATTCCGGATTGCTGGCAAAGGAACCTAGGAACAGGTCTCCGTAGCTGTTCGTGATTTGCAGGGCGGCGCCCAGCAGCATGGAGAACAGGAAGAAAATGGCCATCTTCCGTTGCTTGAACAGCACCAGCGCGTCCAGCCCGAAGGCGGATAGCAACGTCTTCTGTGTGTTGCGTGCCGGGGGGCACGGCGGGAGTGTGAAGGAGTATAATCCCAGCACCACGGCCGCCGCGCCAGCCACATAGAGTTGCGCCGCACTGCTCTTGAAGCCGGTCAGGTCCACCACCCACATGGCGCAGATGAATCCCACGGTGCCCCACACGCGGATGGGCGGGAAGTCCTTCACCAAATCCATCTTGTATTCTTCCAGGGCGTTGTAGGACACCGTGTTGGCCAGCGAGAGCGTGGGCATGTAGGCCAGCATGTTGAGCAGCATGGCCCAATACATTTGTGGGTAGCTGGTGGCGGTGGAGGCGTAGAACAAGGCGGCGGCCCCTATCAGGTGCAACAATCCGTACAGCCGCTCGGCGTTGACCCATTTGTCGGCAATGATGCCCGTCAGCCCGGGCATGAAGAGGGCGGCAATGCCCATAGTGGCAAAGATGGCGCCGATTTCCCCGCCTTCGAAGTGGAGGCTGCTGCCCATGTAGCCGCCCAATGATATGAGCCAGGCACCCCACATGAAGAATTGCAGGAATTGCATGGCGGTCAGTCTTATCCGGATATTTGTCATAGTGAATCGTTGTTTTTTAGAAAGATTGTACAAATATACGGGGTTGGCACAAGAAATGCAAGCGGGGAAGCGGAAAAGACAAGAAAGTCGGGGGAAAATGAGAAGGAAGGTGTATAAAAAAAGAAGGGGTATCTATCCCAGACACCCAATCCTTATTAACCTTAAATCTAATACCATGAAAAACACACTGCAAAGGTACGGCTTTTCCCGAAACCTGCAATAGATGGTATCTAAAACCTTTTGTATATTAACTCCTTTTAAACAATTGTGCCCTGTTTGAAAGGTCCTTTAAATAATGAACGCGTCCTTGGACCTTATTCCACGTAGAGCACCAGCCCTTTCAGGTATTCGCCTTCCGGATGGTAGATGTTCACTGGATGGTCGGCGGGCTGGGTCAGCTGGTGCAGGATGCGCACGCTGCGGCCCGACTGGGCGGCTGCCGTGAAGATGGCCATGCGGAACTGGTCCTTGTTGACGGCCTGCGAGCAGGAGAAAGTGAAGAGGATGCCTCCCGGCCGGATTTTCTCGAACGCGCGGGCATTCAGCTTCCGATAGCCTTGCAAAGCGTTGCGGAGGGCGTCCCGATGTTTGGCGAAGGCAGGCGGGTCGAGCACTATCAGGTCGTAGGCCCCGTCTTCCATGCGCTCCAGGAATTTGAAGGCGTCTTCGGCGTATGCCGCATGGCGCGCATCATCGGGGAAGTTGAGGGCGATGTTCTTGTTGGTCAGGTCGATGGCCTTGGCCGAGCTGTCCACCGAATGCACGGACAAGGCGCCGCCCCGCATGGCGTAGACGGAGAAGCCGCCGGTGTAGCAGAACATGTTCAGGACATTGCGCCCGCGGGCATATCGCTCCAGCAGGGCGCGGTTTTCGCGTTGGTCCACAAAGAAGCCGGTCTTTTGTCCTTTCAGCCAGTCTATGTGGAAGTTCAGACCGTATTCCGTGGCCACATTGTCCGCGCTGCCTCCCAGCAGGAAGCCGTTTTCGGGGAAAAGGTCGGCCTTGTAGGGCAAGGTGGTCTCCGATTTGTAGTAGATGTTGTCTATCTCGTCTTTCATCACTTCGCTCAAGGCGTTGGCAATGGCCATGCGGTCCAGGTGCATCCCGGCGGAGTGGGCCTGCATCACGGCGGTGCGTGCATAGATGTCTATGATGAGACCGGGCAGGTTGTCTCCCTCGCCATGCACCAGGCGGTAGGTGTTGTTGTCCGCGCGTCCCGTGAGGCCGATGCTGCGGCGCATCTGCCGGGCGGCCTCCAGCCGGTGGCGCCAGAAGGCGGCATCTATGGCTTCGCCTTGCCGGAAGCTGAGCACGCGCACGGCGATGCTCCCTATTTGGAAGTGGCCTTTGGCGATGAATTCTTTTTGGGCGGTATATACTTCCACCACCTCGCCTTCTTCGGGCTCTCCGTCCATGCGGGCGATGGCGCCGGAGAACACCCACGGGTGGAAGCGTCTCAATGATTCCTCTTTGCCGGGTTTCAGGTAGACTTTATACATTATATATATTATGTGTTAGGGGTGGATTCTTCTTTGTCGGCTATCTCGAAGTCGCCCGTGCGCTTCAGTTCCTCCAGTCGGTGGTAGATGTTCAGGCACGCCCAGGCATCGGTGGCGGCGTAGAGTTTCTGTGGCTCGGTCAGTGTCTCGGCTTCCCAGTTGGTGAGGCGTTGGCTCTTCGAGATTTTCTCGCCGAACAGAATGCCGTATATCTTTTGCAGGCTCTTGTCCTCGATGCCGAAGGGGCGGACATATTCCTGCAGCTCGATGCAGGCGCGTTGCTCGAAGGGGGCGCGCTTGTGCAGCATCATGAAGTCGTCTTTCAGCGAGAGGCCCACCTTGACGGTGTGGGGACTCTCCAGCAGGGTGATGATGGGCAGGGTCAGTCCCGTCAGGTTGAGGCGGAACAGGAAGCAATGCTCGTCGGACGATACTTGGAGCAATGCCACCTTGTGCACCCGTCCTTTGGCAAAGGAGGGACGCGTTTCACTGTCTATGCCCACCAGGGGACACTGCTTCAGGTAGGTGACGGCCTTTTCAGCTTCCCACGGGGTCTGCACCACGTGTATTTGGCCGGGGAAGGTCACCTTCGGCAGGTCGTTCAGGGTTTCTTTGTCTATGCTTCTGTGGATAATCATTCGTCGGGGATATTTAGTAGGTTGTCGTGCTCGGGTTCGTCTTCCTCTTCTTCGTCCTCGTCCTCGCCTTGTGCATAGCGGGCTTCGTGCAGGGCGCGCAGGGTGTTCACCAGCTTCTGTCCCCAGTAGAGGCGGAAGTTTTCCTGGCAGATGGCCAGCGCGTCGTGCATCGTCTCGTTCAGCCCCAGCTGGAAGACGAAGATGAAGTCCTTGATGTCCTGGTAGATGTCCGCCAGGTCTTCGGAGATGTAGCGTGTGATGGGCTGGTCGCTGTATTTCATGTCCTCCACGAACACGTCCAGGTAGTCGTCCTTTTCGCCCAGGATGCCTGCCAGGTTCATGCGCAGCACCTCGTAGGTCTCTTCAGTGACGTAGTGCTCGGGCAGGTCGTCGCCCATCGTCTCGCAGGGTGGCAGGAGGGTGGCCTTCAGGTAGAGCAAGGGCAGGATTTTCAGCGTCGTGTCCACGAAGGCGGCACGGCGGATGCCTTCCGCCTGCTCCATGTACTTGCAGAACTCGGCGGCCACGGTGACGAACTCAATGACGTTGCGGTCGAATATGATTTGGCTTTCTTTTTCCATATCTCGCGAATTAATATGCAAAGGTAATGTTATTTGGGGGGAGACGCAAATTTCGACCTGGAAAGTTTGGTTTACGGTGGCCAAGACAGTTGAAAATTGGTTACCAATTTGCGATAGTACTATCGATGGCTTGCGAAAGGGCTATCGATGGCCTGCGATAGTACTATCGCAATCGCTCGATAGGGCTTTCGTTTTCATCAGGTTTTAGCTTGTCCCGAACGCAGTTATGCTTGCCTTGCCATCGCAGTATATCTGGCATGGGCCGCGCAGTATATGTCCTAAATTGGGGAGCACTTGCTTCATTCGGAGATTTGTTTTACCTTTGCGGGTAAATATATGCTGCCTTATGAAAAAGATAATTGCCTTGTTTGGACTGCTTGCCCCTTTCCTTTTTGCCTGCCAGCAGAAAGGCGTGGATTTCAAGAGCCTCCCCGTGGAGGATTTTGCGGATGTGATTGTTGATGCCGATGTCCAGCGCTTGGACGTGCGTACCCCTGCCGAATATGACGAAGGCCATGTCCCCGGCAGCCTGAACATCAATGTCCTCGACCCCCAATTTGCCGATATGGCCGATTCCCTCCTGCGGAAAGACAAGCCCGTGGCCCTCTATTGCCGCAGCGGACGCCGCAGCAAGAAGGCCGCCGAGATTCTCAGCCAGGCCGGCTATGAGGTCTATGAATTGGAGTCCGGCTTCAATGGTTGGCAGAAGGCGGGACAAGAGGTGGAGAAGTGACTTCGCTTAAATGTTATAATTAGACACTATAAATTTAATACTTTTATAGCGATGTCCCTAATTTTTAAATGAATAATTTTAGTTCTTATATCGAGCTCACGTTAATCTAACAGGATGCGCTCTGTCCCGTTCCGTAAGTTGCAAAACTTCGCAATCCCAACGCGTCCGTCTATCGTTTGGGACAAAAGCTCGTCAAAGCGTCAAATTGTTCTATGATTGCTCTAAGAAATGGTCAAGGCTCCCTGTCTTTATGGATCCAACGTTGTTTTCGACTTGTGTAACTGGGACATCAAGCCCGTTAGACATTTGTTTTGAGGCTCGCACATCGAGGCCTTCCATGCCATAAAGATAGGGTTGGCCTTGATTTTTTCTTATCTCACTGGCATATAAATCATAATTTATATCTAAATTTGTCCCTAAAATCATCGACAATGAATGAAATACAGATAAAAGACAAGCGCTTCACGGTCTCCATCCCCGAAGCGGACATTCTGAAAGAAGTGGACCGTGTGGCCGCTGAGATCAACCGCGACCTGGCGGGCAAGAACCCCTTGTTCCTGAGCGTGCTGAACGGCTCGTTCATGTTCACCGCCGACCTGATGAAGCGCATCATCATCCCCTGCGAGGTGTCGTTCGTCAAGCTGGCGTCCTACCAGGGCGTGACCTCGACGGGCAAGGTGAAGGAAGTCATCGGCATCACCGAGGACCTGACAGACCGCACCGTGGTCATCGTGGAGGACATCGTGGACACGGGACTGACCATGCAACGCCTGCTCGAAACATTGGGCACGCGCCGCCCCAAGGAAATCCACATCGCCACGCTGCTGGTGAAGCCGGAGAAGCTGAAGGTGGACCTCAACATCGAATACGTGGCCATACACATCCCCAACGACTTCATCGTGGGCTACGGGCTGGACTACGACGGGCTGGGACGGAACTACAAGGATATTTACACCGTAATCAATGAAGAATGAAGAACGAAGAATGGGCAGCCAATCCGGCTTCCCCATTCTTCATTCCCCGAAAAAATTCTTCATTCTCAATTCTTAATTCTTCATTATATATTATGCTGAACATCGTAATTTTCGGCGCTCCCGGCTCAGGCAAGGGGACGCAAAGTGAGAGAATCGTAGCCAAGTATGGCATCAACCACATCTCGACGGGAGACGTGCTGCGTGCCGAAATCAAGAACGGCACCGAGCTGGGCAAGACCGCCAAGGGATACATTGACCAAGGCCAGTTGCTGCCGGACAACCTCATCGTGGACATGCTGGCCAGCACATTGGATGGCCTGAAGGACTCGAAAGGCGTCATCTTCGACGGATTCCCCCGCACCATCGCCCAAGCCGAGGCACTGAAGAAGATGCTGGCCGAGCGCAACCAGTCCGTCAGCATCATGCTGGACCTCGAGGTGCCGGAAGACGAACTGATGACGCGCCTCCTCCTGCGCGGACAACAATCGGGCCGCGCCGATGACAACGAGGAGACCATCCGCAAGCGCCTCACCGTCTATCACAGCCAGACGGCTCCCCTCATTGACTGGTACAAACAGGAGGGACTGTACTGCCACATCAACGGACTGGGCGAGCTGGAGCGCATCACGGGGGATATCTGCGAGGCGATTGACAAGGTGAAATGACGGGAATCCGTGGAACTGCACTGTGAAAAGTGCAATTCCTTCGCAAAGGTGCACTGAATCCAGTGCACTTTTCGTATCTTTGCTCATATTTTAAATAAATTATTCCGAACATACATTTATGCCAGAATCCAACTTCGTAGACTACGTGAAGATATACTGCCGCTCGGGCAAGGGCGGAC
>CALNEX010000058.1 GCA_939791845.1 uncultured Mediterranea sp. | reverse complement strand
CGTACCAAGTTCGGCGGGAACGCTCGTGATTTCCTTTGTGGGTATGCACACGCAAGAGGTTAAGATTCAGCCGAATATGACAGTGTACATGCAAACGAATGCGGAACTGCTGGACGAGGTGATGGTGGTTGCCTTCGGTACCGCCAAGAAGTCTGCCTTCACGGGTTCGGCCACAGTGGTGGACAACGAGAAAATCCAGCAGTCGCAGGTGACGAGCGTCACAAGTGCCTTGGCCGGTTCCGCTCCGGGCGTCACGCTGAGCTCTGACAGTGGCGATCCGAGTTCTTCTCCCACTATTCGCATTCGCGGCATCAGTTCTATCACAGCCGGTAATGACCCGTTGATTATTGTGGACGGAGCACCTTATAGCGGAGACTTAGGTAATTTGAATCCCAACGATGTAGAATCTATGACAGTGCTGAAAGATGCCGCTTCCAATGCCCTTTATGGTGCACGTGGTGCCAATGGTGTAGTCATCATCACTACCAAAAGTGCTAACAAGAATGGCGAAGCCAAGGTGACGTTTGATGCCAAATGGGGTGCCAATACACGCGCTTTGCAGAACTATGACGTCATCACAGATCCGGGCCAGTACTATGAGCAGCACTACAAGGCCATGACGAATTATTATGTAAATGCCATGGGCATGACTCCGCAACAAGCTTGGATCACAGCCAACAATAATATCGGCGGCCCCCAAGGTAATGGTGGTTTGGGATATATGGTATATAATGTACCCGAAGGCCAGTTTCTCATTGGTCAAAACGGTAAGCTAAATCCTAATGCCACGCTGGGCAATATTGTAAATTACAATGGTGTAAATTACTTGCTGATGCCGGATGATTGGGAAGAATTAGGTACCCGTACTGGTCTGCGACAAGAGTATAATTTTTCAATAAATGCCGCTACGGACAGATCCTCATTCTATGTATCACTGGGGTACCTAAGCAATGAAGGTATCACAGAGAACTCTGATATGAAGCGTCTGACTGCCCGCCTAAAAGGAGACTATCAAGTGAAGCCTTGGCTGAAAGTGGGTGCTAATATGTCTTATGCCCGCTTCGAGCACAATTCTTTGTCGGACAACGGTGCCAGCAACTCTACAGGTAACATTTGGGCGTTTACCACCACCATGGCTCCCATTTATCCGCTTTACCTTCGCAATGCGGATGGCAGCATCATGAAGGACAGCAATGGTTTCAACATGATGGATTATGGTAACGGCATGAACGCTGGTCTGACACGTCCATTCATCAGTGATGCCAATCCTATCATGGATAACCTGCTGAACACTCGTAATTCTGAAGGCAATGCTTTGACTGCCAACGGATTTATTGATATTACACCTATTGAAGGCCTGAAGATTACTTTCAACGGTGCATTCAACTTGGACGAAACGCGCCACACCACTGTATTGAATCCCTATTATGGTCAGTGGGACGGAGAAACAGGCGGTCAAGTAAGTAAGGAACACAGTCGTGCCTACGACTACAATCTGCAACAATTGATTTCGTATGCCAACCACATCGGTGAACATAATTTCGACATCCTACTGGGGCATGAATATTATGACTACCGCTACTATTATTTGGGAGCTAGCCGACAGAAAATGTTCTCGCAAGACAATCAGGAACTGAGCGGTGCCATCAATGACATTCAAGCTTCTTCTTCCTACAAGCAAAGAAACAATCAAGAAGGTTACTTCGGGCGCTTGCAATACAACTATGACGAACGTATCTTTGCTTCGGCTTCCGTACGCCGCGATGCTTCTTCTCGCTTCCATCCGGATTATCGTTGGGGTACTTTCTGGTCGGTAGGTGCTGCTTGGCTTATCAACAAGGAAAGCTGGTTCACAGCTCCTTGGGTGCAGGAACTGAAAGTGAAGGCTTCCGTAGGTTCGCAGGGTAATAACAACATCAGTGACTACATGTACACGGATTTGTTCTACATTGTCAACTCCAATGGGGAATTGGGTACCCAATTTGCCAGCAAAGGAACAAGAGACATCACGTGGGAAAACAATCGTAACATCAATGTCGGTGCCGAGTTCCAACTGTTCGACCGCATCACAGGTAGCATTGAATACTATCACCGTAAGACTACTGACATGCTGTTCTCCTTCAGCGTGGCTCCCTCGCTGGGCTATGACAGCTATATGGATAATGTGGGCGACATGGTGAACAGCGGTGTGGAAATTAATTTGGGTGTGAACATCTTCAAGAAGCGCAACTTCGAGTGGGATGTCAATCTGAACTTCTCCACGCTGAAGAACAAGATCACCATGCTGGATCCCGAAAAGAAGACCAGCACGGAATATACGGCAGACGGAAAAGCCTACTCAGGTTATACAAACGGTAGCTTCTTCATCGGAGAAGATCTCTCCATGTTTACCTGGCGCCTGAAGGAGTATGCTGGCGTAGACCCCAATACAGGCGAATCTTTGTGGTATAGGAACGTGACGGACGAAAGCGGTGCCATAGTAGGCCGCGAAACAACCAACCAGTGGGGCGAAGCAGACTATTACATCACGGAAGAAACTACGCTTCCGAAAGTGTACGGTGGTTTCGGTACCTCGCTGAAGGTGTATGGTGTGGACTTTGCCATCAACTTTACCTACCAACTGGGTGGAAAGCAGTATGATGGGGGCTATGCATCTCTCATGAGTTCGCCGTCTGGAAGCACGGGGTACAACTTCCACAAAGACCTACTGAATGCCTGGACACCGGAGAACACAAGTTCCAACATTCCGCGCTTCCAATTGAACGACAGCTACACAGCCGGCACTTCTACACGCTTCTTGACGAGTGCCAGCTATCTGAATATCCAAAACATCAACGTGGGGTACACACTACCTAGCAAGTGGACGAAGAAGTTAGCCATTGAGTCGTTGCGCCTCTATATGTCTGCCGAAAATGTATTTTACTGGTCCAAGCGCAAAGGTTTCGACCCGCGTCAGTCTTTCAGTGCCACAACGAATTCCACCTATTACTCGCCGATGCGTACGATTTCCGGCGGTGTGACATTTACATTCTAACTCAAAAGTTAAAAAGAATTCTATATGAAGAAGAACAACATACTCAAATTGTTTGCAGCCGCTGTCGTGTCGGCCCCGATACTGACCGGCTGTATCGAAGAGACTTTCCCCGAAAGTGGTTCGGCCACTTCCGAACAAATAGGTGCCTCCGCCACCGCCTTGGAAGCCAGTGTCAACGGCATTCCCTCGCAAATGGTGCAGGCTTACTTGGTCGGCAAAGGTACACGACTCAATGAAACGGACTTGGCTTACCCCGGTCTGATGTTGGTGCAAAGTAACCTGTTGGGAGACATTGTACCAGCAGATTACGGTTACAACTGGTGGTGGAGCTATAACGGTGACTACAACATGGGTGACAACACCTATTATTCCTACCTGCCTTGGTTCACATGCTACCAGTTTATCAAGTCGGCCAACGACGTGATTGCCTCCGTGGATGTCAACGCGGAAGGCATCAGTTCGGAAATGAAAGGCTATGCAGGCATCGCTTATGCCAGCCGTGCCTTTGCTTACTATCACTTGATGCTACTCTATGAACCGATGGAGAATATCTATACGGATTGCAGCAATGTACTTGGACTGACTGCTCCCATCGTGCGGGAGACCACGACAAACGATGAAGCCAAAAACAATCCCCGCGCTACCCATGATGAAATGGTAGCTTTCATCCTGTCCGACCTAAACATCGCGGAAGATGCCTTTGCAAACTTCACACCTGCCGACAAGACCTTCCCCAGCCTCGCTGCGGTCTATGGTCTGAAGGCCAGGGTGTACATGTGGGATGAGGATTATGCCAATGCAGCCGACTATGCCCGTCGTGCCATCGATGCTTGCGGTGGCCAGCCCATGACTGCATCCGAATGGCTTGACCCGAACACAGCCTTCAACACGGCTACCTCCGGCTGGATGTGGTATCTGCACCCGACTCCCGACAACATGGGTAACTTGGCCAACTTCACCGGTCACATTGCCAGTGAGGCTGGTTGGGGCTATTCTGACTTGTACAAGCCTATGATCAATCGCTCACTTTACGATGCAATTTCGTACACAGACTTCCGCAAGCAGGCTTGGCTGGATCCGGATCGCAGTGCTTTTGATTATCAATTATTGCGTACTGATGCAGACTGGCACTCCAGCGCGCCGGACTATTTATCAATGAAATTCCGTTGCAACGCAGGGAACACCGGTCAATACACCATTGGTGCAGAGGTAGATATTCCCGTCATGCGTGTAGAAGAGATGTATCTTATCGAAGCCGAAGCCATCGGTGCCAGCCAAGGTGTGGCCGCCGGTGTGGCACGTCTGAACTCGTTCATGCAAGCTTATCGCCAGCAGGACTATAATTTTAACACGTCCGACCTGCGCACTTTCCAACTGGAAGTGCTGAAGCAAATGCGTATTGAGTTTTGGGGTGAAGGCGTGGCTTTCCCTGCTGCCAAACGTCTGAAGCCGGATATCATCCAAAACTATGATGGTACCAACTATAGAGATGATCATCTTAAGATCAACACCCGTGGAGGCAAACCTAATTGGACATTGGTTATTCCTTATCAAGAGGTGGATGCCAATGTGGCCCTGCAAGGCAACAACAATCCGGACCCGACGGCGGCCATCCCCGTGCGTCCCACCCCGATAGGCGAATTTGCCGCAGGCAACAACTAATCCGATACAGCTGACAACTGAATCAACTAACCTCCGACCGGCGCGGCACGCCATCGCGCCCGCCGACCGGAACTAACCCAAAAGTACAGAATATGAAAGCAATAAACAAATATTTCCTTATGATGCTGGCAGGCAGCCTGGTGACATTCAGCGCCTGTTCAGACGATGAATGGGCACCGGGACCTCAAACTGACCCGTCTTGCATAGGTGCCTACTTCGTAGCAGGCGAAGGCCTGGACACAAGTGACAATTCCTACTACTACGAATTGGAACCGGAAGCAGCCATGGAGTTGACTTTGACCATAGGTCGTACCAATACGGATGGAGCGGCTACAGTGGGTATTGTGCCTTTAGTGAATACTGAAAATGTTTTCCAGATTCCTGAAAGTGTATCTTTTGAAGCCGGGCAAGCAGAAACTACTATGACGGTCAGCTTCCCGAGTGCGGAAATCGGTATTGCCTATGAATTGGAATTGACTCTTGCCGAAGGGACGTATGATGTTTACAATAGTCTGACAGCCATCAAAGCCGAAGTAATTCGTATCAAATGGGATGCCATCGAAACCGCCATCTGCATAGACGGTTTGGTGCCTAATTTCTTCGCTGCCCCCTATCCACAGCCATTCTATGTAGAGGCAGAATACGCCAGTCTGCCCGGCGGTGTGGAGCGTGTCCGCCTGACCAATCCCTACAAGCCTGCCACAGGCGTGGATGAAAACGGTATCTACATTGGCTATCCGAACAATGCAGAAGCAGATATGGTCAACAACAATGTAACCATGCTCATCGAAATCAGTGGCAGCAAGGCCTCTGTTGCCAATACCCCATTGGGCTTTGATTGGGGATATGGTGAATTCTTTGCCGGCACGGTAGCCTCCAACCTCGGCCAATCAGAAGCGACTTATCCGCTGGGCGTTGTCACGAGAGATACGGAAGCCAATTTGGAATCTATCGTATTCGGAACTAATTCCATGTATTCCGGCATGATGAACTACCAAGATGGGGGTGCCTACCCTGCATCAAATCCCACTTGTTTCTTTTTCTCACTGGAAGCATTGATGGATTATGTGAGCGAATAAAACCAGCCTCTACTCTTATGAGAAACGGGGATATGCCCACACAGGGCGTATCCCCGTTTTTTATGGGGCATATCGCAGCCTTTGCTCCGCGGTACCGCCGGACGCGGGCGGCGGTACAGGTAAGCACGGGCGCAGGTACGGGTAAGCACGGGCGGGGGTATGGGTGGATAACAAAGAAAATATTCGCTATTTTTGCGAACACAAAAGAAAAACCCTAAATTTGCACCCAAAAGCCAAAGAATGGACATTATCTTTAATGAAGAATACTTGCAGGTGATGTATCTCACAGGACAAACAGACAAGAAACATCGCTTTCAGCCACAAATCATACGAAAATATATTCGTGTGATTGACCTGATGATTGAATCGCCGAACGTCATTGACTTGAACAGATACCATGCGCTACACTATGAGAAGCTCAAAGGCGATAAAGCCGGACTATCATCCGTGAGGGTAAATGACCAATATCGGATAGAGTTTGAAGAGCATATCAAAGATGGAGAAACCATTGCTACCATTTGCAATATAACTGATTTGTCGAACCACTATAAATAAACTGACTATGATAGAACTTCCGGGAATTGACCCACAAATGATAGCCAACAACCTCGAACCGGCGGTTCCGACACACCCCGGTGAGATTGTAAAAGACGAAATCGAATGCAGAGGCCTGTCGCAACGCAAGCTGGCGGAGCAAATGGGCATGGGATATTCCGTACTGAACGAAATCCTGAATGCCCGCCGGCCGGTGACGGAAAAGACCGCGATGATGTTTGAAGCCGCATTGGGACTGAACGCAGAGACTTTAATCCGGCTGCAAACAAAATACAATATGCGGGCAGCACGCAAAGACAAATCGTTTATGCAACGCTTGGAAGAAATCCGCAAGCTGGCCGCCCTATTTTAACTAACAAAGGAGAACAACAACATGGCAATGAAAGAATTCGTAATATCCGAAGCCAAAGTGGAAACCGCAGTGCTGGTGGGCCTCGTGACGCAGATGCAAAACGAGCGTAAGACCGAGGAATACCTGGACGAACTGGCCTTCCTGGCCGAAACAGCCGGGGCACAGGTGGTGAAACGCTTCACGCAGAAACTGGACCAGCCCAACTCTGTGACCTACGTGGGCAAAGGCAAGCTGGACGAGATAAAGGCATACATAGACAGCGAGGAGGAAGAGGAGCGCGAGGTGGGCATGGTCATCTTCGACGACGAGCTGTCCGCCAAGCAGATACGAAACATCGAAGGCGCGCTGAAAATCAAGATTTTGGACCGAACGTCGCTCATCCTGGACATCTTCGCCATGCGGGCACAGACGGCCAACGCCAAGACGCAGGTGGAACTGGCGCAATATAAATACATGTTGCCCCGACTGCAAAGATTGTGGACCCACTTGGAACGCCAGGGAGGCGGTTCGGGCGCGGGCGGCGGAAAAGGTTCGGTGGGACTGCGCGGACCGGGCGAGACACAGCTCGAAATGGACCGGCGCATCATCCTGAACCGCATGTCACTGCTGAAGCAACGCTTGGCAGAAATTGACAAGCAGAAGTCCACCCAACGCAAGAACCGCGGACGGCTGATCCGCGTGGCCTTGGTGGGATATACCAACGTGGGCAAGTCCACGCTGATGAACCTGCTGGCCAAGAGCGAGGTCTTCGCGGAGAACAAGCTGTTCGCCACGCTGGACACCACCGTGCGCAAGGTCATCATCGACAACCTGCCCTTCCTGCTGAGCGACACCGTGGGCTTCATCCGCAAGCTGCCCACCGACCTGGTGGACTCCTTCAAATCCACGCTGGACGAAGTGCGCGAGGCCGACTTGCTCTTGCACGTGGTGGACATCAGCCACCCGGACTTCGAGGAACAGATTGAGGTGGTGAACAAGACCTTGGCGGACATCGGCGCGGCAGGCAAACCGATGATGATTGTCTTCAACAAGATAGATGCCTACACCTACGTCCACAAGGCGGAAGACGACCTCACCCCGCGCACCAAGGCCAACTGGACGCTGGAGGAGCTGATGCAGACGTGGATGGCGAAGATGGCGGGCGACTGCCTCTTCATCTCCGCCAAGCAACGCACCAACCTGGAGGAACTGAAACGCACGGTCTACGGCCGCGTCAAGGAACTGCACGTGCAGAAGTATCCGTATAATGACTTCCTGTACCAGACGTATGAAGAGGGGTAAATAGGTATTTAGTTTAGGCGCGGATTACGCGGATGGACGCGGATTTATTATTTGTATAACCAATGGAATCCAGCGTTTACAGTGAAAAGATTATCCGTGAAATCCGCGTAATCCGCGCCTAAAATCCACCGATAAATTATCATTGAACCGCATAAGCATGAACTACCGTAAACTGACCAACGATGAGATTGCCCGCCTGCAGGCCCAGTCCTGTCTGGCCGACGATTGGGAGAGAGTGAGTGTGGCCGAAGGCTTCACTACCGGCCATGTGCACCACACACGCTTCAGCGGCGATGTCCGCCTGGGCGTGTTCGAAGGAGAGTTCACCCTGCCCGGCGGCATCAAGAAACATGCCGCGCTGCGCCACGTGACCCTGCACAACGTATCTGTGGGCAACAATTGCTGCATCGAGAACATACAGAATTACATCGCCAACTATGACATCGGCGACGACACCTTCATAGAGAACGTGGACCGCATCTTCGTGGAAGGCACCCCGACCTTCGGCAACGGTGTGGAAGTGTCCGTGCTGAACGAGACCGGCGGCCGCGAGGTGGCCATCAACGACAAGCTGTCCGCCCACATCGCCTACATCATGGCTCTCTACCGCCACCGTCCCGAACTGACGGGACGGTTGAGGGAAATCACGGACCACTATGCCCGCAAGCACGCCTCGGACCGCGGCACCATCGGCAAGAATGTCACCATCCTGAACACGGGCAGCATCAAGAACGTCCGCATCGGCGACTGGTGCCGCATCTCGGGAACGGGACGCCTGTACAACGGCAGCCTCAACAGCAACGAGGCAGCCCCCATCCACATCGGCCAGGGCGTGGTGTGCGAGGACTTCATCATCTCCAGCGGATCGCACGTGGACGATGGGGCGATGCTGACGCGCTGCTTCGTGGGACAAGCCTGCAAGCTGGGACACAACTACTCGGCCTCGGACTCGCTGTTCTTCAGCAACTGCCAGGGCGAGAACGGCGAGGCGTGCGCCATCTTTGCGGGACCGTTCACCGTGACGCACCACAAGAGCACGCTGCTCATCGCGGGCATGTTCTCCTTCATGAACGCCGGCTCCGGCTCCAACCAGAGCAACCACATGTACAAGCTGGGACCCATCCACCAAGGCACGCTGGAGCGCGGGGCAAAGACTTCATCGGACTCCTACATCCTTTGGCCGGCACGGGTGGGTGCCTTCTCGCTGGTGATGGGCCGCCACGTCAACCATGCGGACACGTCGAACCTGCCCTTCTCTTACCTTATCGAGCAACAGAACACGACCTACCTGGCACCGGGCGTCAACCTGCGCAGCGTGGGCACCATCCGCGACGCGCAGAAGTGGCCCAAGCGCGACGGTCGCACCGACCCGCACAAGCTGGACTACATCAACTACAACCTGCTGAGTCCCTACACTGTGCAGAAGATGTTCAAAGGGCGGGAAATCCTGCTGGCCCTGCGCCACGCCTCGGGCGAGCTGTCTGACATCTACTCGTACCACAGCGCGAAAATACGCAACTCGGCCCTGGTAAAAGGCATCGGTTTCTACGAAACGGCCATCCACAAGTTCCTGGGCAACTCCGTCATCAAACGGCTGGAAGAGACGCACTTCCGCACGGACGAGGAAATCCGCGCCCGCCTGCGCCCGGACACCCCCGTCGGCAGCGGCGAATGGGTGGACATCTCCGGACTGATTGCCCCGAAAAGCGAGGTGGACAAGCTGCTGGATGCCATTGAACGGGGCGACATCAACCGCCTGCAAGACATCAACGATGCCTTCGGCGAGATGCACCGCCACTACTATACCTACGAATGGACCTGGGCCTACGAAAAGCTGGAGGAATTCTATGGCGTCCGCCCCGAGGACATGACCGCCAAGGATGTCATCCGCATTGTGGAGAAATGGAAGGAAGCCGTCGTGGGCCTGGACAAGATGCTCTACGAGGATGCGCGCAAGGAGTTCTCCCTGGCTTCCATGACGGGCTTCGGTGCCGATGGTTCACGCCTGGAAAAGGAACTGGATTTCGAACAGGTGCGCGGCGACTTCGAGAACAACCCGTTCGTGACAGCCGTGATGAAGCACATCGAAGTGAAGACGGCACTGGGCGACGAACTTATCGCGCGCATGAAACAGGTAAATGCCTAAGACTGGGCACCTTATATAACATAGGCGCGGATTACGCGGATTTCACGGAATTCCTGTTTATGGAATTTATCCGTGCCATCCGCGCAATCCGCGCCTTACTATTTCATTGACAACTCAGCCGCCCTTTATCAGAGCAGACCGGCCAGTTCCAAGACCTTGTCCACGGCAGCCTTCAGACCGTCGGGATTCTTGCCGCCGGCTGTGGCGAAGTGGGGTTGTCCGCCGCCACCGCCCATGATCAGCTTGGCGGCTTCCTTGACCAATGCACCTGCCTTCAAGCCATCGGCCACGAGCTTCTCGCCCAGCATGACAGTCAGCATCGGCTTATTCTCAAACAAGGTTCCGGCCACGAAGCAGAAGCTGTCGCCCAACTCGCCGCGCAATTGGAAGGCGATGTTCTTCGCCATGTCGGGAGCAATGGGAGCGCAGAGGGTGATGACCTTCACGCCGTTCACCTCGCGGACACCTTGCAGCAATTTCTCCTTCAGTTGGGCTTCTTTCTCCTTCATGAAGTCCTCGATTTGCTTCTTCAGGCCCGCATTCTCGTCGATGTACTTGCGGATGGCGCCTGTCAGGTCCGGGGCATTGTTGAAGAGGGCCTTCAAGCCTTGCAGCGTGTCCTGCACGGTGTCCAGCATCTCCTCCACCTTGGCACCCGTCAAGGCCTCGATGCGGCGCACGCCGGCAGCAACGGAGCTTTCCGAAACAATCTTCACCATGCCGATGCAGCCCGTGGCAGGAACGTGCGTACCGCCGCAGAACTCGATGGACGAGCCGAACTGGATGACACGCACATAGTCACCATACTTCTCGCCGAAGAGGGCGATGGCACCCAGTTCCTTGGCTTGCTCAATGGGGATGTTGCGGTGTTCCGTCAAAGGCACGTTGGCACGAATCTTCGCATTGACGCGGTGCTCCACCTCACGGATTTGCTCGTCCGTCACCTTCTGGAAGTGCGAGAAGTCGAAGCGCAGGGAGTCCGGCGTCACCAACGAACCCTTCTGCTCCACATGGTCGCCCAACACCTGGCGCAAGGCCTCGTCCAAGAGGTGCGTGGCGGAGTGGTTGGCGGCGCAGGCGGCACGTTTCTCCACATCCACACAGGCCATCATCGGGGCTTCGGGATGTTCGGGCAATTTCTTGGTGATATGGATGGGCAGGTTGTTCTCTTTCTTGGTATCGATGACTTCGATGGTCTCGTATTCGCTGACCAATACGCCCGTGTCGCCCACCTGGCCACCGCTTTCGGCGTAGAAAGGCGTCTTGTCCAACACAATCTGGTAGAGCGTCTGGTTCTTCTGCTTCAC
>CALNEX010000057.1 GCA_939791845.1 uncultured Mediterranea sp. | reverse complement strand
CTTCCGACGTGGACATCTTCAGCGAGGACATCCCCGGCTGGCTGGTGGCCAACGAAGGCCGTCTGACCGTGGCCCTTGAAGTGACCATCACCGAGGAACTGCGCCGCGAGGGCATTGCCCGCGAGCTGGTCAACCGCATCCAAAACCTGCGCAAGTCCAGCGGATTCGAGATTACGGACAAAATAAGTATCACAATCTCTAAAAATCCGCAAACGGATGATGCGGTAACCGAATATAAAGACTATATTTGCAACCAGGTTTTAGGAACAGATTTGACGTTGGCCGACGAGGTGAAGGACGGGACGGAGCTCAGTTTCGATGATTTCTCCCTCTTTGTCAGCGTTGTGAGAATATAAAAGCATTTGTAATACCACCTTTAAACACAGTATTGTTATGGCAGAAAAGACCAGATACTCGGATGCCGAGTTAGAAGAATTCCGGGCCATCATTTTGGATAAGTTGGCATTGGCCCAGCGTGATTATGACATGCTCAAGGCCAGCCTGACCGGCGCGGATGGCAATGACACGGACGACACTTCCCCCACATACAAGGTGCTGGAGGAAGGTGCCAATACCTTGTCCAAGGAAGAAACCACCCGTTTGGCCCAGCGTCAGCTGAAGTTCATCCAGGGCTTGCAGGCTGCTTTGGTGCGCATCGAGAACAAGACCTACGGCATTTGCCGCGAAACGGGCAAGCTGATTCCCGCCGAACGCCTGCGTGCCGTGCCCCATGCCACGTTGAGCATCGAGGCGAAGAACAGCGGGAAAAAGTAAATGGGAGTTTAATTTAGGCGCGGATTACGCGGATTTTACGGATATGTTATTTGTGAAACCATTGATATTCAAAATTCTATGATAATTAGTCCGTGACTATTCCTTAGCATAATCAAACGATGTTTTGAGCGAAGCTAAATCCGCGTAATCCGCGCCTAAAAATCCACCGATAAATTATCGTTTGTCTATTTGACTGAATGAACAGATTCTTAACAAAGGGCCAGATTGCCTGGCTCATCATCTTGGCTGTATTGATCATCGACCAGGTCATCAAGGTATGGGTGAAGACCCACATGTATTGGCACGAGAGCATCCGGGTGACTGATTGGTGCTACATCTTCTTCACGGAGAATGTGGGCATGGCTTTCGGCATGGAGATTTTCGGCAAGCTGTTCCTGACCCTTTTCCGCCTGGTGGCGGTGACTTTCATTGCTTGGTTCCTCTACAAGTGCGTGCGGATGAAGTTGAAGACCGGCTTTATCGTGTGCATTTCCCTCATTCTGACGGGAGCCTTGGGCAACATCGTGGACAGTGTTTTCTATGGAGTCTTGTTCAGCCAAAGCACGCCGGTACAGTTGGCCACCTTCCTGCCCGAAGGCGGAGGCTATGCTCCTTTGTTCTACGGCAAGGTGGTGGATATGTTCTATTTCCCCATCATAGACACCTACTGGCCTCAGTGGATGCCTTTTGTGGGAGGTGAGCACTTCATCTTCTTCAGCCCCATTTTCAATTTTGCCGATGCGGCCATCAGTTGCGGGGTCATCGCCCTGTTCCTGTTCTACGGCAAGTCGTTCAACGAGGCTTTCCATCAGGTAGTGCATAAGAAGCCATGAATTTCAAGCAAGGCATATGGTGGGGCGTGATGGCCCTGTTGGCTTTCAGCCTGACCTCTTGCCGTGTCAAGAGGCCCGATACGGTGTTGCCGGACGCCAAGTTGGAAGCCGTGCTTTATGATTATCACATTGCCAAGTCCATGGGCGAGCAAGTGCCGTATGATGAAGGTTACAAGCGTGTGCTCTACCTGAAGTCCGTGTTCCGGAAGCACGGCATCACTCAAGTGCAGTTTGATACCTCTATGGTGTGGCTGGCGCGCCATCCGGAAACCTTGCGTGATATATATGAACGTGTGAACGAACGTTTGAAGGCCGAGAAGAAGCAGGTGGAAAACCTCATAGCCTTGCGCGACAACAAGCCCAAGGAATCCCAACCGGGCGACAGCATTGATGTCTGGGCGTGGGAGCGTGTCTATCATCTGACAGGGTTGCCGTTGAGCAACTTGGTATCTTTCGATTTGCCTTCCGACCCCAATTTTATGGAGGGGGATACTTTGCGTTGGAATGTTCGTTTCCGTTTCATCGGAGGGGACGGACCGGGAGTCGGAGATTCCTTGTATGCACCGGTAATGGCTTTGCAAGTGCTTTATGCCAACGACAGTCTCATTCATGATTTGCGCCAGATAAACCGGCCGGGACTGAAAACCCTCTGCCTGAGTGCTGATACATTGGGACAGATAGAAAAGGTAAGTGGCTTCGTGTATTATCCCCGCCAGTTGTCCGGTCGCGTCCTCTTGGCGGACAGTGTGTCCTTGATGCGCTATCATGCCAAGAACGACAGTACTGATGTGGCTGCTCCAGCTTCGGTAAAGTCTACAGAAGCTCCCCGCCCGGTGCTGGCTCGTCCGTTGTCCCGCATAAAGACTGCTTCCTGATGCGGCGTTATGCTTCCCATTATGTCCATGTGCCCGGCCGGGGCTATCTGAGGAACCACGTGGTCGAGGTGGAGGTCGGGCGTATGCTCCGTGTCTTCCCGCTGGAGGGCGAGATGGCGGATACCCAATGGTTGCCCGGTGTCCTTTGGGTGGAAGAAGACGGGCAGGTCTTTCATTGTTACCCTTTTGACTTTACTTCTTTCCAACCTGTCGCCGGAACTCGGCGCAGACAATTGCCGTAGCCACTCCCACGTTGAGCGATTCCGTTCCTCCTCTTTCTTGCGGGTAAGCCGGGATGTAGAGGCGTTGGTTCACCAGTTTTCCCACTTCTTCACGTATGCCCCGGCCTTCGTTTCCCATGATGAGGAGGCCGTTTTCCGTCAACTCTTTCCGATAAATGTTTTCTCCGTCCAGGAAGGTGCCGTATATTGGTGTTCCTGGAGGCAGGTTGCGTATCAGGGCTGGCAGGTCCGTAGTATGCAGACTCACCCGTGCCAGACTGCCCATCGTGGCTTGTACTGACTTGGGACTGTAGGCATCGGCCGTGTCCGGAGAACAGAAGATATGCCGGATGCCGAACCAGTCGGCCAGGCGGATGATGGTGCCCAGGTTGCCGGGGTCTTGCACGCCGTCCAAGGCTAGGCAGAGTGAGCGGGTGATTTCGTCAGGTTCGATTGATTCTTCTTTCTTGCGGAAGATGGCCAATACCTGCTGGGGAGTTCGCAACAGGCTGGCGCGGGCCAGCTCTTCATCGCTCACTTCCACCTGCTCCTCCGCCGGTGCTTGTGGATATCGCTGCTTCCAGGCAGGGGTGGCGGCCAGCAACAGGCAGGGGAAACTGCCCAACAGTTCACCCACCAATTTGGGGCCTTCTGCCAAGAAAACCCCTTCCGCATCGCGGTTCTTTTTCAACTCGAGCGAGTGGATATATTTGATTCGGTTTTTGCTTAGTGACATGATTTTATGGGGTTGGTCTGTAAAAGTACGTCATTGTTCTCATTTTGTCAAGATTGGAGCAAAGCTTTTCCTTGTACACAGCTTTGTGCCTCTTTTCGTCTTTATTTATTCGCCCGTCTCCGTCTTCCGCTTCTTCATGTTCTCCTCAACGAACCTGATTTTCCGTTCCGCCTCTTCCATGTCTTTTTTGATTTGGGTAATGGAGGAGAGCAGTTGGGAGAGCTGGTACACATCGGCGGCGGCCTGTCGGTCAGCACGGGACAGGGTGGTGGAGTAGGTACGATCGCCGGTGTAGGTGACGCGGAGGTTTTGGTCCTTGTGCTGGCCCACGAAGAGGATGATGCCGCCGTCTTCGCCCAGCTTGTAGTCGGCCTTCTCTATTTTCTCGCCCAGGTCGGAGGTCTCGTAGCTGTCTTTGGAGGCAGGAGTCTCTGCAAAGGTGCCGTCGGGGGCGGTGACCTTCACGGCGGTGTGGTGGATGTTGCCCTTGCCACAGTAGATGGAGGTGAGGCTCATCATGCCTGTCTCGTCCGTTTGGAAGCGGAGATACGAGCGGTGCAGGTTTTTCTCAATCACCTGTGCAGGGGCCAGGTAACGGCCTATTTGCTGGTAGGCGGTGTCTTTCTCCAAGACAAAGCGGCCTTTCTGGTCTTCCAGTTCGGCCTGGCGGATTTGCAGCAGGCTGTCCAGGTAGGCCAGGGTCTTCTGCTGCTCGGCCAGTTCGACATCTTGCATCAGGTAGATGCCGGCCCTTCGGGTGTCGAAAGCCTTCGGATAGAGGATTTTGATGCTGTCTATCTGCATTTTGGCTTCATTGTATCGGCCGGCTTCGTAGGCTTGCCGGGCCTGTTGCAGTTTCTCGCCGGCTTTCTTTTCCACATCTTCGCAGGCGATGAGGAGGCAGCAGAGGGTTGTCAGAAAGAGGATTGGTTTCTTCATAAGGGTTGTTCTTTGTTTGACGGGGACAAAAATAGAAATAATATCCGTATCTTTGCAGCCATTTAGAAGAGAAAATGCGAAGTGATATGCTGGAACTTACAACAGACGAACTGAAACAGTATTTTAAAGACAACATTTTCAAACAAATATCCGCCACGGCCGATGATCTGGGGCTGGAGTGTTATGTGGTGGGCGGTTATGTGCGCGACATCTTCCTGCAACGTCCCTCCCAAGACATCGACGTGGTGGTGGTGGGCAGTGGCATAGCCATGGCACAGGCCTTGGGCAAGCGGCTGGGCAGGGGGGCACATGTCTCTGTGTTCAAGAACTTCGGGACGGCGCAGGTGAAGTACCGTGACCGCGAGGTGGAGTTTGTCGGGGCGCGCAAGGAATCTTATTCCCACGATTCGCGCAAGCCGGTAGTGGAAGACGGCACCTTGGAGGATGACCAGAACCGGCGCGACTTCACCATCAATGCACTGGCCGTCTGTCTCAATGCCGACCGTTATGGCGAGCTGGTGGACCCCTTTGACGGCATGGGCGACTTGAAGGAGCGCACCATACGCACGCCGTTGGACCCGGACATCACCTTCAGTGACGATCCCCTGCGCATGATGCGTTGCGTGCGTTTTGCCACTCAACTCAATTTTTATATTGATGATGAGACGTTCGAGGCATTGGAGCGTAACCGGGAGCGGATCCGCATCATCTCCAAGGAACGCATCGCGGACGAATTGAACAAGATAATCCTCTCTCCAGTGCCCTCCAAGGGTTTCATCGACCTGGACCGTTGCGGCCTGCTGGCACTGATATTCCCGGAACTGACGGCCCTGCAAGGGGTGGAGACGCGCAACGGCAGGGGGCACAAGGACAATTTCTATCACACATTGGAGGTGCTGGACAATATCAGCAAGTCCACGGACAATTTGTGGTTGCGTTGGGCGGCCTTGCTGCATGATATCGCCAAACCGCAGACCAAGCGTTGGGAACCGAAGGTGGGTTGGACCTTCCACAACCACAACTTCATCGGAGCCAAGATGGTGCCGGACATCTTCCGGAAGATGAAGTTGCCCATGAATGAGAAGATGAAGTATGTGCAGAAACTGGTGGGCCTGCACATGCGTCCCATCGTGATAGCCGACGAGGAGGTGACCGACTCGGCCGTGCGGCGCCTGTTGTTCGAGGCGGGAGATGACATAGACGACCTGATGACCCTCTGCGAGGCGGATATTACCTCCAAGAACCGCGAACGCAAGGAACGCTTCCTGAACAATTTCCAGTTGGTGCGTCGCAAGCTGAAGGACCTGGAAGAGCGTGACCGCATCCGCAATTTCCAGCCACCTGTCAGTGGCGAGGAAATCATGCGGACCTTTGGCCTGCAGCCTTGCAGGGAGGTCGGCTCGTTGAAGAGTGCCATCAAGGATGCCATCTTGGATGGCGTCATTCCCAATGAATATGAAGCCGCGAGGACATTTATGTTACAGCGTGCGGAAAAGATGGGATTGAAAAGGGTTGAATAGGCACCGTTTTTTAGCTGCTTAATCCTTATTTTGTTATATATAGGAAGCAGAATACCCCGAATAGTAAAAAAAGAATGATTTCTTTTGCCGGGGGTAGAGAAATAATTTTTATATTTGCGAGCAAATTAATGATTTTATACATACGTTTATGAAAAAGAAAAATCGTTGGTACCGCCTGGCCATGGGGGGTACACTCTTTTTTGCCGCAGCTCTGGTAGGAGAGCAGGCTATGGCACAAGTGAAGGTGAAACGCGATTTCTCCTCCGACCAGGAGATTGCATCCTTTGCGAACACGACCTTCTGTACGGCTTTCTTGTCTGAAGATGGTGGACTTTATACGTTGCGTGACATCGTCATTGCAGATATCAGTGATATTGACCAGATTGCGTTCAATCCCACGGGCAGTTCGTTGGCACTGATTCGTGATGACAAGAATATCACAATTTATTCTTTCCGTGACCGCAATCGGAAGATGTTCGAATTGAAAGACAAGCGTAAGGGATTGAAGGACCGGGAAGTACTTCCGCTCGTGGCACAAGGAAACCTGACCGAGGACCAAGTGAAGTACTTGCAGAAAGGCAAAATCATGCCGGTGGCCATGTGTTACGCGCCGGATGCCCGTCGTTTTGTCGCTTCCAACTCGTTGGGTGAAATCATTATTTATGAGACAAGAGGCTACGAGCCGCAGGCCTACATCCAAGGCAAGGCTTTGGCTACGGTATTGGCCATGAGCTCAAACAACTATTTCATTGCTGCAGGCACAGGCAAGAACATCGATGTGTGGAACGTACAGACGCAGGAACTGCGCAAGTCCATTCCCATGGAGGGCAATGTCATCGGTTTGGACTTCTCTGCCGATGCTTCCCAACTGGCTGTGGTGACGGATGACAACTGTCTGAGCATTTTGGATACCAAGACGTGGGAGAAAGTGAAGAGTTTCGACCAACTGGGTGGAAAGCTGGCTGCTCCTTCGTTCCATCCGGAAGGCAAGTATGTCAGTGTCGTGAAGGATGGCAATGCCATCGTGGTGCTGAATTTGCGCAACGGGAATATTGAGCAGACGTTGGAAGAGAAGATGGGAGGTGTGAAGGATAGCCGCTTCTTCATCAACCGCCAGAACAGCGAGGTGTTCATGATTTCCAACCGTCCGAAGAGCCTCGTGTTCTGGGATGCCAACGGACTGAACCCCTTCTATGGCAAGTTGCTGGGCAAGGAAGTGGATGCCCGCATGAACGAGTGGGTGAAGATGATGGACGGCGAGTCCATGGAGGAATATGCCATCCGTGTGAACGACGAGACGCGCTTGAAGCAGCAGCAACTCTTCGCACAGGAAGTGGCTACGGAATTGGCAGGCGACCGCCTGGCGATGGAAAACCCGTTCGTGGGTGAATATGATGCGGCAGGCAACAAACTGAACATCGGCTTTAACTCGTTGCCTTCCATTGCCATCGACGTGCCGGAGAACGAGTTGGGCGACTTCAAGGACGGAAAGATGAAGTTCAGCAATGCCGTCTATGTCCTCAATGAGAACGACGAGTTCGAGTTGGCTTACGTGGAAGTGTTGAACGAGACGACCAACAAAGTCTATATCTACGACAACATCGGCCGTACCAAGCTGACGGCTTTGGAAGAGGACGAGAACTTCGTGCCGCTGGAAATCATGCAGCAGGCCAGCCGTGAG
The DNA here is from genome assembly GCA_939791845.1 of uncultured Mediterranea sp. Classification (GTDB taxonomy): domain Bacteria; phylum Bacteroidota; class Bacteroidia; order Bacteroidales; family Bacteroidaceae; genus Bacteroides. The sequence goes on along the minus strand of CALNEX010000057.1, from coordinate 3,906 downwards.
GAAGTGCAGTTGCAGGAAATCAAGCAGGCCGTGGTGGAAGAGAAAAAGCAGGAACAGCTGATCACGGAGAACACGCAGATTGACGTGAAGACGGAAGTGTTGCCCGATGTGGACGCCAACGGTAACAAGATTTACAATTATAAAGTCAGCTACCAGTATGAGGTGATCAACAAGGAATTCTCCGCCAAGGAAGACTTCCCCTCTGGAGGCTATAACATAGAGCGTTCCAATGCCGCCATGTCCCTGATGAAGATTATCAAGGACGCTTTCGAAGGCGATTTCTCCAAGTACTTGTCCGAAGGCAAGCAGGTGAAGGTCATCATCACCGGTTCGGCAGATGCCAGTCCCATCCGCGGCCGCATTGCCTATAATAACCAGTATGGTGAATTTGTGGACGAGCCTTACTATAAGGATGGCAACTTGGACAATATCACGGTCACGAAGGCCACAGGCATCACGAGCAACGAGCAGCTGGCCCTGTTGCGTGCAGCCGGTGTGAAGGACTACATTGAGAAGAACGTGACCACGTTGCAGAATACGGACAACCAGTATGAGTTCCATGTGGAAGTGGCCAAGGAGCGTGGCGGCGAGTTCCGTAGAATCAATGTCGGCTTCGTCATTGTAGATGCTTTCCCGGCCCAATAACTGGACAGAGATTTTAGAACTATTAATGAGAGATGAAAAATAAATTCACACTGACAATCATTTTGTTATTGTGGGTGGTATGCGGGCAGACGGTGGCACAAGATGCCGCCTCTGCCTCTCAGCGTGCCAACCAGCAATATGTGCTGTTTGAGAGTGAGCGGGACAAAGGGGGGGCATCCGATGCCATGTACGCTTACTTGCTGGAGAGCTATCAGGAATATGTGAAAGTCTTGTCGGCTCCCAATAATGCTTCTTATCTGAACGGTGCCAAGAACCGCCTGCGCAACATGTATCCCAGCTTGTTGGATGCGGCTTTCTATTATTCCGGCCAGAAGGATCCGAAGGTATTGGACTTTGCGGCCGCTTACATCGAGTTGCCCAAGTTGAAGATATTCCAGGACGAGCTGTTGCCGCGTGCTTCCAATTATGCCACCGTGGTCTATGTGGCCGCCCAGTCTGCCTACAACCAGCAGAAGTACACGCAGGCCATCGACTTCTTCAAGGAATACCTGAGCATTGGCGACAAGACGCAGGAGAAGGATTGCTATGTCTATCTGAACATGATATACATGGCCCAGAAGAATTATGTGGAACAGGAGAAGGTCTTGGAAGAAGCCATCGCCAAGTATCCTGTGTCGCTGGACTTCCTTTACAACCTGGTGAACGTGCATATTGCCACCAACAATATGCCGAAACTGTTGGTCACCATTGACCGCATTTTGGAGATTGACCCCAACAACATGCAGGTGTTGCCCATCAAGGCACGCATCCTGCTGATGCAGAAGAAAAATGAGGAGGCGTTGGATATATTCAAGCGACTCTATGCTTTGGATCCCAATAATTTCGAGTATATGACCGGCTTGGCGCGTGCCAACTTCAATGTGGCCACGGAGATTGCCAATAGCGGCCTGAAGATTGCCAATGACACGGAGTATGCCCTGATTCGTCAGCGTGCATCGGGTTATCTGTTGGATGCCAAGGACTTGTTCCTGAAGATCCTGGAGAAAGAACCGACGGCAAAGATGTATATGCAGGGTCTGGCCGGCGTGTATGACTTCATGCAGATGAAGCCTGAATACGAGGTCTTGTCCCAAATTCTGGAAGACGGGGCATCCTTTGACACCTTCCCCGAACGCTTGAAGACCTACATGGCAGAGATGCAGAAGCCCGAGGCCACCACGCAGCCCGATGCGGCTCCGGTGCCGGTGCCTTTGGAGCCTGCCATGCTGGTGATTCACATCGACAGCTTCATCGATGGTAATAATAATAAGGTGATAGACGCCGGCGAAAGTTTTGCTGTGCAGTTCACCATTGAGAACCGCGGCAAGGGTGATGCTTACAACCTCCGTCTCCGTTTTTCCGAGCAGCAGGGCTATGACGAATACTTCGATGGTCCCCGTGAACTGGATGGCGGCAATATCCTGGCCGGTGCTTCCAAGCAATACACCTTCCGCTATTTGGTGAAGAAGGAAATGCCCACGGCCTTGGCCAAGATAAACATCTATGCTTTCGAGGCCAACGGTTTTGATGCCAATCCTGCCGAATTGGTGCTGAACACGCTGGAATATGCCATGCCCCGTCTGCAGGTGGCCGACTATATGTTTGTGGCCAATGAGGGCTCCACCATTTCGCGTAACGGAGGTGGACAGCTGAAGTTGGCTTTGCAGAATTTGGGTGCCAAGACAGCACGCAATGTGAAGGTCAGCTTCAAGTTGCCGCGCAACATCTTTGCCATCGAGCAGTCGGAAATGATTTTGGATAGCATCGCCCCCGGCGAAGTGGAGGTCGTGGACTACGGTTTCATCGTGAATAACCGTTATGACAGCGACTCCTTGGCCGTGATGGTGAGCGTGACGGAAGACTCCCGTTCTTCCAACCTGAATGAAGCCTACAAGGTGAGGTTGGGCGAGTACTTGGCCGCTTCCTCCACGGTCAACTGGGGACAGAACATCAAGAAAGACCCTGTGGCAACGCAGGATTTCCACTTTGGCTTTGACAGCGAACTGCTGGAAGACGTGCCTGTGGGTGCAGTCAATCCTCACCGTTATGCGCTGGTCATCGGCAACGAGGACTATAGCCGCACCGGTGCCAATGCAGAAATTAACGTGCCCTATGCCGTGAATGATGCTTATGTCTTCGGCGAATATTGCAAGCGCACGTTTGGTGTGCCTGACAAGCAGATCAAAGTGATACCCAATGCCACGGCCGGTATCATGCACGAGATGTTGGGCTGGCTGGTGAGCATGGCGGCCACCGACCCCGAAGCAGAGTTGATATTTTACTATTCCGGTCACGGCAACAACGATGAGGCCACCAAGGAACCCTACCTCTTGCCGGTGGACATCACGGGCAAGAACATCCGTCTGGGCATCTCGTTGGCTTACTTGTACAAGCAGTTGAGCACGTATCCCGTCAAGGGTGCCTATGTATTCCTGGATGCCTGCTTCAGCGGTGGTTACAAGAGCCAGGCTCCGCTGATTGCGCAGAAGGGTGTGCGTGTCGTGCCGAAGGTGGGCGTACCGCAAGGGCATACGTTGAGTTTCTCGTCCAGTAGCGGCGACCAGACTTCCAGCGTATATCACGACAAGAAGCAAGGCTATTACACCTATTTCCTGATAAAAGCCATCCAAGACGCCAAGGGCAACCTGACCATGAAGCAGTTGTTCGAAACGACCAACGCGGAGGTGAAGCGGGCCACGGCCTTGATTGGCAAGATGCAGGAACCGCAGTACATGGTGTCTCCCATGTGGACCGACTGGGAGAATGTGCAGCTGCGCACCCCGTTGCCTGAAGAGACTGCCAACTGACGACAGACCTGATTTCTGAATAATGTGAAACGGATTTCCTGTTCCCTAAGAGGGGCGGGGAGTCCGTTTCCTTTTTTAGTAAATCCACTTCTAAGTGATAATTTATCGGTGATGATTTTTAGACGCAGATGACGCGGATGACGCAGATTCATTATCTTTATAAACTGATTATCTGCCATCTAAAATTATAAATCCGCGTCCATCCGCGTAATCCGCGCCTAAACTAAATTCCTATTTGGTGTATAAATATTAAAGAGGAACTTGGTGCTTCTAAAGAGGGATTTGAGAATCCTAAAGAGGGATTTGGCGTTTCCAAAGATGGATTTGGGCGTTTGCGAAACAAATATTCACTTTTAACTCGTTTCTTTTGGTCATTTCAAAATAGTCAAATAACTTTGCACGGTCATTAGGCGAAAGCCTAAATAAAGTGAACAAGCAATAACGGTAGAAATGG
>CALNEX010000056.1 GCA_939791845.1 uncultured Mediterranea sp. | reverse complement strand
ATGTGTTTTAGCATTTTTTTCCGTGGTTGCAAGCTACTCAAATCTTTCCACCTTTCATTTTCGGGCGCAAAGGTAGGAAGTTTCCGCCAAACCACCGCGGAAAATACAGAGATTAACACTACACACCCCGCTCCTTCACCGCCTTTGTCCACCCATGCCCCCGCCCGCGGACGGCCGTACCGCGAAGCACGGGCGGCGGTACGGCCGCCCGTGGACGGAGGTACCGCCGGACAAAGTGCCTCAAAGCACCCCGCAAAGTGCCTCAAAAAGGCGGACTTTGCCAAACAATTCCTGCCTGCCCGCAAAGGTCAGGGGCAAACAGCCCGCCCGGTGCATTAATCTTGTCTAAAAGATGTTTAATAACTTGCAGATAACGAATTTAATCCCGTACTTTGAGGTGAGCGAATTTCAATCTCGCCCACTTGCAAACATTTATCAACACATATTTTATATTACAACCATGAAGAAGTACCCTAAAATCGGTATCCGCCCGACCATTGACGGCCGGCAGGGAGGCGTGCGTGAAAGCCTCGAAGAAAAGACCATGAACCTGGCAAAGGCCGTGGCAGAATTGATTTCCAACAATTTGAAGAACGGGGACGGCAGTCCCGTGGAGTGCGTCATCGCCGACGGCACCATCGGGCGCGTGGCGGAAAGCGCCGCCTGCGCCGAGAAGTTCGAACGCGAGGGCGTGGGAGCCACCATCACCGTGACCTCCTGCTGGTGCTACGGCTCGGAGACCATGGATATGAACCCCTATTACCCCAAGGCCGTGTGGGGATTCAACGGCACCGAACGCCCGGGAGCCGTCTACCTGGCCGCCGTGCTCGCCGCACATGCACAGAAGGGGTTGCCCGCCTTCGGCATCTACGGACATGACGTGCAGGACCTGGACGACAACACCGTGCCCGCCGACGTGGCCGAGAAAATCCTGCGCTTCGCCCGCGCCGCACAGGCCGTGGCCACCATGCGCGGCAAGTCCTACCTCTCGATGGGCAGCGTGGCCATGGGCATCGCCGGCTCCATCGTCAATCCCGACTTCTTCCAGGAATACCTGGGCATCCGCTGCGAGTCCGTGGACCTGACGGAAATCATCCGCCGCATGACGGAAGGCATCTATGACCACGAAGAGTTTGAACGCGCCATGGAATGGACCCGCCAGCACTGCAAACCCAACGAGGGCGAAGACTTCAAGAACCGCCCGGAGAAGCGCAAGACGCGCGAGCAGAAGGACCAGGACTGGGAGTTCACGGTGAAGATGATGATCATCATGCGCGACCTGATGACGGGCAACCCCAAGCTGCGCGAAATGGGATTCAAGGAAGAGGCACTGGGACACAACGCCATCGCCGCCGGCTTCCAAGGCCAGCGACAGTGGACGGACTTCTACCCCAACGGCGACTTCCCCGAATCCATGCTGAACACGTCGTTTGACTGGAACGGCATCCGCGAAGCCTTCGTGGTGGCCACGGAGAACGACGCCTGCAACGGCGTGGCCATGCTCTTCGGCCACCTGCTGACCAACCGCGCGCAGATCTTCAGCGACGTGCGCACATACTGGAGCCCCGAAGCCGTGAAGCGTGTCACCGGCAAGGAGCTGACCGGACGCGCCGCAGGGGGCATCATCCACCTCATCAACTCCGGCGCCACCACGCTGGACGGCACGGGACAATCTACGGACGCCGAGGGCAACCCCGTGATGAAGGAGCCGTGGAACCTGACCGAGGCCGATGTGGACAACTGCCTGAAGGCCACGACATGGTATCCCGCGGACCGCGACTACTTCCGTGGCGGCGGCTTCTCCAGCAACTTCCTGAGCAAGGGCGGAATGCCCGTCACCATGATGCGCCTGAACCTGGTGAAGGGCCTGGGACCCGTGCTGCAGCTGGCCGAGGGATGGACGGTGGACATCGACCCGGAAATACACCAGACGCTGAACATGCGCACGGACCCCACGTGGCCCACAACGTGGTTCGTGCCGCGCCTGTGCGACAAGCCCGCCTTCAAGGACGTCTACTCCGTGATGAACAACTGGGGGGCCAACCACGGTGCCATCAGCTACGGGCACATCGGCGCGGACCTCATCACGCTGGCCTCCATGCTGCGCATCCCCGTGTGCATGCACAACGTGGACGAGGACAAGATTTTCCGCCCCGCCGCCTGGAATGCCTTCGGCATGGACAAGGAGGGGGCCGACTACCGGGCTTGCCAGAATTACGGGCCGCTGTATAAATAATAACCAGTCAACAAGGAGACAAGTTGACAAGGCCACGAGAAAAGGACTCATGACTTGTCATCCTGCCTTTCACAAGGCCTCGTTGCCTCGTCAACTTGTCCCTTGTCAACTATAATAATCCCATTATCATGATCAACCGATTCGTACTGAACGAAGTATCCTACTTCGGACCCGGGGCGCGCCAGGTGTTGCCCCAAGAAGTGAAGCGCCTGGGACTGCACAAGGCTTTCGTGGCCACTGACAAGGACTTGGTGAAATTCGGCGTGGCGGACAAGGTGCTGGACGTGCTGCGGCAGGCAGGCATCCCCTACGAGCTGTTCACTGAAATCAAGCCCAACCCCACCGTGGCCAACGTCAAGGCGGGCGTGGAGGCATACGCCAAATCCGGCGCGGACTTCATACTGGCCATCGGCGGCGGCTCGTCCATGGACACGGCCAAGGCCATAGGCATCATCACCAACAACCCGGAATTTGCCGACGTCGTGTCGCTGGAAGGCACGGCGGACACGAAGCACAAGTCCGTGCCAGTCATCGCCCTGCCCACCACCGCCGGCACCGCCGCCGAGGTGACCATCAACTATGTCATCACGGACGAGGAGAACCAAAAGAAGATGGTGTGCGTGGACCCGAACGACATCCCCGCCATCGCCATCGTGGACGCAGAGCTGATGTACAGCCTGCCACGGGGACTAACCGCCGCCACGGGCATGGACGCCCTGACGCACGCCATCGAGGGACTGATCACCAAGGGAGCGTGGGAGATGAGCGACATGTTCGAGATCAAGGCCATCGAGATGATTGCCCGCCATTTGGAAACAGCGGTGAATGAGCCGCAGAACCCGGAGGCACGCAACGGCATGGCCGTGGCACAGTACATCGCAGGCATGGCCTTCTCCAACGTCGGACTGGGCGTGGTGCACGGCATGGCACACCCGCTGGGGGCCATCTTCGACATCCCGCACGGCGTGGCCAACGCCCTGCTGCTGCCCACCATCATGGAGTTCAACGCACCCGCGGCACTGGACAAGTATGTGGAGATTGCCAAGGCGATGGGCGTTTATGCGGACGGCATGACGCGCGAAGAGGCCGCTGACACCGCCGTGAAGGCCGTCAAGGAACTGTCCCTGCGCGTGGGCATCCCGCAGCACCTGACGGAGCTGGGCATCAAGGCCGAAGACCTGGACCGCCTGGCCGACGCCGCCATGGCCGACGTCTGCACGCCCGGAAACCCGCGCGAGGTGGACAAGGAAACCATCCTGGAGCTGTACAGGAAGGTGCTGTAAAAGCAATGAGCGGTTAGTGAGGAGTGATTAGTACAGAATGACAGATAGCTAATGACTAATCACTCACCACTGACCGCTCATCACTAAACACCCATTACTAATCACCAATAACTAACCACTAATCACTAAAAGAATGATTACCAACGAACATATCCAACAATTCCTGGCGCAGGCTCACCGCGTGGGCGACGCCAAACTGACCATCTGCAGCAGCGGCAACCTGTCATGGCGCATCGGCGAGGAAGCCCTCGTGTCCGGCACGGGTTCCTGGGTGCCCAACCTGCAGGCGGAGAAAGTGTCCATTTGCAAAGTCGCCACGGGCGAAGTGATGAACGGCGTGAAGCCCTCCATGGAAAGCGGCTTCCACCTGGGCATCCTGCGCGAACGTCCCGACGTGAACGTAGTGCTGCACTTCCAGTCGGAATACGCCACCGCCGTGGCCTGCATGAAGCAGAAGCCGACAAACTTCAACGTGACGGCCGAGGTGCCCTGCCACGTGGGGCGCGAAATCCCCATCATCCCCTACTACCGCCCCGGATCGCCCGAGCTGGCGCACGCCGTGGTGACGGCCATGAAGGACCACGACTCCATCCTGCTGACCAACCACGGGCAGGTGGTGTGCGGCAAGGACTTCGACGAGGTGTTCGAGCGCGCCATGTTCTTCGAGATGGCCTGCCGCATCATCGTGCAGGCCGGCGGGGACTATTCCGTGCTGACCCCGCAGGACATTGAAGACCTGGACATCTACGTGCTGGGCAAGAAGACCAACTAAACGCCCCGCACCATGAACGACACCTACCTTGCCATTGACTTCGGCGGCGGGAGCGGCCGGGTCATCGCCGGGCAAATCAGGGACAAGCGGCTGGAGATGAAGGAAATCCACCGCTTCCCCAACCGGCAGATCAAACTGGGCGGGCACGTCCACTGGGACTTCCTCGCCCTCTTCGAGGAGATGAAGGCCGGCATCCGCAAGGCTGTCGGGCAGGGATTGCGCGTGCGCAGCATCGGCATAGACACCTGGGGCGTGGACTTCGGCCTCATCGACCGTACGGGCAGCCTGCTGGGCAATCCGCAATGCTACCGCGACCCGTGCACTGAGGGGATGCCCGAGGCATTCTTCGCAAGCATTTCCCCCCAGGAGCATTACCGCGAGAGCGGCATGCAGGTGATGCCCATCAACACCCTCTTCCAGCTCATGGCCCTCCAACGCGAGAACCCCGGACGGCTGGAAGCCGCCGACAGGCTGCTCTTCATGCCGGACCTGTTCAGCTATTTCCTGACGGGCAACGCGGACAACGAGTACAGCATCGCCTCCACCTCGGAGCTGCTGGACGCCTCGCGTCGCGAATGGAACTGGTCGCTCATCGACCGCCTGGGACTGCCGCGACGGCTCTTCGGGCGCATCGTCCTGCCGGGCACCTCGCGAGGGCGTGTCCTGCCGGAGGTGGCCGCGGAACTGGGACTGCCGGAGGACACGGAGGTCATCGCCGTCGGCTCGCACGACACAGCCAGTGCGCTCTTCGCCGTACCTTTCCCCAAGGGACGGGCCTCGCGCTGCGCCTTCCTCAGCTCGGGCACGTGGTCCCTGCTGGGCATGGAGCTGGAACAGCCCGTCCTGACGGAAGAGGCGCGCCTGGCAGGCTTCACCAACGAGGGCTGCGTGGGCGGACGCATCAAGTTCCTGCAAAATATCACGGGCCTGTGGATCCTGCAACGCCTGATGAAGCAATGGGAAGCCAAAGGCAAGGACGTGTCCTACGACACCCTGCTAGGAGCCGCCGCCAAGAGCGGCATCCAAAGCCTCATCGACGTGGACGACAGCCGCTTCGCCAATCCGGCGGACATGCAGCAGGCCATCGCGGACTATTGCCGTGAGACAGACCAGCCGGTGCCGGAAACGGAAGGCGACCACGTGATGTGCGTGCTCCGGTCATTGGCCGCGCGCTACAAGAAAGGCATCGACGGACTGAACGCCCTCCTGCCCGAACCCGTGGAACAGCTGCACATCATCGGCGGGGGCTGCCGCAACAAGCTGCTGAACCGCCTGACGGAAGAGGCCACGGGGCTGCCCGTCGTGCCCGGCCCGGTGGAGGCCACCGCCATGGGCAACATCCTGGTGCAGGCCATCGCCGCCGGGGAAATCAAAGACAAATGTGAAATCCAACTCATCGACTGAACGCCATGAAAAAGACAAAGTCATCCATACTGCACGAAGGCAACATCAGCTACGTGGTGCCCTTCATCCTGATCACCTCGTGTTTCGCCCTGTGGGGCTTCGCCAACGACATCACCAACCCCATGGTGAAGGCCTTCTCGAAGATTTTCCGCATGAGCGTCACCGAGGGCACGCTGGTGCAGGTGGCTTTCTACGGGGGCTACTTCGCCATGGCCTATCCTGCCGCCATCTTCATCCGCAAGTACACGTACAAGGCGGGCGTCATGCTGGGGCTGGGGCTGTACGCCTTCGGAGCCTTCCTGTTCTATCCCGCGATGCTGTCGGGGATGTACTTCCCCTTCCTCATCGCCTACTTCATCCTGACGTGCGGCCTGTCCTTCCTGGAGACGAGCAGCAACCCCTACATCCTCTCCATGGGCAGTGAGGAAACCGCTACCCGGCGCCTCAACCTGGCCCAGGCTTTCAACCCGATAGGCTCGCTGCTGGGCATGTATGTGGCCATGAACTTCATCCAGAACCGGCTGCATCCCATGGACACGGCGGAACGTGCCCTGCTGGACCAGGCCGAGTTCGAGGCCATCCGCGATGCCGACCTGCAAGTGCTCATCGGCCCCTACGTGATCATCGGCCTGGTAATCCTGGCGATGCTCATCGTCATCCGCAGCGTCAAGATGCCGGTCAACAAGGACCAGAACCACAACATCGACTTCATCCCCACGCTGAAGCGCATCTTCCAACGCAAGCACTACCGTGAAGGCGTCATCACGCAGTTCTTCTACGTGGGCGCGCAGATCATGTGCTGGACGTTCATCATCCAGTACGGCACGCACCTCTTCACCACGCACATGGGCATGGAGGAGCAGGCCGCCGAGGTGCTGTCGCAGAAGTACAACATCATCGCCATGGCGCTGTTCTGCGTCAGCCGCTTTGTCTGCACCTTCCTGCTGCGCTACCTCAACGCGGGCAACCTGCTGAAGCTGCTGGCCGTGGCGGCGTGCGTTTTCACGGCGGGCGTCATCCTGCTGCAGAACATCTGGGGCATGTATTGCCTGGTGGCCGTGTCCGCCTGCATGTCGCTGATGTTCCCCACCATCTACGGCATCGCACTGGAACGTCTGGGCGATGACGCCAAGTTCGGCGCCGCGGGCCTCATCATGGCTATCCTGGGCGGCTCCGTGCTGCCCCCGCTGCAGGCCGCCATCATAGATATGGGCAGCATCGGCGGGTTCCCGGCTGTCAACCTGTCGTTCATCCTGCCGTTCATCTGCTACGTGGTGGTCATCATCTACGGGCAGCGGACGTATCTGAGGTGGAAGAAGGCGCAGGGCCGATGATTTCCTGCAAGGGCTTCATTACAAACTCACGCTGCCGCATCAACGGATGGGGCAGCGTGAGTTTGTCTGTATCCACGCGGACGGGCGTGCCGTCCTCGGCAAAGCAAAGCAGGAGGTCAATGTCTATCACCCTGTCCGCATACACGCCACCGACGGACTTGTGGCGGCGGCCCATCAGCCGTTCTATCTCCTGCGTGCGCTCCAGCACCTCCAGGGGGGACAGGGACGTGCGCACCTCCGCCGCGGCATTGAGGAAGGCGTTGGCAGATTCGAATCCCCAAGGCTCCGTTGCATGAAAAGCGGACAGGGAAGCCACCTCCCCCACCCGCTCTTCCAACAGGCGGACCGCCGTGCGCAGGTTCGCCTCCTTGTCGCCGAGGTTCGTCCCAAGGCCGAGATAATAGCGCATCATTTGTCCGTTATCAGCATCGCGTCGCCGTACGTGCCGAAGCGGTAGTCCTCCTTCAGGGCCACGTCGTAGGCGTTCATCACCTTGTCATAGCCGCCGAAGGCCGCCACAATCATCAGCAGCGTGGATAGCGGCATCTGGAAGTTGGCCACCATGGCGTTGGCCACGGTGAAGTCGTAGGGCGGGAAGATGAATTTGTTGGTCCAGCCGTCGTAGGGTTTCAGGTGGCCGTCGGTGCTGACGGTGCTCTCGATGGCACGCATCACTGTGGTGCCCACGGCGCATACCTGGCGGTTTTCATCCTTGGCGCGGTTGACGATGGACACGGCCTTTTCGTCCACAATCATCTGTTCGGAGTCTGTCTTGTGCTTGGTCAGGTCCTCCACGTCTATCTCGCGGAAGTTGCCCAAGCCGGCGTGCAGGGTGATGAAGGCGAAGTTGATGCCTTTGATTTCCATGCGCTTCATCAATTCGCGGCTGAAGTGCAGGTTGGCAGTCGGAGCCGTCACGGCACCTTCGTGGCAGGCAAAGATGGACTGGAAACGCTCGGCATCTTCCGGTTCCACAGGACGGTTGATGATGCTGTGGGGCAGGGGAGTCTCGCCCAGGGCGTAGAGTGCCTTCTTGAACTCGTCGTGCGGGCCGTCATAGAGGAAGCGCAGGGTGCGGCCGCGCGAGGTGGTGTTGTCTATCACTTCGGCCACCATCGAATCGTCTTCGCCGAAATAGAGCTTGTTGCCGATGCGGATCTTGCGGGCGGGATCCACCAGCACGTCCCACAGGCGCAGCTCCTCGTTCAGCTCGCGCAGCAGGAAGACTTCGATGCGTGCACCGGTCTTTTCCTTGTTGCCGTAGAGGCGGGCGGGGAACACCTTCGTGTCGTTGAAGATGAAGACGTCTTGGTCGTCAAAGTATTCCAGGATGTCCTTGAAGATGCGGTGCTCGATCTCGCCCGTCTTGCGGTGGAGCACCATCAGGCGCGCTTCGTCCCTGTACTTTGCGGGATGCAGGGCGATTTTCTCTTCGGGAAGCTTGAACTTGAATTGTGACAGTTTCATATCAGTGATGAATGGTTAATGGTTAATGGTCAACGGTTGGCGTCCAGCACGGTTTCTTTCAAGGTCTTTCCGTCCGTGTCCACCACTTTCAGATGTATCTTTCCGTCCTTCACGTCCAGGCGGGCCGCACTGTAGGCACCCTGGACCAGCACGGGGAAGTCGTTGCCGTCCGCTCCCGGTTCAAAATAGTAATAACGGTGCGTGTGTCCGGACACCAGCAGGTCCACGCCGGTCCCGTTCAGCACGGGCAGGAATTTGCGGATGGCGTCTTCCCAGCCCCTCCATTCTTGTTCGTCCTTGTTGCGTTGGGGCATCACCAAGGGGAAATGGGAAATGACGATGCGGTAGCGCGCGTCACGGTAGGCTGGTGTCTGCACCAGTTGCTTCAGCCATTCCGCCTGTTCGGCGCGGTAAGCGTCATAGTCCGTCAGGCCGGCATAGACGGGGTGGCTATCCGCCTTGTCCTCGCCACTGTCCAACATCACGACCATGATGTCGCCCAAGCGATAGGCACCGTAAATCTTGCCGTCCTCCTTGGGGAAATAGCTGGAGAAGGTGCGGGCCAGGCAACCGCGCGTCTCGTGATTGCCCCGTACCACCTCGAAGGGAACGGACGTGGCAAACAGCCGCACGCTCAGGTCGATGAACGATGTGAAAGGCAGTTCGGGGCGGTCCATGTAGTTCATCATGTCGCCCGCGTAGAAGAAGGCGTCACACGTCTTGTAGTCGGCCAAGCACAACAGTTTCTCCAGCTTGGCTGCATCGCCGTGCATGTCGCTGGTGATGAAAATGGAAGCTCCCTCGCGCCGGGGGTCCAACGTGGAGAACGTGTGCCAGGGCGTGGCAATGCTGTCACCGAACGTCACCTTGTAGGGCTGGAAGTCCTTCATCTCCTTGGAAACGATGCGGTAATCGTAGGATTTGCCCGGCTCCAGGCCTTTCAGCCGGATGGAGTTGAAAGTGTTCCACGCCATTCGCAGGCCGTCCTCCGTGGCATGGCAGCGCACGCTTTCCTCTTCGCCGGCCTCATGGGGCTTCACCTCCACCCATGAGAAGGCCTTGGCGGAGGTCTGGAACACGACGGTGGCAGCGTCCCCGGTCACCTCCTGCAGGTAGGGTCCGTGGGACAATTCAAACTTTTGTTGGGCGGCCAAGCCCAATGACAGGCCGCCGAGCAGGAACGTAAGCAGATATCGTTTCATGTCAGTAGTTAGTAGTTGGTAGTCAATAGTTGTCAATTGGCAGCGCGTCCACCCATTCGCGGAACTTCCTCGGGTCCAGGCAGTCCTCCACACGGACGTTCCCCACGCGGGTGCGGCGCAAGGCCGTCAGGTGAGCGCCGCTGTGCAGGGCCTCGCCGATGTCGCGGGCCAGGGCGCGGATATAGGTGCCCTTGCTGCAGACCACGCGGATGGTGATTTCCGGCACGTCCAGGCGGCAGTCCAGCAGTTCTATCTCATCTATAACAAGCAACTTGGGCTGAAGGTTCACTTCCTCGCCCCGGCGTGCCAGATCATAAGCCCGCGTGCCGTTCACCATGCAGGCGGAGAAAGCGGGCGGCGTCTGCCATATCTCGCCCGTGAACTTCGGCAGGGTCTCCTCCACCAGCTCGCGCGTGATATGCGCTGTGGGCCAGGTGGCATCCACCTCGTGCTCCAGGTCATAGCTGGGCGTAGTGGCACCCAGGCGCAAGGTGGCCACGTACTCCTTGGTGTGGTATTGGAATTCCTCGATGCGCTTCGTCGCCTTGCCCGTGCAGACTATCATCACGCCCGTGGCCAGGGGGTCCAGCGTCCCCGCATGACCTACCTTCAGCTTCTTCACGCCCAGGTGGCGGCAAAGGTGATAGCGCACGTGGCCCACCACCTTGAACGATGTCCAGCCCAGCGGCTTGTCGAAACACAGCACTTCGCCTTCCTTGAAGTCCATCATGCCATTTCCAGCGTGTGTCCCGTCAGCAGCAGGGCCAGGATGGCCACGCCCACGATGATGCGGTACCAGCCAAAGGCCTTGAACCCGTACTTCGTGACGAAACTGATGAAAAACTTGATGGCCAGCATGGCCACCACAAACGCCACGGCATTGCCCACAAGCAAGGCGGGCAGGTTGTCGGCGATGACCTGCGTGCCACCGTCCAGGAAGAGCTTCAACATCTTGTAGCCCATGGCGGCAAACATCGTGGGCACTGCCAGGAAGAACGAGAACTCGGCCGCAGCCCGCCGCGTCAGCTTCTGCGCCATGCCGCCCACGATGGTGGCCATGGAGCGCGACACGCCCGGTATCATCGAGATGCACTGGAACATGCCTATCCAGAAGGCCCGCTTCTCCGTCAGCTCCGTCCGTTCACTGCCGTTGCCCCATATCTTGTCGCAAAACAGCATGAACACGCCGCCCACGATGAGCATCACGGCCACCACGGTGACGCTTTCCAGCATCGCGTCGATGAAGTCGCTGCACAGCAGTCCCAGCACCGCCGCCGGGATAAAGGCCACCAGCAGCTTCCAGTAGAAGTCATACTTGTGCAGGAACCGCTTCAGCGGCCCGGCCCCTTCGGGTGCCGGCGTGTGGTTCAGGCGGAAGAACCGCTTCCAATAGAGCACCACCACCGAGAGGATGGCGCCGAACTGGATGATGAAGGTGAACGCCTTGACGAACTCCGTGCTCTCCACGCCCAAGACATTCTGCGTGATGATCATGTGCCCCGTGGACGATACGGGCAGGAACTCGGTCAGCCCCTCCACGATGGCGATGATGATGGTTTCCCAAATGGTCAAATCTCCCATGCAATTGCTTTTTAGAATCAATTAATAAAAGTCTGTATATCAATGTTTATCCAGCGGTACCTGCGGACGTGCCCGGCGGTACCTGCGAGCACGCCCGGCGGTACGTGCGTGCGTGTCCGGCGGTACCACCGTGCAAACTCCGCGACATTCCCTTGAAAATGCCCTTTTATACGTGCCGCAACATCATGCCTCATCGCTTCCCTTCCGGACATCGCGCGGCCTGCGCACCACGGCATAGATGATGGACACGAACCCCGCCAGGCAGACGAGAGGCGCCACACGGATGCGTCGCACGCTGAAGATGTCTGGCTCGAAATGCGTAGGCGATGACGATGGCCCCGTCATCAGCAGAAAGCCCAGGATCACCACCGCCATGCCCGCGGCCAGCAAGATGAAATTGGTCTTGTCGAAAGCAAATTTTTCTCTGTTCACTTTATCAAATTTTTAATTGTTAATTGTCAATTGTCAATCGTCCTCATCCGCAAGTACCTGTCCACGGACACCCGGGCGCAGAATGTCGTCATCAGC
>CALNEX010000055.1 GCA_939791845.1 uncultured Mediterranea sp. | reverse complement strand
TGCTTGCCGAAGAAGTCATCATCATAGATGATGGAACCGTTCTCGTCCTTCTTCAAGTCGTAGAGGTTCATCGTGGTCACCTGGAACATCTGGCCGGCACCCTCGCAATCGGAAGCCGTGATGATGGGGGTGTGGAAGTAGAAGAACCCCTTCTCGTGGAAGAACTTGTGGATGGCGATGGCCATGTTGTGGCGGATGCGGAAGACGGCACCGAACGTGTTGGTGCGGGGACGCAGGTGGGCCACCTCGCGCAGGAACTCCATGGAGTGTCCTTTCTTCTGGAGAGGATAGGTGTTGTCGCACGCGCCCAGGATTTCAATCTCACGGGCTTGCAACTCCACCTTCTGGCCGGAGCCTACGGACTCGGCCAACACACCGTTCACACTGAGGCAGGCGCCCGTGGTGATGTTCTTCAACAAAGCCTCGTCGAAGTTGGCCACGTCCACCACGATCTGCACGTTGTGGATGGTAGAACCGTCGTTCAAGGCTATGAAACTTACTTGCTTGCTCCCGCGGCGGGTACGCACCCAGCCCTTGACGTTGACCAGGGTGCCGAAGTCCTCGCGCTTCAGGAGATCTATGACTTTTGTTCTGCTTAGTTTTTCCATAAATGATAATTTATCGGCGTTTTTTGGCGCGGATTACGCGGATTTCACGGATAATCTTTTCACTGTAAACGCTGGATTCCATTGATTATACAAATAATAAATCCGTGAAATCCGCGTAATCCGCGCCTAAACTAAATTCCTATTTATCAATCGAACGCCCCCATGCGCAGGTGGTTCACTTCCGCCTCGTTCAGGTAGCGCCATTCGCCCCGGCGGAGTCCCTTCTTGGTGAGACCGGCGAAGTAGACACGGTCCAACTTCACCACCTTGTAGCCCAGCGACTCGAAGATGCGGCGCACGATGCGGTTCTTGCCGGAGTGGATTTCGATGCCCACATCGTTCTTCTTGGCCTCGTCCGTGTAGCTGATGGCATCGGCGTGGATTTCACCATCGTCCAACTCAATGCCGGCGGCTATTTTCTCCATGTCGGCCTGGGTCAGGTTCTTGTCCAGATGGACGTGGTAGATCTTCTTCTTGAGATACTTGGGGTGCGTCAATTTGGAAGCCAGGTCACCATCGTTGGTCAGCAGGAGCACACCGGTGGTATTGCGGTCCAAACGGCCCACAGGATAGATGCGCTCGGTGCAGGCATCCTTCACCAGGTCCATCACCGTGCGGCGTGCCTGGGGATCGTCGGACGTGGTCACGGTGTCTTTCGGCTTGTTCAGGAGGACGTAAATCTTGCGCTCGATGTTCACCACCTGGTCGTGGAACTTCACCTCGTCGCCCCGCTTGATCTTCGTGCCCAGTTCGTTCACCACCTGTCCGTTGACCGAAACCACGCCGGCCGTGATGTACTCATCGGCCTCACGGCGCGAGCATACCCCAGCATTGGCCAAGAACTTGTTCAGGCGGATAGGCTCGTTGGGATCCACGAACTGCTCCTTGTACTCAATCTGTTTCTTCTTGCTATACTTGGCATTGGGGTCATAGCCCTGCGTGCGGCGGCGCGGATTGTTGCCATAAGGACGATTGCCACCATTATTTGCATTGTAGCGGGGACGTCCCTGGCCGCCTCCGTAGGGGCGTTGCGGACGCTCGCCCCCCTCATTGGTATAGCGCGGACGCAAGGAACGGTCAGCGTTGCCATAAACTGGACGTTCCTGGTTGTAGGAACGTTGCGGACGTTCGCCGTTCTCATTATTATATTTAGGACGATAGGGGCGGTCCTGGTTATAGGGACGCTGCGGACGTTCGCCGTTCTCATTGTTGTATCTCGGACGGTAGGGACGGTCCTGGTTGTACGGGCGGTCGTTGGAATAAGCGCGCTGCGGACGCTCACCGTTCTCATTATTATATTTGGGACGGTAGGGACGGTCCTGATTGTACGGACGGTCGTTGGAATAAACTCGCTGCGGACGCTCACCGTTCTCCGCATTCGGATTGAAACGCGGACGATAGGGACGGTCGCTGGAATAAGCCCGTTGCGGACGTCCGCCATTTTCGGCATTCGGATTGAAACGCGGACGATGAGGACGGGCATTTCCATCGCGGTTATAGGAGACACGCGCGTAATTGTTCTCCTTGTTTGTCTGATTCCCCTCGCGGTCGGCACCGGTGTTCTCCGCCGAAGGGGAAGCACCTTGCCAAGTTTCGTTTTCTGTAGTCATTGTTCTGTTCAGCTAATGGCCTCACGGCCTTGTTATTAATAAGTTATTCAGTTCTTTGGTTTGTTGAGTTCAACTCTTTCACATCACATTCCCGTATAATTGTGCGGCGTAATGGCCCGCAACTCCGCCTTGACGTCCTCGCTGACGTTCAGTCCATCGATGAAGTCCTTGATGGAGGCCTCGGTGATGGCCTGGTTGGTGCGCGTCAGGGCCTTCAATGCCTCGTAGGGATGCGGATAGCCCTCCCGGCGCAGGATGGTCTGGATGGCCTCGGCCACCACGCTCCAGCAGTTGTCCAGGTCGCGGTAGATGACCGGTTCGTTCAGCAGGAGCTTGCGCAGGCCCTTGAGCGAACTTTGGATGGCGATGAGGATATGACCAAAAGGCACGCCCACATTGCGCAGGACGGTGGAGTCCGTCAAGTCACGCTGGAGGCGCGACACGGGCAACTTCACGGCCAGGTGGTTCAACAGGGCATTGGCCACGCCCAAGTTGCCCTCGGCATTCTCGAAGTCAATGGGATTCACCTTGTGGGGCATGGCACTGGAACCTACTTCGCCGGCCTTGATCTTCTGCTTGAAGTATTCCATCGAGATATATTGCCAGAAGTCGCGGTTCATGTCTATCATGATGGTGTTGATGCGCTTCAAGGCATCGAACACGGCGGAGAGATTGTCGTAGTTGGAAATCTGCGTGGTATATTCCTCGCGCTCCAAGCCGAGCTTTTCGGCCACGAACTTGTTGCCAAAGGCCTTCCAGTCGTAGGCGGGATAGGCCACGTGGTGGGCGTTGTAGTTGCCTGTGGCCCCGCCGAACTTGGCCGTCAGGGGACAAGCCTTGAGGGAGGCCAGCTGACGCTTCAGGCGATAGGCAAAGACTTGGATTTCCTTGCCCAGGCGCGTGGGCGAGGCAGGCTGGCCGTGGGTCTTGGCCAGCATCGGGATTTCGGCCCACTCCGTGGCATAGGTTTCCAACTGGGCTATCAGTTCTTCCAACCGGGGATAGTAGGCCTGCTCCAGGGCTTCCTTGACAGAAAGGGGCACAGAGGTGTTGTTGATGTCCTGCGAAGTCAGTCCGAAGTGGATGAATTCCTTGTAAGGCTCCATGTTGCCCATCTTGTCGAACTGTTCTTTCAGGAAATACTCCACGGCCTTCACGTCGTGGTTGGTCACGCTCTCAATTTCCTTGATGCGTGCCGCGTCGGCTTCGGAAAAATGGCGGTAAATGTCGCGCAAAGGCTCGAACACGCCTTTGTCCACCCCCTTCAGCTGAGGCAAAGGCAACTCGCACAAGGCAATGAAGTACTCTACTTCCACACGCACCCGGTATCTGATGAGTGCAAATTCTGAGAAATAAGAGGCCAAGACATCCGTCTTACCCCTATATCGGCCGTCAATCGGAGAGATGGCGGTTAATACATCCAGTTCCATACGTCGTATTTATGTGTGATGATAATTATCAGGCCGCAAAATTACGTTTTTTTCCCGAGGTACGATCTATATCAGGGCTTAAAAATAATAAATGGACAGGAGGGAGTCAAAGCTTAAACATTTTTATCTGCAACGCGTTATGTAAATGTAAGATAATACGTACCACTGTTCATAAACGTGGCCGGCAGACGAGGCGGACGATTGTGAAATTATTCCGCCCGCGTGTGTCGGCCCATCCTTTTTTTATTTCAGCGCCTTGTAGACAGCCTGTTGGATACGGGTACGGATATCCAGGCGGGACAGTTTGTTATTCCACACGTCCGGGAAGATGCGGTTGGACAGGAATACATAAACCAGGTGGTTATCGGGGTCTACCCAGGCACAAGTGCCCGTGAATCCCGTATGACCATAGACCGATGCGGGAGCCTCCTCGCAACAAGGACTGCGGCGGGGATTGCGACTGTCCGGCTTGTCGAAGCCGAGGCCGCGGCGGCTGGTGCGGGACAAGGTAGTGGTAAAGACCCGACAGGTCTCGGGGCTGAGGTAGCGCCGGCCGTTCAGTTCACCCCCGTTCAGCAGCATTTGGTAGAGCAAGGCTTGCTCGTGGGCGTTGGAGAAAAGTCCTGCATTGCCCGACACTCCGCCAAGGAAAGCCGCCGACTCGTCGTGGACAAAGCCTTGCAAGGTGTCTTTCCGCAGGAAGGGGTCGACGGACGAGGGAATGATGACGCGGCGGGGCAGATGCTCCAACGGATGATAGCAGGTGTGCGTCAGCCCCATGGGACGATAGAACTCACGGTCGAGGAATTCGTCCATCGGCATCCCCGCACGGGCCTCCACCAGTTGCTGCAACAAGATGAATCCCACGCAACTATAGCGGTAGCGGCGACTCAGCAACGGGGCATCGGCTATCTGCTGCAAGCAGGTCTGCTTGAAGCGGGGATTCAGCCACAGGCTGTCGGCCACCTGCCACGTGCACGAATCAGTGCGCACGGCAGAGGTCAGGCCCTCATGAAAGCGGAAATCCGGATTGGCCCACGTCCTGCCACCGATACGGGCAGGGTGACCCGCATCCCGCGAACCGCGAAACAAGGCTCCTTCATAACTGTCCTTGTCGATGGCTTCACGGTAGAACAGAATGGTGGACGGCAAGCCCGACTCGTGAAGCAACAACTGGCGGACGGTGATGTCGCGCTTGTCCGTGTCCATCAGGAAGGGCAGGTAGTCCGACACGCGGTCGGTCAGGCTGAGGCGGCCGCGGTCGTACAGTTTCATCACGGCCAGCAGGGTGGCACTGGTCTTGGTCATAGAGGCTATGTCATAGACATCATCGGGTGCCACCGGGACACTGTCTTCAGCTGTTTGACCGCCGCCGCAATGGGTTCCGAAGGCTTTGTTGTAGATTTCATACCCGTCCTTCCATACCGCAATCTGGCAACCGGGATAGGCTCCCTCCTCAATGCCTTCCTCGGCAATGCGGTCGATGGCAGAGAGGCAGCCGGCATCCACCCCCAAGTCATGCAAGGAACGGTAGGGTTGCTGGACGGGCACTTCCAACACCTTGCCCTCGCCACACTTGAACCAACGACCTACCGCGGCAGACAAACGTCCGTCCGCCCCGGCCTGTCCGGTCAAGATGGCAGCCACCCGATGCTGGACCTCCACCTCGGCGGAATGGGCCAACACCAATGCATCGGGAGCCGGACCAAAGTCACGGGGCACCTGCTGGCCGGAAATGAACAGCAGGCAGACCAAAGGCACATCCGGCAGACAGCGGGTGAAGAATGCCCGATAGTTCTTCAGACGACGGTCGGACACAGCAACCAAGACCCGTTCGTAAGCCGACAGTTTCTTTTGCAAATCCCGCATGGCGGCGTCCATCATCCCCGCTGTCAGGCGGAAAACGTCCGCCCGCACACTGCGGGACAGTTCGGTCAGGAACGGCGACAAGCCCTCCCCTACCTGAAGCACGGCCACCCGCCTGGACGAGAGGTCCAGGGGCAGCAAAGGCTCCTTCCCGTCGTCCACCACGGTGATGGCGGCCTGCTTCAACCGGCTCAACAACGCCCGCGTATGGGGCGTGTTCAAGCGACTCTCCAAGCCGGACAGACGGACATGAGGTTTGCGGGTCAGTCCCAGGGCATATTTGTACGTCAGCACCTTGCGGCATTTACGGTCTATCTCCGCCTCGGACAGTTCGCCGCCACGCACGGCGGCCAGCACGGCATCCAACTCGCCGCCCAGACTACGGGGCACCAACAAGAGGTCATCGCCGGCTTTCAGGGCCTGCAAGCACAAATGTCCTTGTCCTGATACTCCCCGCATGGCCAACGCATCGGTAAACACCAACCCCTTGAAGCCCAGTTCCTCCTCCAAGACTTCTGTCACTATCCGCCGGGAAAGGGATGAAGGCAATCCTTCTTGCGGCTCCAGCACAGGCACTTCCAAGTGCCCCACCATGATTCCGCCCAAGCCGGCACGGATCACCCGCCGGAAAGGATACAGCTCGATGCTGTCCAGACGTTCGCGGGTGAAAGGCAACACAGGCAGGGCTTTGTGGGAATCCACATCCGTATCGCCGTGTCCGGGGAAGTGCTTGCTGACGGACAGGACCCGCCCCGATTCCAGGCCGCGGCTGTAGGCCACCACCTTGCGGGCCACCACCTCCGGGTCTTCGCCAAAGGAACGGGTGTTGATGACGGGATTGTCCGGATTGATGTTGACATCGGCCACGGGAGCAAAGTTGACCTGCACGCCTATCTCACGGCACTGGCGGGCCACTTCGCGGCCGTATTCATACAAAAGGCTGTCACTGCGGATGCAGCCCAAGACCATATTGCGCGGAAAAGAAGGCGTGCCACGCAAACGCATGGCCAGCCCCCACTCCCCATCAAAGGTGATGAGCAAGGGCACTCCGGCCATCTCCTGGGCCTGGTTGGTCAGCTTCACCTGGTTCTCCAGCAAGCCGCCGGAGAAGAGCAGGCCGCCCACTTTGTATTCCTGCACGACCTTGCGCAAGAGGTTCAGGTTGGGCTTGTCCGTTTGCGGGGCAATGGTGTAAATGAACAATTGCCCGATGCGCTCCTTCAGGCTCATCCGCTGCATGACCGAATCGACCCACTGGCGGCAATCCTCGTTCCGCTGCAAGGAGGAGACCAGCACCGGTTCCTCCATGGGCAGCGGCAACGAGTCGATGGGCAGGAAACGGCACTGGGCCATCGCCCGCCAAGGCAGGAAGCACAAGACGCATAAGGCTATCAGATACCCATACCTTCTCATCATGGTTCCTCCTCCGAATACAAACTCTTGTATATCAATTCCTGTATGTCCGTACGGATATCCATGTCACCCAGCTTCGTGTTCCACACATTGGGACAGACACGGTTGCTGAGGAACACATAGACCGTGCGGCTGTCCGGATCCACCCAGGCGCAAGTGCCCGTAAAACCGGTATGTCCATAGACAGATTCGGGTGCGGAAGGGGCGCAAGGACTGCGCTTCACAATGGCCACGTCCGGCTTGTCAAAGCCCAGGCCGCGCCGACTGATTTGTGACTTCTCGGTAGTGAAAAAGCGGCAGGTCTCCTCGCTCAGGTAACGTTTGCCCTGCCATACGCCGCCATCCAGCAACATCTGGTAAATGGCGGCCACTTCCTCGGCCGTGGAGAACAAACCGGCATTGCCGGCCACACCACCCATGAAGGCGGCAGCCTCGTCATGAACATAGCCGCAAAGATCCTGCCGACGCAGGAAATCGTTGGAAGCCGTGGGCATGATTTCCGACTTCGGGAACTTCTCCAACGGACGGAACAACGTGCGCTGCAGTCCCATCGGTTCGTAGAAATTCTGTGCCAGATAGACATCCAACGGCTGTTTCGTGATATGCTCCACAATCTGTTGCAACAGGATGAAACTGAGGTCACTGTACACATAACGTTTGACATCCAGGTGGCTGCGGGCAATCTCCTTCTGAATGGTTTGCTTGAAGTTGCTGTTCAGCCACATGCCATCGGCTACGTGCAAGGTGTGTGTGGGGGTCTGCTTGTCGGACATCAGGCCTTTCTTGAACTTGAAGTCCGAACAGTAATAGCTATGCTCGCTCACCTGCGTGTAGTGCCATTCATCCTTCCAGCTCTGCGCATAAGGGCCGTGCACAGAGTGCGGGTCTATGGCCTCCATGTAGAAACGGAGATAAGGAGCCAGCCCCGTCTCGTGCAGCAGCAACTCGCGGACGGTGATGTTCCGCTTGTCTGTGCCGCGCAAAAAAGACAGATAGGCCGAAGCTTTGTCATCCAGTTTCAACTTGCCTTCCTCATAGAGTTTCATCAAGGCCAGCAAGGTGGCGGTGGTTTTGGTCATGGAGGCCAGGTCGAAAAGGTCGGTGGAGCGCACGGCGGTCGTGTCCTTGTCCGAATGACAACCAAAACCTTTGTCATAGACAGTCTGTCCGTCCTTCCATATCAGGATGCGACAACCGGGATAAGCACCGGCTTCCAGCCCCTTGCGGGCAATGTGGTCGATGCCTTCCAACACATACGACTTCATGCCGTAATCGTCCGGCAACATCGCCGCCGGCTTCATGCCTGTCCGGATGTCACAACCCGCTCCGGCCGGGAACAACCGCCCGACACTCATGGCCAACCGTCCGTCCGCCTCCGCCTCCGCAAAGAGCACCTGCGCCACGTGACGCTGCAAATCTCCCTCGCCCGAATGGGCCAGCACCACGGCATTGGCTTGGGCCAAGGCAGGCGACATCACCGGCAGTAACCGATAGGACGTGAAAAACACATAGACCAAAGGAGCCCGCAGGTTCAGCCCGGCCAGGAAAGCAATGTCTGCCTCGCCGGCATAATTGACACCGGCAATGCTGACCACCACGCGGCTGTAAGGTTTCAGTTTCTCCTTCAATGCCAATTGCTCTTCCTCGGAAGCATTCCAAGGCAGGCGGAAGCAGTCAATGCCTCCCCGCCTCTGCATGGCAGCCACAAAAACCGAATCGGCTTCCTGCTCGCCCATGCTGAGCACGGCAATGCCTCCACCTTGGGCCGCAGGAGCCAATGGCAACACACCGAAATAGTTATCCAGCACCGTCACAGCCTCCTGACGCAAGGCAGAAGCCATGTTCGCCGCCTCCGCAGTGCAGATACGTTCTTTTATTTCCTTAAGTGGCAGTTTGTCCGGCTTCCGGCGCAAGCCCAGGCGATACTTCCATGCCAGCACCTTGCGACAACGGGCCTCCACATCAGCCTCAGTCAGCGTCCCGTCCTTGAGAGCCGCGGCCACCTCGTCCAGTGCCTTGACAACCGCCGTCTGCACCAGCAGCATGTCATTGCCCGCCTTCACCGCCTTGGCAAAGAAGCCGGGCACACGCGTCACGCCCCGCATGTCAAGCGCATCGGTGAACACCAGCCCCTGGAAGCCCTGTTCATCCTGCAAAAAATCCGTCACGATGGAGCGCGACAAGGAGGAAGGCAAAAGGCTGTCCGCCTCCAGGGCAGACACCTGCAAGTGTCCCGTCATGATGCCGCCCAGGCCCGCACGGATGTATTCGCGGAAAGGATACAACTCCACGCTGTCCAGCCGGGCACGGTCATGCCGCAGCACCGGCAGAGTGCGGTGCGAATCGGTACTTGTGTCACCATGCCCGGGAAAATGCTTGGCCACGGACAGCACACCGCCGCTTTCCAATCCCCGGCTGTAGGCCAGCACTTTCTCGGTCACAGCCTGCGTGTCTTCACCAAAGGCACGCACATTTATCACGGGATTGAACGGGTTGGTATTGACATCGGCCACGGGGGCAAAATTGACATGAACGCCTAAAGCACGAAGTTCTCGCGCCACCTCACGGCCATATTCCTCTATCCGGCTGTTGTCCGTGATGCAGCCCAAGGTCGCGTTGCGGGGAAACTCCGGGGCATCGGTCAGGCGCATGGACAAGCCCCACTCACCGTCCACCGTAATCAACATGGGGACTTTGGAATCTTTCTGCACTTGGTTGGTCAAGGCCGCCTGGCCTTCTATCGTTCCTTTGGCAAACAGCAGGCCGCCAATCTTATATTTGCGCACCCATTCTTTCAACAGCTTCTTGGTCGCCTTGTCGGCCACGGCCGGCACCCGGGGCACCAGCAACTGGCCGATTTTCTCCTGCAGGCTCAAGTGCGACATCACCGAATCCACCCATTGTTGGCAACGGACCTCATCCGTTGCTTGCAGGAGATTGACCTTTTCCTGCGCCTGCACCGAAGACATCCACATCATCCCCAACAGGCATCCCACTAAAAAGACGTATTTTCTCATAACCGCTTACCTTATTGTATTTTAAAGATTCACTCTTTTACTCTCTTTCCTCCAACTCCAACTTCAACACTCCTACATACGCGCCGTTCTTGCCCGTATGCATCACCGGCACTTCCTGTTTCTCCGTGTTTCCATAGAAAGCGGGACGTTCCATATAGGTGTGCGAATGCCCGCCCAATATCAGGTCTATACCTTCGGTCTGTGCGGCCAGGACCTCGTCACCCGCATCGCCCAGGCCCGAACCATACAGGCCCAAGTGTGAAAGACAAATCACCACATCGCAATGCTCCTCTTCACGCAGTGTCCTTACCACCTCCTTGGCCACCGGAATCGGGTCTTGATAGATGATGCCGGCACATTTGTCCGCCTGCACCAAGCCCTCCAAGCGGGTAGAAAGACCGAACACACCGATGCGCACACCTTCGCGCTCCAGCACCACATAGGGCCGCACCAACCCTTCGAGCGGTGTGCCCGCCACGTCATAATTGGCACAGACCACAGGGAATTGGGCCAACCGGAAAAGGCGTGCCATATTCTCCAAGCCAAAGTCAAACTCGTGATTGCCTATCGTCATGGCATCATACTTCATCAGGTTCATCATCTTCACCTCCAGCTCGCCTTGAAACATATTATAATAAGGTGTACCCTGCGAAATGTCCCCGCAATCGAACAACAATGCGCCGGGATGCTCCGTCCGGTACTGCTTCACGAACGAAACACGGCGCACCACGCCCCCCTTGCCCGCATTGCGGTCGGCCGCCCGGGGGCTGAGGGGTTCTATGCGGCTGTGCGTGTCGCCGGTCTGCAAAATAAGAAGTTCCTTGGGCTGCTGGGCTGCCAACAGTTGCAGAAAGGCCACCGCCAACAAAGCCATTAATCCTATTCGTTTCATTTGATGTTCTTACGTTTGTCTGATTTTATAATTTTCACTCTCTCACTACAATCCGCCCTTCCACGCGCGAGGTCACCGCCTTGTCGGCCTCCGCCTGCCATTTCACATAGTCAATAAAGAGCGAGCGCAGGGTGGCTCCCGGCGGGCAGACCTTGCTCTCCGCTTGGGGCAAGGCGTCCATCCCATCGTTCCCCTCCGCCAGATAGTCCACTGTGGCCACCGTGTAGAGTCTGTCCTCCTCCACCGGTTTTCCGCCAACGGTGGCCCCCAGCAGCTTGCGGTCCTTTGACACCTGCAGGGAAACGCCGCTCACCCCCTCGCCCAGCCGATAGGCTATGTTTTCAAACAACTGGCGCAAGGTGCTCCCCTTCACGGTCAGCACGCACAGCGCGTTCTCGAATGGCAATATCTCGTAGGCGTCCTCCATGGTGATGTCCCCGGCGGTCAGCGTGCTACGCAGTCCGCCCATGTTGACCAATCCCATGTCGGCCGGCTTGCCCAGCACTTCGGCCGCGGCTTCGCGCAGGATGTCCGCCACCAGGTTGGACAACAGGCTCTCCGGCCGGTAAGGCTCCATGGTCAGGGCCGCTTTGCCCAGCACTTGCTGCATCACGCTGTCCACTTTCTGCTTGTAGGGGGCCAGCAGGGCTTGGGCTTCCGCATCGGGACGCGCATCCCATGTGGAGTCCATCGCCACCCGGGTGCCCTCCACCCTTGCCACTTCATACGACGGACGACAAGCCGACAAGGCCCACAACAAGGCCAACGCCGCCACCGAAAACATCCGTGCATGCCACTTGCTCAAAACATTCATCTGCTTCATTTTTTTAAAGACGGACAAAGATAGAAATAAAAAAAGACAATCCATGGCATCGGGAACATTAAATATGAAAAAATCCATTCGTTCCGGACATACTAAAAAAGGGTGCATCGTGTTGATGCACCCTTAACAAAACAAAACAAACAAACGGTATTCCTTCCTCTCGCGAAAGGGAAGGAAAAACAAATCGTCTCCCGACGACATAATCCTTATTTATTCAACGACATAATAGACCTTCACCTTCACGCAGCGATTCAGCTTGGCATCAAGGCCTCGCGTGCTTTTGTCTG
>CALNEX010000054.1 GCA_939791845.1 uncultured Mediterranea sp. | reverse complement strand
GTGTCGGCCTCGGGCTTGAGGCGGAGGGAGACTTGCACATACAGCGGATTGCCCAGGTTGATGATGTCCGGGTCGCGCAACTCATACCCCACTATCGGCCCGCCCCACTGCTCGGTGGTCTCGAAGTGCGACCAGCGCATCGGCTCGCAGATGCCCGCAATCTTGAAGGTATAGGTGCCGTCGCTTTGTGTGTAGTCGCACTCGTATCCCAGCAGGGGCAAGGCATCGGCATAGCCCAACTTGGCATACCGCTCGGCGGAGACATAGTTGCGGGAAATGATGACGTTGCGGTCCGAGCGGTGCACGGCTTCGGCCAAGGAGTCGGGGCTGGTGGTGGACACCTTGCGACCGTCCTCCGTCAGCACGGCGACGCCCTGCACGCGGAACATCCGGAAATAGTCTGGCTGCCCCCAACGCAACATCCCCGTGGTCAGCACGCTGTCGATGCGCAGGTTGAAGCCGTTGCTCCCGTCAATGTAGGGGATGCTGTTCTGCGACACAGCCACATATTCCACGCCGGGACGGTGGCGCAGGCGTTCGACAATCTCCAGCAGGTTCCTCATGTCCGCCTCGGCGTCGTCGCCGGGCTGATAGCCTTCTGCCTGGGGCGTCAGGCGGTTGAAGGTGAGTTCATAGCAGTGCTCCGTGTCGAAGCCCATGGGTTGCAAGTAAGTGCGGACGGTGACATACGTCCAGTCCACCAGGTACCACATCACGGCGAACACCACCAACAGCTCCACGCCCAGCCAGAGGTTGGCACGCCGTTCGTTTCGTATTTGTCTCAACAAGTCGTTCATAGTCATTACTCCTTTTGATTAATAGCCTCCACGATGTTCATCCGGGAAGCCCGCCAGGCAGGCACACCCGAACTCAACACGTTCATTACCAGACAGAAGAAGAAAGCGGCGAGGAATATCCACGGGCTGAGCAACTGTCCGGCGGTCAGCGTCGTCTCGCCCGACATGTAGGCATTGGCCGAAGTGCCGAACAGGAAGCCGTTGAGCAGGAACGTGGCCGCATAGCTCAGTCCGAGGCCGAGGAGTCCCGCAAGGACGGTCAGCAGAAGATTCTCAACAAACACCTGCCGCAGCAGTTCCCCGCCCGTGGCGCCGAATGCCTTGCGGACGCCAATCTCGGCCATGCGCCGCCGCATCCGCGAGTGGGTCATGCCGCTCAGGTTGATGGCGGGCACGATGAGCAGGACGAGCAGCACGGCCACGTAGCGCAGCACCACCGCCTGCACGTCGGGCACCTCGGCCCACGTGCGGTACAGGTGGGTGAAATGCGTGTCCGGCTGCCCCAGGTAGACCACCTCCATGTCGGGTTGGGCCTCGTTGTAGCGTTGGCGCAGGCGTTCGCACTCCGCGCGGATGGCGGCGAAGTCGTCAGCCCGCTTGGCCAGGATGGCTGCACTCATCGGCCCCATCAGGTTGGAGCCCCAGGTGTTGGCCTCGGCAGTGCCGCAAGTGTAGGGGATCCACACCTGCGCGTAGCTGTCCGCCGCCAGCATGGAGACGTCGGCCACGACGCCCGTCACCTGGTAGTCCACCCGGTTCAGCCACACGTGTTGGCCCGCCACGCCCGCCGTCCGCCCAAACAGCCGGCGCGCCACGCTGGCCGTGATGACCGCCCGTGGCAGGGCGCTCTGGAAGTCGGCCTCCGAGAAGGGCCTCCCGTCCAGGAAGCGGAACTGGAAGACGCGCCAGAAGTCGGCATCCACCTGCCGCATGTCCGCCGCCAGCTTGTCGCCCGCGGGCAGGGAGGCGCGCACCTTCTCGACCTGGGCATAGAGGGTGACAGCCTCAGGCGTGGTGAGGGCCTTGAAACACTCGCGCCCGGTCTGCACGGACATGCGGCTGTTCATGCCGCCATCGGTCGCGCCCTTGGGACGGGCGGTCATGTTGGGGACGTAGAGCGTGCGGCTGCGGTTCACCTCGGGGGCGCAGTCAGCCGTCCGCGCCCTGAGGGTGATGACCACCACCATGATCATGCAGATGGACAACGCGGTGCCCAGCAGGGAGACCCACGTGATGACGGGGTTCTCGCGGAGGTGGTAGAGGGATTGGAGAAAGTATTGTCGGAACATATCGGTTGGTAAATGATAATTTATTAGCTACGAGCTACAAGCTACGAGCTACGAGTCAAGTTGCATTAGTCTTTTAGTGCACAGCTACTTGTAGCTCGTAGCTCATCACTTGTAGCTGCGGGGCTCCGCCCCGCTAAATTCCTATTTTCACTCGTCATGCAACGCCTCCGCCGGCTGCACCTGCATCGCCTTGCGGGCGGGATACCAGATGCCGATGGCAATCATCAGGCCGATGAGGACGAAGCTGATGCCTGCGCAGAGCAGCAGGCGGTCCCACTCCAACGTGGTGCCGTTGCGCCAGGCGTTCAACTCCAGCTTGGCCAGGTTGAAGTCGATGACCAAAGCGGGGATGGTGACTATCAGCAGGAGGAAGAAGCCTTCGCTGAGCAGGCGGGCAAAGACGGCGCGGTCGGTCGCCCCGTGAATCTTGTGCAGGGCAATCTCGCCCCGGCGTTGCTGCGTGCGGAACCAGAAGGTGCCCAGCAGGCCGAGGAAGATGTTGAGCAGGAGGAAGCCCATGCCCACCGTGTAGTTGCGCAACTGGTTCATCTGGCTTTGCTGGAAGGCGCGGCGGATGTCGGCGAAGCTGCGGACGTCGGCGATGTAGACGTTTCCGATGCGGTACTGGCTCTCGCTGTCGGCCTTCAGGCGGGCGATGAAGTCGTGGTCCATGTTCTCCTTGACGCGGACGCAGAGTTCCAAGTCGGGATAGCTCCATCCTCCGCCCACCAGATTGAGGTCAAGCACCATGGAATAGCAGAAGCGACCTTGCTCAAAATCACTGTAACGCACATTCTCCAGGGCCGCCCCCAGCCGGAAGTTATAACTCGTGTCGCCAAGAAGGTGGAAACCCTCCTTGCCGACCAGTGAGGTCATGGACAAGCCATACTTTTGATACAGGTTGTCCGAGGCCAGGAACTCGCCCTTGCGCAGTATCTCTGCCAACTGTTCGGGCGTCTCCCCCCGTGTGCCCCGGTAGCGGAAGACGCGCACGAAGTCGGGTGTCACCAGCCGGCGGATGGTCCATCCGGGAGCGCGCAAGGTGTCATATAGCACCGGGGTGGTACCATTGTTTCCATTGTAAGGATGGGAAGCCTGCGAGAGGCTGACGGCCTCCACCTCCGGACGATGGCGCAGGCGCTCCGCCAATTCGAGCACATCGGCCTTGTTGTCGGCATTTTCCTTGTAGTCCCGGCTCTTGTCCGTCAGCACACCCATCTCGACGAGATAGCAGTGCCCGGTGTCGAAGCCGCGCGGCTCGTTGTACGTGGCCAGCGAGCAATAGAGCATATCGACGATGTACCACATCACCACGCTGACCACCAGCAGTTCGAGGGCCAGCCAAAGGTTGCCGCGCCACTCGTTGCGTATCTGTGTGAATAGTTTCTTTTGCATGTTCTATATTCTTATATGATTAGTCTTATTTCAGAGCGCACCCGCACGGGCATAAGCGTGCACCCCCGCACGAGCATAAGCGTGCACCCCCGCACGGACATAAGCGTGCACCCCCGCACGGGCATAAGCGTGCGCACCCGCACGGGCATAAGCGTGCACCCCTGCAGGGTAGTAACCCGGCATACCCGCAGGGTAGTAACCCGGCATACCCGCCGGATAGTAACCCGGCGTACCCACCGGGTAGTAACCCGGCGTACCCACCGGATTTTCCATCAGTGCAACCTCCCTCCTATCGCCTCCACGATGTTCATCCTTGACGCACGCCAGGCGGGGATGCCGGCACTGAGCAGGTTGAGCACGAAGCAGAACAGCAAGGCCCAGAGGAAAGTGGAGAGATGAATCAGGATGGAGGCGTCCACCGTGGGCGGATTGAGCGTCGCGCTGTACTCTTGGGAGAAAAGGATGCTGTCGCCCACGTAAGCAAAAGCCAGACTGAGCAGCAAACCCACCATGCCCGCCAAGAGCGTGACGATGAGATTCTCGCCCAATATCTGCCCCATCAGCTCGCCCCGGGTGGAGCCGAAGGCACGGCGCACGCCTATCTCGCTGACCCGCTGGCGCAGGCGGCTCTGGGTCATGCTGCTCAGGTTGATGGCAGGCACGATGAGGAGGATGAGGAAAATTATCCACCGGCTGCGCCGCTCGGCCTTGAGGTCGGGTTCCCAGTTGGCGGCGTAGGCAATGGCGTTCTTCTCCTGGTCGTAGGGGCGGTTGCGGGTGAATATCTTCCAGCCATCCTCGCCTATCACTTGGTTGAACGCGGCCAACCGGCGGTCGCACTCCTCGCGGATGGCGGGAAAGTCGGCACGGCTCCTGGCCAGGATGGTGCAGGACATCATGCCCATCAAACCAGCTTCCCACGTGTTGCCTTCCTGGTCGGTGGAGGTATAGGGTATCCATACTTGGGCGTAGGCCGTCTCCGCCAGGGTGGACACGTCGCGCACCACGCCGCTGATGCGGTAAGGAGCGTGTGCCAGGAGGAACTCGCGCCCCGCCACGTCGGTGGTGCCGAACAGCAGGCGGGCCACGCTCTCGGTGATGACCGCCACGGGTTGCCCGGCATCGAAGGTGGCCCGGTCGTAGGGCTTGCCTGCGGTGAAGGCGAAGTCGAACACGCGCCAGAAGTCATCGTCCGTCTCCTTCACGTCCACCGCCGTGGCGGGCTGGTTGGGCAGGCTGACGGGCGTGGCCGTGGTGCCGATGGTGTAGAGGGTGACGGCCTCGGGCGTCTCCAGCGACTTGTACAGCTCGCGCCCGGTGCGGACGCTGATGGGGCCGTTGCTGGAGTTGCCCTCCCCCCATTCCTCGTTGGTGATGCTGCCGCAACGGACGTGCAGGAAGCGGTCGCGGTTGGACTCCGGCGCGTAGGGAGCCACCTTGACCTGCTGCATCATCACCACCAGCATGATGAGGAAGATGGACAAGGCCGTGCCCGCCACGTTCACCAGGCTGATGAGGGGCTGCTGGCGCAGCTGGCCCCAGGCTTGTTGGAAGTATTGCTTGAACATGGTTGTGATGTTTAATGATAATTTATCGGTTTAATTTTAGGCGCGGATTACGCGGATTTCACGGATTATATTTATAGGGTTTGGTGCTGTAGAGACGTGGTGCGCTGCATCTCTACAAATAATAAATCCGCGTCCATCCGTGTAATCCGCGCCTAAATTAAAATCCTGTTTACCCCACCAGATGCCCGTCGAAGAAGTGCACCGTCCGCTTCGTCAGCTTGGCCTGGGCCTCGTTGTGCGTCACCATGACGATGGTGCGTCCGTCCTCCTTGTTCAGCAGCTGGAGGATGTCCATCACCTCGGCGCCCATCTTGGAGTCCAGGTTGCCCGTCGGTTCGTCCGCGAGGATGATTTCCGGGTTGCCGATGATGGCCCGGGCGATGGCCACGCGCTGGCACTGACCGCCGGAGAGCTGGGTGGGCATGTGGCGCATGCGGTGCGTCAGGCCGACCTTCTCCAGCACCTCCTCGGCAAGGCGGCGTCTTTCCTTGGCGGAGACCTTGCGGTAGAGCAGCGGGAGCTCCACGTTGTCGATGACGTTGAGCGAGTTGATGAGGTGGAAGGACTGGAAGACGAAGCCCAGCTTGCTATTGCGGAAGGCGGCCAGCTCCTTGTCCTTCATGCCGGTGGTGTCCGTGCCGGCTATCTCTATCTTGCCACGGGTGGGCAGGTCCAGCAAGCCCATGATGTTCAGCAAGGTGGACTTGCCGCAACCGGAGGGTCCCATCACGCTGAGGAACTCCCCTTTTTCCACTTCCATGTTCACGTCCTCGAGGGCGAGGGTTTCTACTTCGTCTGTACGGTAAATCTTGGTAATGTCCGTTAACTTGATCATTGACATAATCGTATCGTTTTTATGAGTTAATAATAATCTGTTTCTATGGGCGCGGATTACACGGATGGACGCGGATTCATCATCCTTTCCCATCTGTCAACGGATAATTCCGTGTAATCCGCGACTAATTATCCGTTCAACCAATAATCAAATGCCGTGCCAAAACGGCAAGCACCTGATAGCTTGCTGTTTATCCATCAGCGGGGGTGTCCGATATCGGACACCCTGTCCGCTTTCGGTGTCCGCCTACTCGTCGCGCAGGGCCTCGGTGGGCGGGATGCGGCTGATTTTCCTTGCGGGGATGTAGACACCTATCGACACCACCACGAGCAGGATGGCATAGACAAAGAGCGACACAATGAGGAAGTGCGCCCAGAAGAAGTCCGTCCAATACTCCGGTGGCAACCCCTCGTAGTAAGAAACGCCTCTGGAAAGCCCCTCGCTGATGGCATATTGCAGGTAGATGAAGCAGCCGACCAGCGTCCCCAGGGTGGTCAGCACCGCGCCCTCGCCCAACAGGAGGCGGACAATGCGCCCCGGCGTGGCACCGAAGGACAGCATCACCCCGACTTCCTCCCGGCGGGTACGGGTCTGAAGCCAGAAGGTGCCCACCACACCCAGGCAGAGGTTGACCAGGAAGAACACGGCCACCAGCAGGTTGCGCCGGTAGATGGGCGTGGAATTCCAGGCTTCGGACTCGGCAATGTTCTGCTCATAGGTCATGAGGTCGCGGGCATAGAGGTTGCCGGCACGCAAGTTCTGGAGCATCCAAGGCTTGAAGTCATGCAGGAAGCGGTCCATGCTGACACCCTCCTTGATGCGAATCAGGATGTAGGCTTGTCCGGGAACATGCTTTGCCAAGGCTGCCTTCTCGGCGGGACGGAAAGCAATGGGCACAGGACGCTGGTTGCTGTAGAACTTGACGGAACCTATCGAGCCTACGATATCAATATAGCTGGTGTCCTTCTCATCGTAATTCCAGAAGCGTTTGCGGCGCGGGTCATCGGTGTGGAACAGCAGCTCCAGAGTATTCTCGTCTATCACCAGGTTCTTCCCGTCATACGTATAGTGGTAGTCGGACAGTTCGGCAGGCGTCAGTCCCTTGCCGGGACGGAAGCCGTAGGTCTCGAAGAAGTGCGTATGGGGCAGGAATTCAACCAAGAAAACGTTTCTCTGGTTTTGGGACGTATCACCCTCCGCCCTAAACGTACTTATGCTACTGCCCTGCGAACCGGGATAGCTGAAGCCCGTCAGGGCCGTGGCCTGCTCCACATCATTATACTGGCGGACGCGGTCTATGATATGGAGATAGGAATCCATCAAGGCATCCTGCCCGGCGGATACAGAATCATAGCCGGGCGCCGAGGGTTGCAGCGCGTCCATGGACACGAGGCAGAGGCGGTCCGCATCGTAGCCCAAGGGAAGCATGCGGTCGTGTGTCACCACGATGACGGGGTCGAAGATGGCCCACGACAGCAGGGCCACCAGGATGAGTTCGGCCAGCAGCCAGCCATTGCGCTTGCGGCGGGCCCAAAGGGTTTTGAGTATCAAGCGGAACATGATTTACCTCCTTTCATACAATGAGTAGACAATAGGCTTTCTGAGCGACATCCACGCGGGAAGCAGGGCGGACAGCATGTTGAGCACCACGCACAGCACGAAGGCACACCCGAAGACCACCGGGGCGAAGAGCATCTCGCCGCTGACGTAGGCATTGGCCCCCTCGGGGATGGCCTCCGCATAGTCGTCCAGCAGGAAGAACAGCCACTCGCGCCCCGCATAGAGGGCCAGCCAGGCCACGACCAGCCCCAGCACGCCGCCCAGGAGCGTCAGCAGGAGGTTCTCCCACATCACCTGGCCCAGCAGCGTGCCCCGCCCCGCGCCGAAGGACTTGCGCACGCCCATCTCCGCCAGGCGGCTCTCCATGCGGCTGGCAATCATCCCGCTCAGGTTGAGGGCGGGCACCAGCAGGAGGACGAGCAGCATCAGGCCGAAGTAGCGCACCTTGGCCCAGAAGTTGAACTCCTGCGCCGGGTATTCCTGGAAGACGCTGAGGGCGTGCGTCGTGGGTTGCTCCCACAGGTTCATTTTCCACTGCCCCTCGTGCTCCAGGTTGAGGCGGCGCGTCACGTCCTTCACCTCGGCTTGCAACGCCCGGGCCTGCGCGTCGTCCTTCACCAGGAAGGTCAGGCTGAAGGAGCCTAAGTAAGGAAACTGGTCGGCATCACTTTCACGATAGCCTTCGTTCACCGAATAAGGCAGGTAGACCTGCGCGTAGGACTGCGGCGTGAGGTAGCTGCCCCCCTTGACCACGCCGCACACCCGGTAGTGGATGTAGCTAAGGCTGAACTCGCGTCCCACCACGCCCTCGGTGGTACCGAAGAGCCGCCGCGCCAGGTCGTCCGTGATGACCGCCGTGCGGATGCCGCTCTGCAGGTCGCTCTCCGTGAAGGGATTCCCCTCCAGGAAACGGAAGGCATAGACGCGGAAGAAGGCCGGGTCGGTCAGCATCACCTGCGGGTGGAAGTCCCCGCTGCGGTCTTCGGGCTGGATGTAGGCATTCCGCGTGAACTGCCAGGAACTGTACTGCGCGGAGATGGCCTCCGCATTCTCCAGGTGCAACGCCCAGTCCTGCAAGGCCGAGTGGGACAAGGCGGACTGCCACTCGCTGCGGTCGCTCTTGAAGCTGGTGTGGGTCAGGTACAGCGTGCGGCTGCGGTTCACCTCCGGATAGACCGGGGCGAGCTTCACGTAGTAAATCATCGCCACAATCATCGTCATGGCAATGGCCAGCCCGGTGCCCGCGATGTACAGCCCGCTGAAGAGCGGGTTCTGGCGGAGCAACGCCCAGGCTTGTTTCAGGTAGAGTTTAATCATAATATATAAGCATTAATAGTTACCATATAACAGTATCAGATACCCTTCGTCAACAGTATCAGATACCCTTGCTCAACAGTATCAGATACCCTTCGTCAGCAGTATCAGATACTCTTCATCAACAGTATCAGATACCCTTCGTCAACAGTCACAGTGACCCTTCATTGACAGTCACAGTGACCCTTGACAAAGGGCATTCACTCTTCGTGCAACGCCTCCACGGGCAACGTCCGCGCCGCCCTTTGGACGGGTATCCAGGTCCCTGTCAAGGCGGTGAGCAGCAGGACGGCGTAGGTCAGTGCCGTCACCCAAAGGAAGTGTGGCACGGGGCGGTTCTGTGCGTAGGCCGGGTCGTGCACGAAGTCTTGGGGAAGGACGTGACCTACAATGATTCCCTCGTAAAACCCGGCCACTGACACGTAGTTCACCACCACGAGCAGGGCCAGGGCGTAGGCCACCGTCACCAGCACCGCGCCCTCCGCGAGGAACTGCTGCGTGATGCGTCCCACGGATGCCCCCATCGAGCGGCGGATGCCAATCTCTTCCCGGCGGGCATTGGCGCGTATCCAGAACGTCCCGGCCATGCCGAGGAAGATGCAGAGCAGGGCGAAGCCACCCAGCGAGTATTGCAGGCGCAGCTTGTTGGTGATGCCGGAGGAGAGGGCTTGCCGGCGGCTATACTCGGCGAAGGTCTGCATCCCGTCATAGAAGAAGTTGCCTTGGGACAGGTGCGGGGCCACCTCCTCCTGGAAGCGGGCTTCGAAGGCATCGGGGTCCACACCGTCCTTCAGGCGGAAGACGATGGGATACATCAGGCCCATGAAGGAGGGTATTTCCATCACGTCCGCATCTGCCTTCACCATCAAGGGGTAAGGTTGCTCGGAGGTGTAATGCTTGTAGTTATGGAAGACGGCGGCCACCTCATGAGGCTGCTGATGGTCGGAGTCGAAGTAGACGGTGCGCCCGGCTGCATCTGCCGTGCCGAAGAGGTCGAGGGCCGTGCGCTCGGAGATGGCCACCATGTCGCGCTGGGCAAAGTCGGCAGGCAACTGGATGCGTTCGCCCGTACGGACATCCCTCATGCCGTAGGTTAGGGGCAGGTCGCTGCCTTCTGCTGAAACAAACCTGTATTGCTGCACGTGCACCATCACCGTGTCGGCATTGAACAATTGCATGCCATTCCACCCCATGCCGTTCGGGAAGCTGCTGAATGCCGCGATGGACACGGCCTCTACCTCGGGGCAGGCCCTCACGGTGCGGACAATGCTCTGATAATGGCGACTCATCTGCCCGGCACTGTCCTGCGCGGCATCGTACTGGGCAAAGCTGTTATCGTACTGCCCTAATTGGAGGACGTACATGCCCCGCGTGTCGCCGCCCTGCGGGATGAGGCGGTTGGCGGTCAGGACATAGATGGGGTCGATGACCATCCACAAGAAGAAGCCGGCAATGAGCAGTTCGATAAATATCCAGAGGTTCTGCCGGCGTTGGTTCCAAAGTTGGTGTAAGAGTATCATGTTGTTGGTAAATTTATCGTTTCGCATACAGTTCCTGCACAATCGTGTGCCTTAGCCCCCACCACGCGGGCAGCAGGGCAGACACCACGTTGAGCACCAGGCACAGCCCAAAGGCGCAGAGGAACACCCAGGGGTTGAACAGCATCTCCATCGTCAGGAAGGGCACGGGCAAGTCCGTTGACACCAGGGTATCGAACAGCGTCAGAATCCACGAGCCGGAGGAGAGGACAATGAGCCAACAGAACACCAGCCCCACCACGGCCCCCAGCAGGGTGAGCAACAAGTTCTCCCACAATACTTGGCTGAGGAGCGCACGGCGTGTGGCACCGTAAGCCTGACGAATGCCCAACTCGGCCATGCGGCGATCCATGCGGCTGGCTATCATGCCGCTCAGATTGACGGCAGGGATGATGAGCAAGGCCAGGACAACGTAGAGCAACGAACGGAAAACGCCGCCCAAGTCTGGCGCAGTCAGAGGGTCTGTGCGGAAAGACGAGAGGGCGGCATCGTCGGGCTGCCCCATCAGGTCGTTGACAATCTTCTGTCCTTCGCCGTGACGGCGGAAGGCTTCGCACACGGCCTGTTTCAGTTCTTCCTTATTCCCGGACGCATCGGCCAGCAGATAGTAGGTCAGATTGCCCATCAACGGGTTCTGGCGGTCGCGGTAGTCCACATAGTCAGAGAGCGAGAGGGGCATCCACACGTCCGCCACGGCATCGGGCGTGGCAGACGACACGTCCTCCACCACCCCGCTCACCGTGTAGGGATGGCCTTTGTAGAGAAACGTGCGCCCTGCCGCATCCTCGGTGGCAAAGAGCCGACGGGCAGTGGACTCACTGATGACGGCGGTATGGCTGCGGGCTTGGTCTTCGGCCTCCGTGAAGGGCTTCCCGCTCAGGAAACGCGGCGTGAAAACCTGCCAGAAACCGACGCTGACGTACAACGTATGCACATCGAACACCTGCTTCTGCCCCGGCACGCCCACGCGACACCCCATAGGCACGTTCTCGCAAGTCATGGCCATGGCCTCCAGACGGGGCAGGCTGTCCAACAGGCCGGCTACATCGAGACTGAACCCGGCGCCGTGCCAGTTGTCCGGCTGACCGGACGGATACCACTTCAGGTACTTCAGCACCACGGTCCTATCCCGGTTGTACTCCGGGTAAATCGGCGCGGTCTTCACGTAAAAGATGATGAAGACGGTCATCGTCAGCGCGATGGACAGTCCCGTGCCCACCACATAGATGGACGAGAAGAGGCGGTTTTGACGAAGCATCGCCCAGGCTTGCTTGAGGTAAATCTTCCACATAAGCATTCATTAGTATTTATCCTTATTCAGTTATCATACGGAGGAGGCACGGTTCCACCGGCGATGGAACCGAGTTCCACCCGTATTGGAACCGGGTTCCACAAGCACTGGAACCGAGTTCCACCCGGCATGGAACTTGACCTACTCCCCTACTCGTCCCGCAAAGCCTCCGTAGGCGGCACACGACTGATGCTCCGGGCGGGCATCCACACCCCGAAGAGCGTGACGGCAAGCAGCACGGCGTAGACCACGAGGCTGATGACCGTGAAGTGCAGGGCAAAGTCGTCCGTCCAATAGAGGCCGACATAGCGGTCCGTCGTGGTGCCTGCTGCCAGGCCATCCATCATGGCGTAGTTCCAATAAATCAGGCAACCGATGGCCACGGCAACCGTCACCAACACCGCCCCTTCGGCCAGGAGCATCGTGCGGATGCGGCGGGGCGTCGCGCCGAAGCTGAGGTGTACGCCCACCTCCTCGCGCC
>CALNEX010000053.1 GCA_939791845.1 uncultured Mediterranea sp. | reverse complement strand
CGGGCGAATTGCTCTACTATTGCATCAAAGGCATCGAGGCGCCCTACATCCGCGGCCATGTCGGTTCGGATTTGGACGACGGCACCTTGGATGTCTATGTGCGCCGCTTGGTGCTCCGGGCGTTAGGAATGAATTTATGATTAACCAATTAATAAAAGAAAACTATGGGATTATTAGACGGAAAAGTTGCCATCGTGACGGGCGCAGCCCGCGGCATCGGCAAGGCTATCGCGTTGAAATTTGCTTCGGAAGGAGCTAACGTGGCATTCACGGACTTGGTGATTGACGAGAATGCCCAGCAGACAGAGAAAGAAATCGCTGCCCTCGGCGTCAAGGCCAAAGGCTATGCGTCGAATGCCGCCAACTTCGAGGACACGGCCAAGGTGGTGGGGCAGATTCATGCCGACTTCGGTCGCATTGACATCTTGGTGAACAACGCCGGTATCACGCGCGACGGCCTGATGATGCGCATGAGCGAGCAGCAATGGGACATGGTGTTGAACGTGAACCTGAAGTCCGCCTTCAACTTTATCCACGCCTGCACGCCCATCATGATGCGCCAGCGCAGCGGCAGCATCATCAACATGGCTTCCGTGGTAGGCGTGCACGGCAATGCCGGACAGTCCAACTACGCAGCCTCCAAGGCCGGCCTGATTGCTTTGGCCAAGTCCATCGCCCAGGAATTGGGCTCGCGCGGCATCCGTGCCAACGCCATCGCTCCGGGCTTCATCATCACGGCCATGACCGACGCCCTCTCCGACGAGGTGAAGGCCGAGTGGGCCAAGCGCATCCCCCTGCGTCGTGGTGGCACGCCCGAAGACGTGGCCAACATCGCCACCTTCCTCGCATCGGACATGTCTTCTTACGTTTCCGGACAGGTCATCCAAGTGGACGGCGGCATGAATATGTAACTTCATCCCTATGACTGTTCTTTACGAAGACAATCACATTATTATCGTCAACAAGACCGCTTCCGAGATTGTCCAGGGAGACAAGACGGGCGACACGCCTCTTTCGGAGATTGTGAAGCAATACCTGAAGGAGAAGTATGCCAAGCCCGGCAATGTCTTCATCGGTATCACCCACCGGCTGGACCGCCCCGTCAGCGGTCTTGTTGTGTTTGCCAAAACCAGCAAGGCCCTGTCCCGCCTGAACGAAATGTTCAAGGGCAGCGAGGTGAAGAAGACCTACTGGGCCGTGGTGAAGGAGTGTCCGCCCAAGGATGAGGACGAGCTGGTGCATTACCTGGTGCGCAACGAGAAGCAGAACAAAAGCTATGCCTACGACACGGAGCGTCCCGGCAGCAAGAAGGCTGTCCTGCACTACCGCCTCATTGGCCGCTCGCAGAACTACTACCTCTTGGAAGTGGACCTGAAGACGGGCCGCCACCACCAGATACGTTGCCAGTTGGCCAAGATGGGGTGCCCCATCAAGGGGGATTTGAAGTATGGTTTCCCCCGCTCCAATCCGGACGGGAGCATCTGCTTGCACGCTCGCCGCATCCGGTTCATTCATCCTGTTTCCAAGCAGTTGATAGATGTGGAGGCTCCTCTGCCACCCGGCAATTTGTGGAATGGCTTTGAATTTTTAACAACCGATTTACCCCAATGAAAAAGATAATCTTTGCGTCGGCCCTGCTGTTGTTGGGGCTGAGTGCCCGTTCACAGGAGAAAGTGACGGAATTTGAAGTGGCTCCCGCCTTCACAGTGCGGATGCCTCTGCAAGGCGACAGCATCAATCAGAAAGGTGAGAAGTTTGGTGCCGCCGAATTGTTGAAGACTAACATCCCCCTGGATTTGGAGGGAGCCGTTCGCATCTCTGCGGATACCGCCGGATACGTCACGGTGGACAAGCCCGAGGCCGACAACCGGCTCTATGTGTTCTCCACCCGTATGCGGGCCGAGCGTTTTATGAAAGGCAAGCTGAAAGTGACGTCTCCCGCCCGCTTCGAGGTCTTTGTCAACGGAGAGTCCAAGCGGACCAAGACCACGGCCGAGGACAGCCTCTCGCAGGTGCAGCCCGTGGTGATTGACCTCCGCTTGGAGCCGGAGGCCGATTACGAAGTGGCCATCAAACTGCTCTCCACTTCCGAGGACAAGGCACAGCCCGTCTTGAAATGCGAATGGGAGAAGAATAAGGAGTTCGCCGAAGTGGATTGCCGCATCGCTCCCGACTTGAAGCGCCGCCTTTCCTTGTTCGACACGAACTTCGGCAGCCGTGTGGCTTCCGTCTCCCTCTCGCCGGACGGGAAGTACCTCCTGACCCGCTACAGTGACAATTACGACCTGAAGCGTTCGCGCGCCCACACCGAACTGACGGAGGTGAAGACCGGCCGCGTCCTCCTGCCCAATGTCAACGAGGGTATGCGCTGGATGGCCAAAGGCAGCCGCCTCTATTACACCGTGACCGGACGCGAGGGCAACGACCTCCTCATCTACGACCCCGCCACGGGGCAGGAGGCTGTGGTGTGCCGCGACATTCCCCAAGGCTATTTCACATGGTCGCCCAACGAGGACTACCTGATTTACACGGAAACCGCCGAAGGGGAGAAGGTCAACGGCCCCCTGAAACGCCTGTTGCATCCCG
Organism: uncultured Mediterranea sp.; assembly: GCA_939791845.1. Classification (GTDB taxonomy): domain Bacteria; phylum Bacteroidota; class Bacteroidia; order Bacteroidales; family Bacteroidaceae; genus Bacteroides. The sequence continues at coordinate 9,508 of CALNEX010000053.1, read as the reverse complement.
ACGACCGCATCCCCGGTTCGCGCAACCGCTATTATTTGGTGAAATATGACTTGGCCACGGGCTTGTCCGAGCGTCTGAACTACGGCAGCAACAGCGTGTATCTGAACGACATTTCGCCCGATGGCACCCAATTGCTCTGCACGGCCCACAAACCCAATATCACGAAGTGTCCCTTCTCCCTGACCTCCGTCTTCCAGCTCGACCTGGCCACGTTGCAGGCCGACACGCTGGTGAAGTGGGACGCTTACGTCAATGGTGCCTCCTATTCGCCCGACGGCACGCAACTGCTCCTGACGGGCAGTCCCTTGGCCTTCGGCGGCATCGGCAAGAATTGCGGCGACCAGCCCATTGCCAACGACTTCGACGTGCAGGCTTTCCTGATGGACTTGTCCACACGTGAAGTGACACCCATCACCCGCGACTTCAATCCCACCATCATCAATGGCACTTGGAACCGTGTCGATGGCTGCATCTACTTCAATACCACCGACAAGGACTGTCAGCACATCTACTGCTACGACCCCAAGAAGGCCACGTTCGTGATGCTGGATTTGGAGCAGGATGTCATCAACAACTTCTCCGTGCCCGATGACAATGCCACGCTGATGGCCTACGTGGGCGGTGGCAACACCAGTGCCGGTGTGGCCTATCTGTACGACCGCAAGAAAGGCAAGTCCACCCTGCTGGCCAACCCCATGCAGGAGCGGCTGGACGAGATTGAGTTGGGCGAGATGCAGCCTTGGAATTTCACCGCGGCGGATGGCACTGTCATCGAGGGCATGATGTGCCTGCCTCCCTCGTTCGACCCGCAGAAGAAGTATCCGCTGATTGTCTACTACTACGGCGGCACCACGCCCACCACGCGCGGCATGACTTCTCCTTATAGTCCTCAGTTGTTTGCCTCGCGCGACTATGTGGTCTATGTCGTCAACCCCAGCGGTGCCATCGGTTACGGGCAGGAGTTCTCCGCCCGCCACGTCAATGCCTGGGGCGACTGGACGGCCGACGAAATCATCGAGGGCACGGAGAAGTTCTGCGAGGCCCATCCGTTTGTGGATGCCAAGCGCATCGGTTGCCTGGGCGCCTCCTACGGCGGCTTCATGACGATGTATCTCCAGACCAAGACCGACCTCTTTGCCGCAGCCGCCTCGCACGCCGGTATCAGCAACGTGACCAGCTATTGGGGTGAGGGCTATTGGGGCTATTCCTACAATGCCGTGGCCGCTGCCGAAAGCTATCCGTGGAGCAAGCCCGAACTCTTCACCAAGCACGGTGCCCTGTTCAACGCGGACAAAATCAAGACGCCCCTGCTGTTGTTGCACGGCACGGTGGACACCAACGTCCCCATCGGCGAGAGCATCCAGCTCTACAACGCCCTGAAGATTCTGGGCAAGCCCGTGGAGTTCATCACCGTGGACGGCGAGAACCACTTCATCAGCGACTACGAGAAGCGCGTCCTTTGGCACAACTCCATCATGGCGTGGTTTGCCCGCTGGTTGCAGGACAGTCCGGAGTGGTGGAACGACCTCTATCCGGAAAGACATTGGTGATAAAGAAAATGAAACGAGTGGGAGCCGTATCGGAAGCTGATTTCCGGTGCGGCTTTTTTGTCCATCAAGATAACGCCTTTTAACACTCCAACTCCCGCGAAACCTAAATTATCCTTGTACTTTTGCACATTATTAATCAGTTTTTACGCGACATGAATGTAATCAAGACAGCCATAGACGGTGTGTTTATTTTGGAGCCGCGCCTGTTCGAGGATGCGCGGGGCTATTTCTTCGAGTCCTTCAACCAACGGGAATTCGAGGAGAAGGTGGCCAAGGTGGTGTTCGTGCAGGACAATGAGAGCAAGTCCTCCTACGGCGTGGTGCGCGGCCTGCACTACCAGAAGCCGCCCTATACGCAGAGCAAGCTGGTGAGGGTGGTGAAGGGGGCCGTGCTGGACGTGGCCGTGGACGTGCGCAAAGGCTCGCCCACCTTCGGGCAACACGTCTCCGTGGAGTTGACCGCCGAGAACCACCGCCAGTTCTTCATCCCGCGGGGCTTCCTGCACGGCTTCAGCGTGCTGAGCGAGGAAGTGGTGTTCCAATACAAGTGCGACAACTTCTATGCGCCCGCCAGCGAAGGTGCCGTGGCGTGGGACGACCCGGACCTGGGCATTGACTGGAAGATTCCGGCAAAGGATGTGATATTGAGTGAGAAAGACAAGCATCATCCTCGGCTGAAAGACGTGGATTGGTTGTAAAAAAAAGAAATGATAGAATGTTGGACAAGTTGTTGATTTCTGCGCTTTTGCTCTTGGGGCTGTGGAGCGGGGCCGTTGCACAGCACAAAGTCGTCCGCCTCAAGCTCATAGAGACCTCGGACGTGCATGGCAATTTCTATCCCTACGACTTCATCCGGCGGCAACCCGCAGCGGGAAGCCTGGCACGGGTGCAGGCCTACGTGCGGCAGGAGCGGCAGAAGCATGGGAACAACCTGTTGTTGCTGGACAACGGCGACATCCTCCAGGGACAGCCCTCGGCCTATTACTATAACTACATGGACACGGTGTCTACCCATTTGACGGCGGAGATGCAGAACTTCATGGACTATGACGCCGGTACGGTGGGCAATCATGACATCGAGACAGGCCGTGCGGTTTTCGACCGTTGGGCCGCAGATTGCCGTTTCCCCGTCTTGGGAGCCAATGTGACGGACGCCTCCACGGGCAAGCCCCATTTCCAGCCCTACGTCGTGCTGGAGCGCGAAGGCGTGCGGATAGCCGTGCTGGGCATGATCACGCCTGCCATTCCGATGTGGCTTCCCGGAAACCTTTGGGACGGGCTTTCCTTCGAAGACATGGAGGAGACGGCCCGCCGGTGGATGCCCGTCATACGCGAGCGGGAGAAGCCGGACGTGGTCATCGGGCTCTTCCATTCCGGCAAGGAGGCCGTGCTGATGGGAGGCAAGTACAGGGACAACGCCTCGGTGGAGGTGGCGCGTCGGGTGCCGGGCTTCGACGTGGTGCTGATAGGCCACGACCATGCACGCGCCTGCTTCAAAGTGGCCAACGAGGCGGGCGATTCCGTCCTGGTGGTCAACCCGGCCAACAATGCGCTCGCCGTGGGCGAGGTGGACATCACCCTGGCCTTGCAGGACGGCAAGGTGACGGGCAAGCGCGTGGAAGGCCGACTGACGGAGGTGGGCACCTTGGAGCCGGACAAGGACTTCCTGGCACATTTCTCCGCGCAACATGACTCGATTCAGGCCTTTGTGTCCAAGAAGATAGGCCGTTTCACGCAGTCCATATCCACCCGCCCCGCCTACTTCGGGCCTTCGGCTTTCGTGGACTTGATACACCGGCTCCAGCTGGAGATAGGCCAGGCGGAGATTTCGCTGGCGGCGCCCCTGTCCTTCGACGCGCGCATCGAGGCGGGCGACATCCGCGTCAGCGACATGTTCAATCTCTATAAGTATGAGAACATGCTCTACACGATGTCCCTTTCCGGACGGGAAGTGCGCGGTGCATTGGAGATGTCCTACGCCCTGTGGACCCGCCAGATGCAGTCGCCGGACGATGACCTGTTGCTTTTGCGCGAACCTTCGGACAAACAGAAGGGGGCTGAGGAGCGTTCCTTCTTCCGCAACCCCAGCTATAACTTCGACTCGGCTGCCGGTATCATCTACACGGTGGATGTCACCCGTCCTGCGGGGCAGAAAGTCACCATCCTGGGCATGGCGGACGGGACGCCTTTCGACGAGGACAGGATGTATCGCGTGGCGGTCAACTCCTACCGCGGCAACGGGGGAGGGGAGTTGCTGACCCGCGGCGCGGGCATCCCGCAGGAGGAGCTGAAGGGCCGCATCCTCTTCTCCACGGACAAGGACCTGCGCTACTACCTGATGCAGTACATCGGGCAACGCAAGGTCATCACCCCGCAGAGCCTGGAGCAGTGGCGGTTCATCCCGGAGAATTGGGTGAAACCGGCTGCGGGGCGGGACTGGCGGAAGCTGTTTGGCAGGGATTAGAGGTCCTTCAGCAACACATTCCCCGCGCTCTTGTAATACTCCTCCTTGGCCTTCATCAGCACGGCCCACTCCTCGTTGTAGGTCTTGTCCTTGTCTATCTTGAAGTCTTCAGAGCCGTGCGTGTCCAGGCGGTCCAGCAGGAGGGCCACGTTCAGGCGGTGGATGTCCATGGAGGGCTGGTAGGCAATGGCCTCGCCCTTCTCGTCGCTGGCCACCTCGTGGATGAGGTCGATTTCCTGCAGCTCGTAGAGCGTCCGCTGGGTCAGCTGGATGGGGATCTGGCACTCCTCGGAGATGGCCTCGGCGTCGTAGGGAGGCTCGTTGCGGGCGAAGCGCTTGGTGATGAGGGACAGCACCAGGATGGACACGAACTCGCGGTAGCGGTGGCTGACGTTGCGCGTGTCCTTGTCGAAGCTGAAGTTGCGGATGTTCTGGCTGGCATATGTCAGCTGGGCGCCGAAGAGGCAGATGGTCCACGAGATCTGGAGCCACAGCAGGAACAGGGGCAGGGCCGCGAAGCTGCCGTAGATGGCATTGTAGCGCGACATCCACAGCTGGCCGCTGATGTAGAGGAACTGCAGGGCCTGGTGGGCCGAACCGGCCAGGATGCCCGCCACCAGCGCGTGGCGGAACTTCACCTTCGTGTTGGGCATGAAGATGTACAGCCCCGTGAACATGAACCACGTCAGGGCGAACGGTATCAGCCGTATCAGGAACTTGCCCAGCGGGGCCAGCAGCGCATAGTCCTCCACGTGCTTCAGCGCCGTGCTCATGTAGATGGACAGGCCGCCGGACACCACCAGCAGCAGCGGGATGAGCAGCAGCATGGACGAGTAGTCCGTGATTTTGCGGTACATGCTCCGCGCCTTCTTCACCTGCCAGATGCGGTTGAAGGTCACCTCCAGGCTGTTCACCAGGTTCAGCACCGTCCACAGCAGCAGGATGAGGCCCACGCCGATGAACACGCCGCTCTTCGTCTCGGACAGGTAGGAGTTGACAAACTGCAGGATGACTTCCACCGCCTCCGTCTGCCCGGCGAAGGTGGAGGTGATCTGCCCCCGGATGATGTCGTCGAAACCGAAGCCCCGCGCGATGGCGAACACGATGGCCAGGATGGGCACGATGGCCAGCAGCGTGCTGTACGTCAGGGCCGAGGCCTTGCTGACGAGCCGGTCCTGCGTGAAGCGGTTCACGCACAGGCAGACGCTCTTGATGACGTTGTAGGCGGAGAAGGTGGTCTTCGTCACCTCGTCCTCCGTGATGCGCCAGATGTCGTAGGTCAGGAATTTCCAAAGGGCTGCGATACGTCGGGTCATAATTGATGAAGAATGATGAATGAAGAAAAAAAAAGGAGAAGCAGCCAGCCTGTAAGCCGGGTTCTGTTCCCGTGAAGCTCGGGATGCCTGCCATTTATCTCGTCCGCCTGTCGCCAGGCGGCTTTAGCGGTCCACCCTCCGGCATGGGGCGAGCAACCCTCTTGACGCCGGTATACATGACCTTGCAACTCCCAAGACGCACGGCCCTTGCGTCGCCGCAAGGCCGGTGGGCTCTTACCCCGCCTTCTCACCCTTGCCGCCGGGCCGGAGCCCGGAGGCGGTTGTTTTCTTCTGCGTTGCTCCACCCTCGCGGATGGCTTTCTGTTAGGAAGTGGGATGCTCTGTGTTGCCCGGACTTTCCTCCTGCACCGGTTGTGCAAGCGGCAGACCGGCCGACTGCTTCTCCGGGCGCAAAGGTACGAAAACAAATCGGGGCGGCCAAGGGATGTCGGAAAAGTTTGTCAAAGCTGTCTCGCCAGGTGCTGGTTAAGTCGCTTTTTCTCCCTTATCCCTCTCTTGTTCCTCTCTTATCCCTCTCTTGTTCCTCTCTTATCCCTCTCTTATCCCTCTCTTATTCCTTTCTTTCACCTCCGTTTCATCTTCGTTTCAGGTCTGTTTTTTCTTCGTTTGGAAATGCGGGTGGTATGGGATCGAAATGGGAATCGCAGTTGCATGGCTCCATCGGTATGTCATGAATTCCCGTTTATCGCGTTTATCCCTTATCTTGTGAAAATGGGAGATGAATCTTTCTGTCATATTGGCAGTCTCTCTGACAAAATCCCGAGTATGGCTGGCCCCGAATGTTTTGGCACGCTGTTTGTCTTTCCTTTGGCGTCTGCCTCCGGGCGGACAGAATGAACCTGAATGATAACAAATAAAAAAGATAAGATTATGGGAAAGATTATTGGTATTGACTTGGGAACCACGAACTCGTGCGTTTCCGTGTTTGAAGGCAACGAACCCGTGGTGATAGCGAACAGCGAAGGCAAGCGCACGACGCCCTCCGTGGTGGCATTTGTGGACGGTGGCGAACGCAAGGTGGGCGACCCCGCCAAGCGCCAGGCCATCACCAACCCCAAGCGCACGGTGTACTCCATCAAGCGCTTCATGGGCGAGAACTGGAGCCAGGTGCAGAAGGAAGTGGGCCGCGTGCCCTATCCCGTGGTGAATGACAACAACATGCCGCGCGTGGACATCGACGGCCGCCACTACACCCCGCAGGAAATCTCGGCCATGATTCTCCAGAAGATGAAGAAGACGGCCGAGGACTACCTGGGCCAGGAAGTGACGGAAGCCGTCATCACCGTGCCCGCCTACTTCTCCGACTCGCAGCGCCAGGCCACGAAGGAGGCCGGACAGATTGCCGGGCTGGACGTGAAGCGCATCGTGAACGAGCCTACCGCGGCAGCCCTGGCCTACGGCATCGACAAGGCCAACAAGGACATGAAGGTGGCCGTGTTCGACCTCGGCGGCGGCACGTTCGACATCTCCATCCTGGAGTTCGGCGGCGGCGTGTTCGAGGTGCTGTCCACCAACGGTGACACCCACCTGGGCGGCGACGACTTCGACCAGGCCATCATCAACTGGCTGGTGCAGGAGTTCAAGAACGACGAGGGCGCCGACCTGACCACCGACCCCATGGCCATGCAGCGCCTGAAGGAGGCTGCGGAGAAGGCCAAGATCGAGCTGTCCTCCTCCACCTCCACGGAGATCAACCTGCCGTACATCATGCCCGTGGGCGGCGTGCCCAAGCACCTGGTGAAGACGTTGACCCGCGCCAAGTTCGAGCAACTGTCCCACGACCTCATCCAGGCCTGCCTGGAGCCGTGCAAGAAGGCCGTGAGCGACGCCGGGCTGAGCACGTCGGACATCGACGAGGTCATCCTCGTGGGCGGTTCCAGCCGTATCCCCGCCGTGCAGCAGCTGGTGCAGGACTACTTCGGCAAGGTGCCTTCCAAGGGCGTCAACCCCGATGAAGTGGTGGCCGTGGGCGCAGCCATCCAGGGTGCCGTGCTGAACAAGGAAGCCGGTGTGGGCAACATCGTCCTGCTGGACGTCACCCCGCTGACCCTGGGCATCGAGACCATGGGCGGCGTGATGACCAAGCTGATAGAGGCCAACACCACCATCCCGTGCAAGAAGAGCGAAATCTTCTCCACCGCCGCCGACAACCAGACCGAGGTGACCATCCACGTCCTGCAGGGCGAGCGTCCCATGGCCGCGCAGAACAAGTCCATCGGCCAGTTCAACCTGACAGGCATCGCCCCGGCCCGCCGCGGTGTGCCCCAGATTGAAGTGACCTTCGACATCGACGCCAACGGCATCCTGAAGGTATCCGCCAAGGACAAGGCCACGGGCAAGGAGCAGGCCATACGCATCGAGGCCTCCAGCGGCTTGAGCAAGGAAGAAATCGAGCGCATGAAGGCCGAGGCCACCGCCAACGCCGAGGCGGACAAGAAGGAGCGTGAGCGCGTGGACAAGCTGAACCAGGCCGACTCCATGATCTTCACTACCGAGAACCAGCTGAAGGACCTGGGCGACAAGCTCCCCGCCGACAAGAAGGCGCCCATCGAGGCTGCCCTCCAGAAGCTGAAGGACGCCCACAAGGCCCAGGACCTGGCCGCCATAGACTCCTCCATGGCCGAGCTGAACACGGCCTTCCAGGCCGCCAGCGCGGAGATGTATGCCCAGAGCGGCGCCCAAGGCGGTGCCGGTGCGCAGGGCGGTGCCAATGCCGGTGGCCAGCAGGCAGGCGGCAACCAAGGCAAGCAGGGCGACAATGTGCAGGATGCGGACTTTGAGGAGGTGAAATAAGTATCGGTAAACAACGATAATCAACGATAGGAAAATAGGGTGTAACTCAATGAGTTACGCCCTGTTTTCGTTTATGGGGTTCGTGGTTTCTATGATGATGCGCCAATAGCCAGCCTTGTCAGAACCTTCCTCGAAAGACCAATTATGAAGCTGAATTTGAGAAGTACCGCGTCATTCAGGACAAGAACTTTTCTTCCGACTTCGACCGGTTCATCGGTGACAGTCCTTTATCGCTGGATTTTGCGCCGGAGGACGAGCAAAAAGCCAAATCATAGGGGAAACCTCCCTGATGCTATTTCAGGTCATCATTTAGCATTGATATTTCCCTCGTCTTTCTTTCGCTGTTTCCGGATAAAATAAAATCCCCATGACTCCACAAGGGGTCACAGGGATTCCTCTTATATAGTTAGTAAGTAGCCTGGATGATTACTTGTTCAGTGCCAAAGACACGTTCACGGCGCAAGCCACGGTGCAACCTACCATCGGGTTGTTGCCGATGCCCAGGAAGCCCATCATCTCAACGTGTGCGGGCACGGACGAAGAACCGGCGAACTGGGCATCACTGTGCATGCGGCCCATCGTGTCCGTCATGCCGTAGGAAGCGGGACCTGCGGCCATGTTGTCCGGGTGCAGCGTGCGGCCCGTGCCACCGCCGGATGCCACGGAGAAGTAGGGCTTGCCGGCCAATACGCGTTCTTTCTTGTAAGTGCCTGCCACGGGGTGCTGGAAGCGCGTGGGGTTCGTGGAGTTACCCGTGATGGACACGTCCACGTTCTCGTGCCACATGATGGCCACGCCTTCGCGCACGTCGTCTGCACCATAGCATTTCACCTTGGCGCGGGGACCGTCGGAGTACGGAGTCTCCTTCACTACTTCCAGCTTGCCGGTGTAGTAGTCAAACTGGGTCTGTACGTATGTGAAACCGTTGATGCGGCTGATGATCATGGCGGCGTCCTTGCCCAGGCCGTTCAGGATGCAACGCAAGGGGTTCTTGCGCACCTTGTTGGCCATTTCGGCAATCTTGATGGCACCCTCGGCGGCAGCGAAGGACTCGTGGCCGGCCAGGAAAGCGAAGCACTGCGTCTCGTCGCGCAGCAGGCGGGCAGCCAGGTTGCCGTGTCCCAGACCTACCTTGCGGTCGTCTGCCACGGAGCCGGGGATACAGAAGGCCTGCAGGCCGATGCCGATGGCTTCGGCAGCGTCGGCGGCGTTCTTGCAGCCTTTCTTCAGGGCGATGGCGCAGCCTACCACGTAGGCCCACTTGGCGTTCTCGAAGCAGATGCCCTGCGTCTCCTGGCAAGTCAGGTACGGGTCGATGCCGGCGGCGTCACAGATGGCGTTGGCCTCTTCGATATCTTTGATGC
>CALNEX010000052.1 GCA_939791845.1 uncultured Mediterranea sp. | reverse complement strand
GTCCCGGTTGCGGCGACCACTTCTTCCTCGCCTCCCTGCACAAGGCCATGGCCGAACTGGGCATCGCCCCGTGGGAGACGGCCGTCATCTCCGGCATCGGCTGCTCCAGCCGCTTGCCCTACTACATGAACACCTACGCCATGCAGACCATCCACGGCCGCGCAGCCGCCATCTCCACGGGTGCCAAGGTGACCAACCCGGCATTGACCGTCTGGCAGATTTCGGGCGACGGAGACGGTCTGGCCATCGGCGGCAACCACTTCATCCACGCCGTGCGCCGCAACGTGGATATCAACATGATTCTGCTGAACAACCGCATCTACGGCCTGACCAAGGGGCAGTACTCGCCCACGTCACCCCGTGGCTTCGTCAGCAAATCGTCGCCTTATGGCACTGTGGAAGACCCCTTCCACCCCGCCGAGCTTTGCTTCGGTGCCCGCGGACGCTTCTTTGCCCGCGCCGTGGCCACGGATGCACAAGGCACGGTGGACATCCTGAAGGCCGCCGCCCGCCACAAAGGCGCCTCGGTGTGCGAGATTCTCCAGAACTGCGTCATCTTCAACAACGGCACGCACGACTCCGTATATAACAAGGAAGGACGCGCCAAGAATGCCATCTACCTGGAGCACGGCAAGCCGATGCTGTTCGGCGAGAACCACGAATACGGCCTGGCGCAGGAAGGTTTCGGATTGAAGGTGGTAAAGCTGGGCGAAAACGGCATCACCGAGAAGGATGCCCTCATCCACGATGCCCACTGCCAAGATAACACCCTGCAACTGAAGCTGGCGTTGATGGAAGGCCCGGACTTCCCCATCGCCTTGGGCGTCATCCGCGACGTGGACGAACCGACATACGACGAGGCCGTGCATGCACAGATTGAAGAAGTCAGCGCCAAAAAGAAGTACCACAACTTCGAGGAACTGCTGATGACGAACGACACGTGGGAGGTGAAATAACCCCGGACACTCCAAGCGCGGATTACGCGGGATTCGCGGATACTTCCAGCAAGCCATCCTCGGATTCTGCGCAATTCGCGTTTTCTATCTTTACACTAAAACTATAGCCCTATGAATACCCCCAAACCCTACGATTACCTCATCATCGGTGCCGGCCTCTTCGGTGCCGTGTTCGCCCGTGAAGCCCATAAGGCAGGCAAACAATGCCTCATGGTGGACAAACGCCCACAGCGGGGCGGCAACCTCTATTGCGAAGACGTGGACGGCACGGTGGCGGTAGTACTGGAAATAGAACGGAAGATATTCAGACAATGATTTGCCCGTTCGGCAAAAAAGGAATACCTTTGCAACATTAATGCATTATGAGAATGGACAGCCTTCACATCCTGACCCCCGTCAAAGATTCCATAGACCTGACACTGGACACCATCCGCGCCATCTGCCAGTCGGAAATCAACGTGCCGCACCGGTACACGGTGTACAACGATTTCAGCACCGCCGAAAACACCGCCCGGCTGGAAGAAGCCGCCCGCCAATACGGCTTCCGGCTGGTGAACCTGGCGGACGTGACAAGCCACCCCTCGCCCAACTACCTGCTCGTGCTGCAAACGGCACAAAGAGAGGCCCTTGAGGCCAATGCCGCCCTGCTGATTGTGGAATCGGACGTCGTGGTGAGACCTGATACTTTGCAGGGGCTCTTCGACGGGGCAAAAAGGCAGGAGAAATGCGCCATCGCCGCCGCCGTCACGGTGGACGAGACGGGCACCATCAATTACCCCTACCTGCACGCCAAGGGCCATGAGGGCACCGTCTATGCCGAGAAGAAGCACTGCAGCTTCTGCTGCTCCTTGCTGACGCCGGAGTTCCTGCAAGCCTTCGATTTTCAAGCGTTGGATGCGTCAAAGAACTGGTTTGATGTCACCATCTCTCATGAAGCCCTGAAGGCCGGATTCCGCAACTATGTCTTCGCCAACCTGCCCGTATGGCACCGCCCGCATGGCAGCCGTCCCTGGAAGCAACTGAAATACAAGAATCCCCTGAAGTACTATTGGTTGAAATACACCAAAGGCTTGGACAAAATCTGACTTTCATCCTATGAGCAAGACGCCCCCACTGGTATCGGTCATCGTACCCATCTACAACATGGAAGCTTTCCTGCCGGAAACGGTGAACTCCATTCTCGCATCCGATTACCCGGCCTTCGAAGTCATACTGATAGACGATGGCTCCACGGATGCTTCCTATGCGCTAGCCCAACGCTTCGCCGCCACCGACTCGCGAGTACGCGCCTACACCCAGCCAAACGCCGGCGTGATAGCGACCCGCAACCACGCCATAGCCCTAGCCCGGGGCGAATACATACTGCCCGTCGATGCGGACGACCTCATCGCACCCACGTACATCAAGCATGCCGTAGAGGCAATCACGGGTGACCCAGACGTCAAGGTAGTCTATCCACGGGCAGAATTCTTTGGCGCGCGCACCGGGGAATGGAGATTGCCCCCCTTCTCCTTGAGGCTGCTAGCCCGCAAGAACATCATCTGCGCCTGCGCTCTCTATCGCAAGGCCGACTGGGAGCGCGTGGGCGGATACTGCGAGGAAATCATTGCCCGTGAAGACTGGGAATTCTGGATTTCCCTGTTGAAAGAGGGCGGAAAGGCATTGCAACTGCCCGGCATCGAATTCTTCTACCGCATCCGCGAAGGTTCCAAGCGCACATCGGACCGCAAGCTGAAACGGCACGTAGTGAGCGTGCTGAACCGGTGCCACCCGGAGTTCTTCCATCGCGAGTTAGGAGGCCCCCTGCGCCTGCAACGCTCGGCCTCCAAATGGTTCAACCGCCTCTGCCGTATCCTCTTCCCCCGCTACCTAGAAGTCACCCCGGCATTTGCCAACCTGAAGGACAAGATAGCAACCCTGCCAGAGAGCTTTGCCCACGGAGGAACCGTCCTCTACAAGGGCCGCAACGAACTGAAGGAATTCGCGTGGGACGGACAACCGGTCGTGGTCAAGTCCTACCAGATTCCCCACTTGCTCAACCGATTCATCTACCGTTTCTTCCGCCCTTCCAAGGCGGAGCGCTCCTTCCGCTACGCCAAGCTGCTGTCCAAAGCTGGCATCGGGACCCCGATTCCCATCGGATATTGCCAGGAGAACAGTTGGCTCTTGCTGGGACATAGCTACTACGTCAGCCTGCGTTCGACGTGCCCCCATACTTACCGCGACTTCGCCACCAGTGAATTCAACCGCCGCGATGAAATCTTGCGAGCCATCGCCCGCACCACTGCCCGAATGCATGAACACGGCTTCCTACACAAGGATTACTCGGCAGGCAACATCCTGTTCCAGGAAGAAGCCAATGGCATCCGTGTCGAAATAGTCGACCTCAACCGGATGCGCTTCAAACAAATCGACGTCTATGAAGGCTGCCAGAACTTCGAGCGGCTGCCAGGCACGCTGGATATGCTGGCCGTCCTGGCGGAAGAGTATGCCCAGGCCCGAGGATTCGACCCCGATCTCTGCAAACGGCTCCTCATCGAATCCCACAAACTAGAGCAGAGATGAATGGCGACTTCCGGCGGTTCCGGAAAGCGTATCGGGACGGGGTGGGAGCAGCGATGAAAAAGCACCCGCCCGCCCCTTGCAAGATAAAAAAACTACTTACATTTGCAACCGGGCACAACACCCGTAGATAACCCCATTCGTTTACCATTTAAACCTATTGACCATAACAAAGTACATCTTGAAAGCCTGGCTGGCGGACAATCCCGTCACCACCGAAGACACCACCGACCTGAACGACGGCAACTACACCCTGACCGTCACCACCCAGTACAAGGGCACTAGCAACGATTACCTCAAGACGCCCCGCAGCACCTCGCAGACCATCTACATCGACGGCGCACCCCAAACGCCCGGCACCGGAGGCGGCAGAAAAGACGAAGGCGAGGAAGGCACGTTTGGATAAAAACATTGATATATCGAGATATTTCTCGGCATCTTGTTAACAGTTGCTTACTGTTGGACGGGTGACCCGTCCAGGGTGGACATGCGACAAGTCCACCCCGGACAAGCTTTCTTTCCAGGGTGGACTTGCTTTTTGTCCTGTCCCGGACACACAGGAGAAGTGAGAAAAACCGGAAAAATCGACAAGATTCTCCACCCGTGGAAGCAGGAAGTCGCATTTATTTTCGTACCTTTGCCGCCAATCCATCAACCCGGCAAGAACAATCATGAAGGCATTATGGAAAATATCCCTGTAAGCGTCATCGTACCCAACTACAACTACGCGCGTTACCTGCCCCAGCGCATTGAGTCCATCCTGAACCAGACGTTCCGGGATTTCGAGCTTATCCTGCTGGACGATGCCTCTACGGACAACAGCACCGCCATCCTGGAAAAATACCGGGACAACCCCCACGTCACTCACCTCGTCATCAACGAGACGAACACCGGCAGCCCCTTCCACCAATGGATGAAAGGCATCCTTCTGGCCCGAGGCAAGTACGTTTGGGTGGCCGAGGCCGACGACCTGGCCGAGCCCACCTTCCTCGAGACCTGCGTCCGCCTGGCCGAAGCGCACCCGGATACCGCCCTATGCTACGCCGGTTCCTTGCTGATAGACGAGCAGGGCAATGTACAGCGAGGTCGAGACATCAACCACTGGGGCCGGCGGACGCGGAAAGGACACGCCTACTTCTCGGGTCCGGCATTTGCCGAGCACAACTTGTATTGGAAAAACTATACGGTAAATGCAAGCGGCATCCTCTTCAAGCGTGAATACGCTGTCCAATTTGCCCATTCTGACTTTCTAAACATGCGGTATTGTGGAGATTGGTTGTTTTGGTTTCAAATGGCCATGCAGGGAGGAGTGATTGAGGTATACAAGATCCTTAACTACTTCCGGCAACACAACCAGAAAGTCACGCTGCGTTCCCATCACTCCGGTCAAGGCATTGCAGAAGATATCAAAGTATTACATTATATGGAAACCTGCCTGCCAACCTTGACTGCTTACAAGAAACGTTTGCGCCATGGAATGATTTACCGGAAAATCAAACGTCAGCACCTCGACCCGCAGAGCGAGCAAGAACTGCACAAACTCTTGCTCCAGACTCTTCAATCCACAAAAGCCGACTACAGATTGGAACGCTGGAGCCAAGTGCTACGGTTACTAATTCCCTCACTCGTGACCAGGAAAAGAGACAGATTGAAATAATAACGACTTAACTATAAAACGATTATGACCCCCAAGATTATTCACCTATGCTGGTTCAGCAACGACCCCTTCCCCGTGGAGATCAAGATCTGCCTGGAGAGTTGGAAACGTGTTCTCCCCGACTTCCGCGTCCGCCGTTGGACAATAGAGGATGCCCGCGCCATCGGGTGCCGGTATATCAACGAAGCGTTGGATGCCTGCAAATGGGCCTTTGCCACCGACGTGGTCCGCTTCTACTCCGTCTGGAAAGAGGGAGGCGTCTACATGGACAGCGACATGTTCGTGAAGAAACGTTTCGACCAGTATATGCCCGAGCATGGCTTCGCTTCCTTCCACGAGCACATCAGCACCAACGTCAAGCTACAGGCGGCCTTCTTCATGGGCGAGCAGGGCAACCAGTTCTGCAAGGAAGTCTTCGACTACTACAATTCCCGCCCCTTCCGCCTGCCCGACGGCTCATTCGACCTGAAGATATCGCCGGATGTCATGGTGGAAATCGCCCGCACCAAGGGCTACCGGAGCGAGGACGTGGAGCAGCACCTGGCCGACGACGTGGTCATCTATCCCGGCTACCTCGTCACCCCCTGCAACACGAACACTCTCAAGCATCCTGACGCCTTCGCCAAGCACAAGGTCTACGGCAGCTGGAAGCATCATAAGCTGGGACGGAGGTTCGAGCGCTTCATGAAGCATATCGTCCTCCTGGTGCGATTCATGCTCCTGCACCGATAGCAAAACAGACTTGAACAAAAAAGCCCGTCCTTTACCGGACGGGTATCCCCTTGGCTCGAAATGCAATTTATCATATTTCCAATTTTTCTATCTCTTCCATGCTCAACTGCGTGCATTGAGCGATGGTTCCCGTCGGCAACCCAAGTTGCTTCATGCGCCGGGCAACGTCCAAGGAGTTCTCTTTCATTCCTTCCGCGCGACCCTCCTCACGGCCCTCCGCACGGCCCTCAATCCAGCCGGACTTGATGACGCTGCGCTGGTAGCTCAAGGCTTCCATGGCACGGACATAAGCCCTCTTCTCGTCAGGAGGAAGCGCATCTACCCGGAGGCGTTCGCGGGCTTCTGGCAATCCTTTGGCCGTGGCGGTCTGCTCTATGACGCCTGTCTTGAGAAATTCAATCCACTCGTCAAGGGGGGTCTTGGCCACCTTGTCGAAGTCGTTCACACGGAGCACATAGTATTCCGGGAAGATGTCGCCCGCATTCTTCCCCACGAACAACTCGCGCTGCCGGACGGACAATTGCAAGATGTCCTCCGTGTCATGCAGCCCGCGAAACTCCGTCTTGCCGTGGTAGACGTAGTCCTTGCCCTGGCCCAACTCGAAATAGACGATGTTGATGGAGTAGAGCTTGCGCACCTTGTCGTAGTCATCTCCCAGGTTGATGTACTCCGAGATGGTCTTGGACACCCCGTAGAGCATACGGTGGAAGTAGTCCAGCTCGTGGTTGTTCTGCACTTCGATGATAAGCAGGCGACCCTTGCTGTCCTCGGCCAGCATGTCCGCGCGGTTGAACTTGTCGGTCGCATCCTCCTGGTTGCCTTCACTCTCCAGGAAGCGGACAATGCGCACGTCCTCGCCCAGCAGGGTGGAGAGGAAGCCCTCCAGCACCACATAGTTGCTTTTATTGCGAAGCAGGCGTTTCATCGCCCAGTCGAATCGGATCAGGTTGTCTTTCATATTCGTTGCCTTTTTCGTTACATGTCTGCAAAGTTAAGGATTATGAGAGAAAAAGCACGACTTTGCGGCGGGAAAATGTCCTCGTGTAGCAACCGGACGAATCAAATCCCCGGTATGAACTTCCGCCAGAACCCCACGCGGCTCTTGTGTCGGTAGCCGTGGCATCCCATGGGCAACTGCCGCCCGTTCAGCCGCCAGCAGACGCGGGGCTTGAGGTCGAAGGCGAAACGGAGGGCCTCCTCCACCGCGGGCACTTTCAGTTCCGTGGGAACCAGGGCCCAGAAGATGTCCTCGTTGTGCATCGTGTCCGTCAGGCGGTTGAAGCCATCAATCTCCGCGGCATGTCGCACGCAGGCTTCGCGGAAGGCCGAAACACGCCGCAGGCTCAGGCCGCCGTTGCCTATCCGGCCGTACATCTGCAGACGGGAAATGCCGTGGACGGGCGTGCAAAACCGATGCTTCAGCGCCAGCCACTGCTTCAGCGGGAAGTGCTGGTAGCGCGGACGCAGTGGCCACGGGGCAGCCACATGGTCGTAACCCGCGTGGCACCACTCCGCCAGTTCGTCACGGAAGAGCCAGGCGTCCGTGTGGCAGATGAGGATATACTCCGTGTCCGCGAAGAGGGCGTAGAAGTCCGCGGACATCATCATCTCGTTATAACCCGCGATGCCGCGCCGCGTCCCCAGCCAGTCGTCGGACACGCTCATCACCTCGGCGCGGGGATACCGACGGGCGATGGCTGACAAATCCAGTCCTTCGGGTTTGAGAAAGACAACGGGGTAGGCAGCCAGGACGCACATGTTATTTGCCAATGCCTCGCTCTCCCATTGGTTCAATGTATCTTTATAAAACGGCACGATAACCTTGACCATAGTTCCCATACACATGTTTTAGCCATTATTAGTGGCTGCAAAGGTATGGATAATAGGGGATAAAAAACTGATTTCGCGCCGAAAAATGCCTGCCTTTTCTCACAACAGCCGCCTGTCAGCGACTCAACCGCACCGGCCATCTTCTTTTAGGGACTCCTCCAATTCCTCAATAGTCGGCATCGTACCCTCTATCTTTTCGGGATAGAACCGCTCGAGGTCATACTCCGAAATCCCGATGGGCTGGCTGCTGGACTCCAAGGCATATTGTGCCTGGATGCGGTCCTTCTCCTTGCAAATCAGCAGGCCAATGGTGGGATTGTCCCTGCCCTCCTTGCGCAGGATATGGTTGCAGGCCACGACATAGCCGCCCAACTGCCCCACGTCGGTAAATGTGAATTTGCCTATCTTCACCTCTATCACGACATAGCACGACAAGTTCAGGTTGTAGAAGAGCAGGTCTATGAAATTTTCCGTCTCTCCCACTTGCAGACGGTATTCCTTGCCGACATATGCAAAGCCCGTGCCCAGTTCGGTAAGAAACCGAGTAATGTTGTCCAACAACGCGTCCTTCAGCAGGCGTTCATTGTAAGGCTTGGCAATGTCGGTGAAGGCAAAGTTATAAGGGTCTTTCGTCATCTCTTGAGCCAAATCACTATCCACCTCAGGCAAGGTGCGTTTGAAATTGGTTAATGCCTTCCCGTGGCGTTCAAACAGGTCTGTACCAATAAAATTGAGCAACATCGCCCGGCTCCAACCGTTCTCTAAGGTTTGGCGGACGTAGAAAAGAGCCTTGTCAAGATTGCCCTTGCACTCCCGGCAAAGCACGGCACAAATCCTTGCTCAACTGCATGATAACACTTTCGCCCCAACGTTGTTCTACTTTCATCTCAACGATGTCCCTGCCCAATTCCCAATAGAACCTTAGCATTTCGGCATTCACCTTCACAGCCGCCTTTATCTGGCTACTCCGATACTTGAGGGCAAGTCCTTTCACCCACTCTTTATACTCCTTGTCCAATATACTGATGGCTTTGTTCATAACGATGTCTCTTGGGGCTGTCTCATGACGAAAATTCCTTATTTGCCCTACAAAGGTACGATAAAACCTTGTTTTGCACGCTAAAAAACGGACTTTTCCATTTAGGCACCGGCAAAAAGACGAATTATAGGATAAAAACACTACCTTTGCGCCCGAAAATATCCGTCACCTTTTCTTATACACAGAATCATGAGCGACAGCCTACTCTATAAACTGCACAGCGGCAAGCCAAACAAGCTGCTCCACTTCATCGGCAACTTCATCGGCCTGCTCATTCCCGATGCATGGTATCGCGCCCGCCGCGAACGGAAACTGCGGGCCGCACAGTCGCGCCCCGACTATGACTACATGCTGCGGCGTGTGGACTATTATAACCGCGTGGATGCCCCTTGGCAAGTGTCCCCGCAAGACAGCCTCCGCCGAGAGTTCGGCTGGATCTACTATACGGGTCTACTGGGCAGCTTCCGCCTGAAGACATTTCACACGGCCTACTACTTCGACCAGCACGACGTCACCCGCTGGTTCCCCGCCCGCCTACGTTGGAACTTCTGCCCGGGCGACGTCTACTTCACCCCCGATGCACCCGCCGTGGTGAAGAGCCGCTTGCTCACAGCGGACAACCACAACTCGGTGTTGCTGAAGCTGGACAAATTACGACACTTTATGTTCGTGCATGACACCAAGCCCTTCCGCGAGAAGAAGGACTGCGCCATCTTCCGCGGCAAGATTCGCCACAGCCGCCTGCGCGGCCGCTTTTTAGAGATGTTCTTCGGCCATCCGCTGTGCGACTGCGGCGTGGTAGGCCGCAACGAAGGCTGTCCCGATGAATGGATGACATCCAAGAAAACCATCCGCGAGCACTTGGACTACAAGTTCATCATCGCCCTGGAAGGCAACGATGTGGCCTCCAACCTGAAATGGGTGATGTCGTCCAACTCGCTGGCCGTAATGACCCGCCCCACCTGCGAGACTTGGTTCATGGAGGGCACGCTGTGGCCCGGCTACCACTATGTGGAGGTACGCGAGGACTTCTCGGACTTCGAGGAGAAACTGTGCCACTACATCGACCACCCGGAGGAGGCGGAGGAAATCATCAGTCACGCCCACGAATATGTCGCCCAGTTCCGCGACACGGAACGTGAGGAACTGCTGCAACTGATGGTGCTGGAGCGGTATTTCAAGACCAGCGGACAACTTTAACCCCCGCTTTACGGACGATGACCTCTACGATAGCAACCACCTCAGTTCAGACCATGATGCCGTCAAATTCACTCGGATACTGCGGCAGGACCTGCCGTAAATTTCCCTTTTCCGACACGGACGTACCGCTTCGTTGCCGCTCGCGAGCGGCAGTACCGGCGAGCACGAGCGACAGTACCGGCGAACAGAATAAAAGAGCCGTGCAGTTATATCACTTTTAACATCCTTAATATTTCCTATATAGCCAAAATAGGTTACCTTTGTACCCATGACAGTTCTCTTACAATCGTTGACTAATATAAGAACATGGGTTGATTTATGGGAAAGCGAGTTATTTTTCTGCTTCCTGCAGGGAGTACAAATCCTACAGGTGGTTACAAAGTGGTATTTGAATACGCAAACAGATTAGTGGCAGACGGGTATCATGTGAGTATCGTATATCCTGCATACTTGTTTAAAGTAAACGAGGGGTTCTTAGCAACCCTTCAGCATAAATGCTCGGCGGCGCTGCGTTATGTCAATAGGGGGATCTCCAAGAAATATTCGGGTCGCAATTGGTTCCATTTGGATAAACGAGTCGATGAGAGGTGGGTATACTCTCTGGCTGGTTCATTGCCTCCAGGTGATGTCTACATTGCTACGGCTGTTCAGACTTCTGTCTATCTACATCGACATCAAGAGATACCGGATAATAGAAAGTATTATTTGATTCAAGATTTTGAAAACTGGTACGGGGCTACTGCTCAAGATGTATTGAAGACCTATCATTATCCTTTGCATAAGATTGTCATTGCGAATTGGTTGAAAAAGATTGTATATGAAACTGGTGAAACATGTGCACTGATACCTAACGGATTCGACTTCACTTACTTTAAAAAAACGGTAGATATTGCAAATAGGAATCCTTTTACAATCTGTATGCTCTATCATTCAGCTGATAGAAAAGGGTGCAACGATGGCTTCCGCGCCTTAGATATTGCCAAAAGGAAATATCCCGATTTGCAAGTAAACATATTTGGGGTTCCTCCCCGCCCGCAAGAACTTCCGGATTGGTTTCATTATTATCAACGGCCAGACAAAGAAACTCATAATCGCCTTTATAATGAATCTGCCATTTTTATCGGTACAAGTTGGATAGAAGGATGGGGATTGACCATAGGTGAGGCGATGATTTGCGGTTGCGCAGTGGCCTGCACGAATAATGACGGCTATTTAGAAATGGCTACGGATAATGAGACAGCTTTGGTATCTCCCGTGAAAGATGCAGAAGCGTTGGCAACCAATATTATCAGATTGATAGAAGATGATGATTTGCGCTATCGAATTGCAGAGGCAGGCAATCGCAATATTCAGCAATTCACATGGGAAAACGCGTGCGGCAGATTAGAAAGCGTTATTAACGATAATACAGAAGCATAACTCAAGGGGGACAGCTTTGACCATCCGTTTGCGATAGAGCTATCGACAGGCATCGATAGCTCTATCATCGGCTGATGATAGCCCTTTCGTTGGCTCACGATAGCTCTTCCGTATTCGCGGATACGCCCCCACTTTCCAGGTTGCGCCCTTCCCCATGCCCAACCTATCATTTTTTTCATTAACTTTGCCGTCAAATGCCGATTATGATATGAACGAGATACCAAACAACGACCAATTGCTGCCATTGGACGAGGCAAACGACGACGCCCTGCCCACCGCCGTGAACTACACCGAGGAGAACATCCGGCACCTGGACGACATGGAGCACATCCGTGTCCGCTCCGGCATGTACATCGGACGCCTGGGCGACGGAAGCCAGAGCGACGACGGCATCTACGTGCTGCTGAAAGAGACGCTGGACAACTCGATAGACGAGTTCAAGATGGGCGCCGGCAAGAAAATCGAAGTGACCATCGAGGACAACCGCCGCGTCAGCGTGCGCGACTATGGACGAGGCATCCCCCAAGGCAAACTGGTGGAAGCGGTGAGCAAACTGAACACAGGCGGCAAGTACGACTCGAAGGCGTTCAAGAAGAGCGTGGGCCTGAACGGCGTGGGCATCAAGGCGGTGAACGCGCTGAGCAGCCGCTTCGAGGTGCGCAGCTACCGCGACGGCAAGGTGCGCGCCGTAGTGTTCGAACGGGGCGTGCTGCAAAGCGATGTCACCGAAGACAGCACCGAGGAGACGGGCACCTACATCTACTTCGAGCCGGACGACACGCTGTTCGTAGGCTTCAGCTTCCAAAACCAGTTCGTGGAGAACCTGCTGCGCAACTACACCTACCTCAACACGGGGCTTACCTTTATCTATAACGGCCAGCGCATCCTCTCGCGTCACGGCCTGGAGGACCTGCTGAAGGACAACATGACCAGCGAGGGCCTCTACGACATCATCCACCTGAAGGGCGAGGACATCGAGATAGCCTTCACCCACACCAACCAATACGGCGAGGAATACTACTCCTTCGTCAACGGACAGCACACCACGCAGGGCGGCACGCACCAGTCGGCCCTGAAGGAGCACCTGGCACGCACCATCAAGGAGTTCTACAACAAGAACTTCGACTTCTCCGACATCCGCAACGGACTGGTGGCCGCCATTGCCATCAACGTGGAGGAGCCGATGTTCGAAAGTCAGACTAAAACCAAGCTGGGCAGCAACAACATGTGGCCAGCCGTCCCCCAGGAGGACAAGCCCGCAGGCCCCACCATCAACAAATACGTGGGCGACTTCATCAAGACCGAGGTGGACAACTACCTGCACAAGAATCCATTGGTGGCCGAAGTGATGCTCCAGAAAATCCAAGACTCGGAAAAGGAGCGCAAAGCCATCGCCGGCGTCACCAAGCTGGCCCGCGAACGCGCCAAGAAGGCCAACCTGCACA
>CALNEX010000051.1 GCA_939791845.1 uncultured Mediterranea sp. | reverse complement strand
CGTATTCTCATTTTACTCTGTTTTTAGCCGTTATTAATTCTTATGCAGCGGGTTGCTCTTCGGAAGGAGTCTCGTCCTCTGCGGGAGTGTTGGGAGTTTCTGTGCTGCCATCTTCTTCAGCAAGAGCCTCATCCAAGTTGGCTTTTGCCATAGCGACACGTTCAGTGCAAACCTCAACTTCGAGAGTATATTTCTCCACTTCTGCTTCCCAAAGCAATACTTGCTCTTCGAGGTCAGCATCAGAAATAGCAGCTATCTGTTCTTTCAAATCAGCAATCTCAGCATTGGCCTTGGAAATCTCTTCCTTTGCGTCAACAGCATAGGTCTTGAGATTGTTTACAACCTGCCTCTCTGTTCTGATTTCTTGAGTTGCCTTTTTAGCAGTCTCATATTCCGCATTGGTGGTACCAACGGCAAGAACGGTTTCATTCTTCTTCAGGGCTTCTATTGCATCTGTATAAGCCTTATAATCATCACCAGAGAAAGACTTGACAGCTGCTTCAAAATCCTTCAGATCTTGGGATTTCTCTTCTATCTCAGCCTTTTTAGCTCTAATTTGATCATTGTACTTTCCAACTTCTTCCTCATACTTGTCCATTTGAACTTGGTCTTTTGCAGTAATTGCAGCACTCAAGTTTGATTTAGCAGTTTTCAAGAGAAGATACAGCCCTGTTTCAGAACCACTTGTTGAAACGCCAAGGTCATCATTCGCTTGTTTGAGGTCGCTTTCCAATTGATTTCTCTTTTTTGCAATGTCCTCCTCACCAAGGTAATAGGAATGCACCTCTAAGTTAGGATCTTCCAACAACGTCTCCTCATCATAAGGTACACTCACTGACATACCATCCAATGTCGCAACTGCCTCCAAAGTCTTTAAAGTAAGCTCTTCAGCTGCAGAAGGATCATTGAATTGTTCAATCAGCTTGTCATAAGCCGCCTTGGCATCACGATAAGATTGCAACTTTTGGCCTTCAACTGCGATAGCATTGTTATATTCTGATGTAAGTTGTAACAACTCATTTTCAAGGTCAGCAATATCTTCGCCTTCATAAGCCTCATAGGCCTTAATGGTCGCTTCTTGCACAGCAATCTGTTTTTCAAGATCTTCTATTGCAATTCTATTAGCTTCAGAACCGGAAATCAGTTCTTCGTTAACACGGGTCAACTGATTTTTGGCATTAGCCAAATTCATCTGTGCATCAATCAATGCATCGCTCTCAGTCTTGTAAGTAGCATACAATGTCTTCAGTTTAGTATCCAACATTTCCAAGAGCTCATTTTCTTTGTTTTGAAGATCAATTTGTGCTTGAATCAACGCAGCTTGTGCATCCAACTCGGCTTTTTCCAAATCGCGCTCATACTGATCTTTTGCTTTCTGAGTATAGAACGCTTTTTCATCAGCCAATGCCTGTTGATAAGCAGCGGCTGCTTCATTATAAGCAGCTTCTGCATTAGCTCTGATCTCGTCAGCCCGACCTTGTGCTTCATACATAGAAGCCAATGCCCGTAACTGTTCCGCTTTAGCTCCGCGCAGGTCGGTAACCGATGCGGATTCGTTGTCGTCCACGCAAGCTCCCAGGGACAACGCGCCCAGGAGCACTGCAACCATCATTAATTTCTTCTTCATACCTCTAAAAAATTAATATTAGTAATTAAACATTTAGATGAATAAATGAGGATTCGTCACTCTCTCCTTAGTGGTTCCTCTCTCACTTTTTTCATATTTTTGGGCAAATATAAGTGATATAAGTTAAACTAAGATATTTCTTATGTATCCACTTTGGACACACTGCGCATTTTTCTTTAAAATTCCTTCATTTCGCTGCTGTAGAGACGCGGCGTGCCGCGTCTCCGGACCCATATTGCTACATGTACGGGCAGCCGACAGGACGGAGGGGAAACACAACAGAAAACACAGGGGAACACAGCGGGAAACGCAGGAATACATACCCGGAGACGCGGCACGCCGCGTCTCTACAATATATAATAAGGTGTAGCAAGGGGACCGGGAATGGGACGGCTGTAGAGACGCGGCGTGCCGCGTCTCCTGATACAAACCGCATATACAGGGACAAAAGCCCGACAGGAAAAATAAAAGAATGCGGGGAGACATACCCGGAGACGCGGCACGCCGCGTCTCTACAGCGAACCAATAAATTATCGTTTAGAAATGCCTAACCCCATTTGGCTTCGGACAAGACCAATTCCCTTATTTCATAATTCCATTTATTTTACAACAGAAACTAAAAACAAAAGAATTAAATTAACATAATTATCCGAGGATTTTGGAAAGAAACTCCCGTTTCTGCAAGCCATTCCTGACAAAATCACTTAACAAAATCACACTATAAACACTTATTATTCAACAATATAAAACCATTTCATGTAAAAACTCCGGATTGCCATTTATCGCCTCTTTGCCATTCCTTCGTTTCTCCTCTCTTTTTGGTCTCTTTTTCCTCTCTTTTTGGTCTCTTTCGGAAAAGGCGGGGGAAGGGAGGCACAAAAGGCCTGCAAAAGTTAACGAAACAGGTAAATATGGAAGAATAAATGTTTACTACGGATAGATGATTCGTGGCAAGATATGGGCAGAAATGGTACGGTGTACCGGGAGACGCGGCACGCCGCGTCTCTACAAAGGGAAACCACCATATAGTGTCCTAAGAAAATTGGGAACAGGACGGCTGTAGAGACGCGGCGTGCCGCGTCTCCTGATACGAACCGCATATATAGGGACAAAAGGCCGACAGGACGAATGAAAGGACACAGAACGGCATATCGGGAAACGCCTTGCACCCAAAGTCACCCCAAAGTCGCCCCAAAGTCGCCCCTCCTCCCTACCTTCTCCTTGTCCATACACAAGGACTTGGTAGGGAGGAGGTGGGAAGGAAGGGCGAATCGGGGGCGAAGAAAGGGCTGATTGGGTCCCATGAGAATAATCGGGCGGTTTGGGCTTGGATTTGCGCGGAAAAGGTTATCTTTGCCGCCATTACAACATTTATCAAGAACGACATGCCCACAACCTATGCCCCCTTTGCCCGCCCGCTCTACGTGATGCTGAAGCCGGCCGGCGCCCTTTGCAACCTGGCTTGCGACTATTGTTATTACCTGGAAAAGAGCAAGCTGTATCAGGACAATCCCAAGCACGTGATGAGCGATGCGCTGCTGGAGAAGTTCATCCGGGAATACATCGGCGCGCAGACCATGCCGCAGGTGCTCTTCACCTGGCACGGCGGGGAGACGCTGATGCGCCCCCTCTCCTTCTACCAAAAGGCGATATCCTTGCAACGCAAGTACGCCGGGGGCCGCACCATAGAGAACTGCATCCAGACCAATGGCACGATGCTGACGGACGAGTGGTGCCGTTTCTTCAAGGAGAACCACTGGCTGGTGGGCATCAGCATCGACGGGCCGCAGGAGTTTCATGACGAATACCGCAAGAACAAGCAGGGGCGGCCCTCGTTCGTGAAGGTGATGCACGGCATCGAGCTGCTGAACAAGCACGGGGTGGAGTGGAACGCCATGGCGGTGGTGAACGACTTCAACGCCGACTACCCGCTGGAGTTCTACCGCTTCTTCAAGAGCATCGGGTGCAAATATATCCAGTTCGCTCCCATCGTGGAGCGCATCCTGCCCCATGCGGACGGCCGTCACCTGGCCGCCGTGGACGAGGACAACGGGATGAGGCTGGCGGACTTCTCCGTGACGCCCGAACAATGGGGCTCGTTCCTCTGCACGCTGTTCGACGAGTGGGTCAAGCAGGATGTGGGCGAAATTTTTATCCAGCTCTTCGACTCCACCCTGGCCAACTGGGTGGGCGAGCAGCCCGGCGTCTGCTCCATGGCCAAGACCTGCGGACACGCCGGGGTGATGGAGTTCAACGGCGATGTCTATTCGTGCGACCACTTTGTCTTCCCGCAATACAAGCTGGGCAACATCCACACGCAGACGCTGGTGGAGATGATGTACAGCGAGCGTCAGCTGAAATTTGGCCAAGACAAGCAGGACAGCCTGCCCCGCCAGTGCAGGGAGTGCCCCTGGCTCTTCGCCTGCAACGGGGAGTGTCCCAAGAACCGCTTTGCCCGCACGGCCGACGGCGAACCCGGGCTGAACTATCTCTGCGCGGGCTACCGCCGCTACTTCGCCCATGTGGCGCCCTACATGGACTACATGAAACGGGAATACCTGGCACAACGGGCGCCCGCGAATGTGATGGAGGCGGTCCGGCGCGGGGAAATTGGCGGGGAATGAAGACAGTCCGAAAAGTGACGGGGCATTGAACTAACATGAAACGATGCAAGCAATGAAACGCATATTCTTTTTCTGCCTGCCGCTGCTCCTTGGCCTCCTGCCGGTCCATGCGGACGACGGCGAACTGGGGACGTATCGCGATGAATTGGCACGCGCCCTGCGCTCGGGCAATGATGACAGCCTGGCTTACGCCTATTGCCACATGGGTGAATATTATGCCTATCGCGACGTGGATTCGGCACGCCACTATGGCCTTTTGGGCCTGGACCATGCCGACCGGGGGCGACCCGAACCCTACCTCATCCTGCTGAACAACCTGGCCGAGACCTATGTGGTGGAGGGCGACCTGAAAACCGGCATTCCCCTTTTCCGCAAGGCGGATGCCGAAGCCCTGCGCCTGCGCTATGACGAACAGGGATACCGCGCTTCCGTGCTGACGTCCCTCGGCGTGGCATACCGGCGCATGGAAATGCCCGACTCGGCATTGTGGTGCTATGACAAGGCCCTCTCCCTGCTGGACGGCGAGGACACCAGCGACGAAGAGGCACACCTGCTGACCAGCATAGCCGTTCTCTATGCCAACACGTCACGCCCGGAGGAGGCGGAGCAATACGCCCGCCGCGCCATGCAGGCCGCCGACCGCTGCGATGACATGGACATGGTGATGTACGCCTATACCACCGCCGGCACCATCTTCGCCCTGCGGGGCAAGAACGCCGAGGCGGCGCGCGCCATACACCCCGCGCTGGCAAAGGCACGCATGCAGGGCAAGCCCCGCTTCGAGTTGAAAGCCATCACCTACCTGCTCTCCATGTTCCACCGCATGGGCAACGAAGATTCCATCAACCACTATATGCGCGAGGCCGAGAAAGTCCTGCCCAAAATGCCGGCCATGTCCGCCGAAGCACAAGGATACCGCGAGACCCTCTCGGAAATCCTCACCCGGATGGGGCGCTACCGCGAGAGCCTGTCCCTGCAACGCATGCAGTTGGCCGGGGGCGAGGTCAATGCCCAGACTCCCATGGATCGCCTCTACATGCAGATGGCACGCAACTATCATGGCCTGGGAGACACCCGCCGGGCCGCCGACTGCTACGAGCGAGCCTATGCCCTGGCCGACAGCCTTCATGCCTGCGACGTGGAGGCCCGCCTGTCCGAGTTCAGCGTGAAGTACGAGACCAAGGAGAAGGAACTGGAGATTGCCCGCCTCCGCGAACACCAACTGCAACAACAGAAGTGTCCGTGCGCCTCGTGCTCGGTCCCTCAAGCCTGTCGCTACAAGTGCAGGACAATGGCAAGCCCTACGGGCAGGCGGCAGGCGGCGGCATCGGACTTTCCACCATAGAAGAGCGTGCCAAGGCCGTGGGAGGCCGTTTCTCCACCCATGCAAGCGGCGGCGGCCAGTCGCGCCTCTTTGAGGTGCCATTGCCCGGAGAAGGCAAAGCCTGAGCCGGACATCGGCCCGCATTCCCCGGACATCTGGCAACGCAAAGGGCTTCTTTTGTGCCGGAGGCCACTAAAATCACTATTTTACGTGATGCGGAATAGGCAGAAATAGCCTTTCTTTGCACCATGAATCAAAACTATACAAGGTTGGCCGATGAAATATAAAGATACACGCGTCTTGCTGGTGGACGACCATGACTTGGTGCTGCAAGGTCTGAGGCGGGTGATGGAGTGTTCCATGCCCGAGCTGAAAAGCATCTGCACCGCCTCTACGGGACGTGAAGCCTTGTCGCTCGTGGCATCCCAGCGTTTCGACCTCTTCCTGCTCGATCTGGAGTTGCCCGACATGTCGGGCACGGAACTTGTCACCCGTATCCGTGAGAAAAATCCCCAGGCACGCATCATTGTCAACACCATACACGAGGAGGTGTGGTTCATCAAGGAATTGCTGCTGCACAATGTTTCCGGCATCCTGTTCAAGTCCGTGGACTCTGCAAGAATCATCGAAGCCATCCATCGGGTGCTGGACGGAGGCACGTATTATTGCCCCTATGCCGAGCACATACGCATCCAGATGCGCCGCTCGGATGACGGACGCCGCGAGGAACTGACTTCCCGCGAGCTGGACGTGCTGAAAGGCATATCCGACGGCAAGAGCACACAGGAGATTGCCCGCGAGCTCTGCGTGTCCGCCAATACGGTAGACACGCACCGCCGCCATCTCATGGAGAAACTGGGCGCACGCAACGTGGCCGACCTTGTGATGACCGCCGTGTCCAAAGGGCTCGTCCCCATCCGCAAATACTGAACCTGCACGGCAAGACTGCCGTGCACATGATATCAATCACCTAACAAAACAATGTACGTATGTATAAGCTGAAACAAAAGAATTCGGGCTGGGCTGGGGTCTTCGCTTCGCTGCTGCTGTTGCTCGTCCCGTTGGCATGCGGCTGGGCAATGCTGGCCGTGGCCGGAATAGATGACAGCGAAGGGCTGTTGCGGACCACCAGGTACACCCTGACCGGGGAGATGGGCATGGGGTTCTATGACAAGCCGGGCGGCACGGAGCAGAACGTGCTCTACCTCGAAGACGGGGCGGACCCCTCGCAAATGCCGGAGCCCCGGGAGGGGGAACGCTGGCTGCACCCTGACAAGCTGGAAGTGGACAGTCCGTCGGACGGATGGGCCAAAGTGGACATAGGCGACGGCGGCGAGCCGCTGTATGTGGAAGAGCAGTATGTCTCCGCAGAAGATGCCGCCATGTTCGAGGGGCGGCAGGGCGAGGAAACCTTCCTTACCCTCGGGGCAAAGAACCTGCCCCCCGCCGGATGGATAAAGCTGATGGTGTTCTTGGTGTATTTCTTCCTCTATTTCCCGGTTTACGCCATATTGCGCTGGGGATTCGACACACCGGAACATTCGCGGCAAGTAATGAAGCACACCTCGTGGATGGTGTATGCGGGCCTGCTTTACTTCGCCATACTCTACACGCTGAAATTCGTGTGCGGCTACAACCTGGAGATGTATTGGTTCGTGTCGGCCAGTGTGCTGGGCAACAGCTTCTACTCCGTAGCCAACATGGTCTTGGGGATTTTAGGCTGCATAGTCCTGGGCTTCTTCCTGTTTAAATACTATGAGACCCTTATGACGGGGGATGGCAGGACCTCCCTGGTGCGGGAAGTCGGTTGGAAAGGCTTTCTGTTGTTGGTATTCTCCGCCTATTTCCTCCTGATGTGCGTGGGTATCGTGATCATGCTGGCCGTGATTGTCCTGTGTGTCTATGCGGTGATTGTCCTGCTGCCCAAAGCACTCAGTGGCGTGGCCGGTGGCAGTAGCAAGAAGGCCGACATACCCGCCCACAATTGCTGTGCCTCATGCGCCCGGTTCGATGGTGCCGCCCATTGCTACGAAGGCGGGGAAGTGCATGATCCCCTGTACCAATGTTGCAGCAAGTTCCAACGCAATGTGTGACGTGTCGCGCCTGTCGGACAGATTCAATCAACCTTTAATATATTCATGTCTTATGAGAACAATTGTTACAAGTGCATGTTCCGCCCTGTGCGGCCTGCTGTTTTTGAGTTCGTGCGGGGGCTCTTCGGCCACCCATGTGAAAGAGAACGACCTGCTTGGCAAGGTGCCGGGCATCTATGTGAACCTGGCTTTGCAGAAGAAGCAGCTGGGTGAGAAACTGAACAACGCCGGCAAGGACGTGGACAAGCGCAAGGCCATACTCGATGACTATGCCGCCTTCTCCGCAGAATGCGCCCAGGCCGCCACGGAGGCCGGACAGGAAGCAATAGGCCGCGACATACCCGTGTCCGGGGCAGACATTTACCCTGACTTCGAGATAACGCGGGTGCAGGTGGCCGACTTCAAGGCAGGCGGGGAAAGCGGCAGCTTCACCGTGCGCATCATGGCCAAGGCCAAACGCGACCTTCCCTTGTGCAAGTTGGGCTACAAGCCCGGCGAGGGTGAATATTCCTTGCAGGAAACGCGCTTCTATTACGCGCTCATCCGCTCGGACGACCACCTCATCGAACTGGGGCAAGTGAATCCCTTCTCTTCGAAGCCTTACATGGGGCAACCGGCTGCTGAATACGAAAGCGGCCAAACCATCCCCGCCGGAAGCCTGTGCAACAGTCAGGGGGCGCCCATTGCCATCAACTGCCACACATACGACTTCACCGACTTTGCCAAGATCGTCTTCTTGCCGGAAAAGGATTACCAGTCCATGCGCCGGCAGGCATACGGATTCTGAACAACCGAAGCGGGGAATTAATACTTGAAGCTGCTCCCGCCCAGGAACTCTCGCAAGAGGGACGTGGGCGGGATTTCTTTGTCCTGCAAGGGGATGAAGTACTTGATGAACTTCAGCAGGCGGTAGGCCTCGGCGTACTCCGGGCAGTTGCGCGGCACGCTGTTCAGGATAGGCTCGGCATGGTAGCGCAAGACGGCGAACTCGAACAGCAGGGCGGAATTGAACATCACGTCGGCATTCTCCTGGTAGGGGAATATCCACTTGTCCTCACCGGCGCGCACGCTGGGCCAGCGGGAGATGGTCTCCCGGGCCGAGCAGCCACGGTAGTTGTAGTCGCGGATGATGCGGCGCAACAGGCGGTTGTCCGTGGTGGGAATCCAGTTGTGGTCGTCCAGCGAGATGGTGGTCAGGGCGGAGACATATATCTTGAACTTGTTCTCGTCGGGAATCTGGGGCGTCAGTTCGGGGTTCAAGGCGTGGATGCCTTCCAGGATGAGCACCGTGTTCTTGTCGATGCGCAGCTTTTCGCCCCGGAATTCCTGTTTGCCGGCAGTGAAGTTGAAGCGTGGCAGTTCCACCTCCTCGCCGTTCAGCAGGGCGCGGAGCTGTTCGTTGAACAGTTTGAGGTCCAGGGCGTAGAGCGATTCGTAATCATAGTTGCCGTGTTCGTCAAGGGGGGTCTTCTCGCGGTCCACAAAGTAATCGTCCAATGAGATGGGATAGGGTTTCAATCCGTTGGTCATCAGCTGGATGGAAAGGCGTTTGCTGAACGTGGTCTTGCCGGAAGAGGACGGCCCGGCAATCAGCACCAGACGGCCGTGGGGACTGTCATCCTGGCAGCGGCGGTAGATTTCATCGGCCATCTGGGCGATTTTCTTCTCTTGCAGGGCTTCGGCCACCTTGATGAGGTCGGTGGCCAAGCCTTTCTGGCAGGCCAGGTTGAAGTCGCCCACATTGCTCAGGCCCATGATGTGGTTCCAGCGCAGGTGTTCCTTGAAGATGTCCAGCATCTTCTCCTGCTTCACCATCTCGTCCAGCACCAGCGGATTCTGCTTGTTGGGGATGCGGAGCAGCAGGCCGTCATAGTACTTCACGAGGTCGAAAAGGTAGATGAACCCGGTGCTGGGCAGGAGGTTGCCGTAGTAGTAGTCCACCGTGTCATCCAACGTATAATAATAGGTGTAGAGCGA
Source organism: uncultured Mediterranea sp. (assembly GCA_939791845.1). GTDB lineage: Bacteria > Bacteroidota > Bacteroidia > Bacteroidales > Bacteroidaceae > Bacteroides. Next base: position 3,403 of record CALNEX010000051.1, on the reverse strand, counting down.
GCCGGAGGTTTCCAGCAGCTTCACCTTGTCGTTCATGCCCCGTTCGCTGAAGATGCGCACGGCCTCGGTGGTGTGGCACTCGGTGCGGTGGAAGGGGATATTCTCCGCGATGATTTCCTGCATCCGCAGCTTGATGGCGGTGACATCGGCCAGTTCGATGGGGCGGCCGATGCGCAGGTTGCAGAAGTAACCCTTGGACACGGGGTGCTCCACATACAGCTTGCCTTGGGGGAAAAGCTCGCGGACCGCCTTGTAGAGGATGAAGCAGAGCGAACGGACATAAGTGCGCATGCCCGAAGGATCGCGCACATCGAGAAACTCCACGTCCTTGTTGTTGTAGACCCGGAAGTTGAGGCCTTCCGAGCGGTTATTGACCTTGGCGCTGACCACCTGATAAGGAAAATCGAGGTTTAAGCCCTGATAAATTTCCAAAAGTGTGCTCCCGATGGGAAATTCTTTGGAAATATTATTATTTTTGCAACAAATTTGTAACACGTGTTTCATCCTTACTCTTTTTGTTAGGTTTCACCCCTTAAAGATAAGGCTAAAAACACAGGCCGCAAAGAAACCCATTAAATAATTATAGATGGAATATTCTTTTTATGATTTGTTAAAGTTGCTCGGTTCGCTTGCCTTGTTCCTCTACGGCATGAAGATCATGAGCGAAGGATTGCAGAAGTTTGCCGGCGACCGCCTGCGCAAGATTCTGACGGTCATGACCACCAACCGCGTGACAGGCGTGCTGACGGGCGCGTTGATAACGGCCTTGGTGCAATCTTCTTCGGCCACCACGGTGATGGTGGTGAGTTTCGTGAATGCGGGCCTGCTGACCCTGGTACAGTCCATCAGCGTCATCATGGGTGCCAATATCGGTACGACGGTGACGGCGTGGATTATCTCGGCACTGGGCTTCCAGGTGGACGTTTCGGCCTTTGCCTTGCCCCTGCTGGCTTTTGGCATCCTGCTGATTTTCTCGCAAAAGAGTTCGCGCAAGTCTGTCGGCGAGTTCATCTTCGGTTTCTCCTTCCTCTTCATGGGCCTCTCCATGCTGCAGGCCAATGCACCGGACCTGAGCAAGAATCCCGAGATGCTGGCCTTTGTGCAGGACTACACGGACATGGGCTTCGGCTCGGTGCTGTTGTTCGTGTTTATCGGCACAGTGCTGACCATGATTGTGCAGGCATCCTCGGCCACAATGGCCATCACGCTCATCATGTGCGCCAACGGCTGGATCAGTTTCGAGCTGGGCGCGGCCTTGGTATTGGGTGAGAACATCGGCACGACCATCACGGCCAACCTGGCAGCCTTGACAGGCAACACGCAGGCGCGGCGGGCGGCCTTGGCCCACTTGGTGTTCAATGTGTTCGGTGTCATCTGGGTGCTGTGTGTGTTCCCCTTCTTCACGGGTGCCGTGTCTTGGTTCGTGGAGAACGTGATGGGTGTCACGGAGATGTCCGTGTCCGTGCCTTATATGCTGTCTGCCTTCCATACGGCGTTCAATGTCTGCAATGTCCTGGTGCTGATTTGGTTCGTGAGGTTCATCGAACGGACGGTTTGCATGCTCATTCCGCAGAAGGAGCAAGACGAGGAATACCGCTTGCGTTTCATCACGGGCGGCATGTTGTCCACCTCCGAGTTGTCCATCCTGCAGGCCAGCAAGGAAATCCATCTGTTTGCAGAACGCATCCACCGCATGTTCGGCATGGTGCGCGACCTGCTGCACACGGAGAAGGGCGATGACTTCAACAAACTGTTCAGCCGCATAGAGAAGTACGAGAACATCAGCGACAGCATGGAACTGGAGATTGCCAACTACCTGAACAAGGTGTCTGAAGGCCGCTTGAGTTCGGAGAGCAAGTTGCAGATACGGGACATGCTGCGCGAGGTGACGGAAATCGAGAGCATCGGCGACAGTTGCTACAACTTGGCACGCACCATCAACCGCAAGCGCCAGTCGGACGAAGACTTCACCGAGAAGCAATACGAGCATATCCACACGATGATGAAACTGGTGGACGATGCCTTGGCGCAGATGATTGCCGTGGTGGAGCGCACGGAACACGCCCAGGTGGACGTCAACCGTTCCTTCAACCTGGAGAACGAGATAAACAACTACCGCAACCAGCTGAAGAACCAGAACATCGTGGACGTCAACAACAAGCTGTACAGTTATCAGATGGGTGTCTACTACATGGACATCATCGGCGAGTGCGAGAAGCTGGGTGACTACGTGGTGAACGTGGTGGAGGCCAGCAGCGAGGTGAAAGAGAAGAAATCGGCCTGAAAGCCATCGGATAGACCTATAAAGAACAGCGGTTGGCTTGTCGGGACGCTTCCCCGCAGCCAACCGCTGTTTGTTCCTACTTATTCACTGGCTTCAAAGTCTTCCTTGCCGACACCACAGAGCGGGCATACCCAATCATCGGGCAAATCACTGAAAGCCGTGCCGGGGGCAATGCCGTTTTCCGGGTCTCCGAGTGCGGGGTCGTACACATAGCCGCAGACGGTGCAAACGTATTTTTCCATATTCCTATCTTATTTGTTTGGTTAATACTCTTTTTTCAGTTCTCTGCTTAAACAACACAAAGGCAGTGCCTTTTGTTCGCCTTAGTGGCTCTTTTGGTACTTATTAACAATATGCCGGTGCATTCAAGGGGAATGGTTAGTTTGTGTTTCAGTTCCAAACGTATTAATTTTGTAGGCAGAAACAAAAGCAGTCATGGATATATGGGATAAGAAAAAACGTTCCGCCGTCATGGCAAGAATCCGCAGCAAGGACACAAAGCCGGAACTCGTCGTGCGCCGCTACCTCTGGAGCCGGGGCTATCGCTACCGAAAGAACGTGCGCGGGTTGCCCGGCACGCCGGACATCGTGCTTCGCAAGTACAGGGTGGTGATATTCGTGCACGGATGTTTCTGGCACGGGCACGAAGCGGACAGCCATATCCCCGCATCCAACCATGACTTCTGGGAGAAGAAGATTGAACGGAACAAGCAACGGGACGAGCATAACAAAGAAGAACTACGGAAAATGGGCTGGAACGTGATAACGATATGGGAATGCCAGCTCAAGCCCGCCGTGCGCGAACAAACCTTGGCAGAAGTGGAATATTGGATAAACCACGCCTACCTGGAACAGTTCAAGCCCCAACCGGCAAAACCATACACGATGGCAGAAAATTCCCCCGGCATGGCGGCCGAGGGAAGAGTTGGGTATGGGAAGGAATCAGAATGAAAGTTGTTCTTCACCGATACTCCTGCACCTCCAGTTCCCCCCGCAATGCTCCCAACGCATTCTGTGCCAGTGCCTCCAGTTCGTCCTCGCCGGGATAGACACGGACGGGGGCGAGGAAGGACACGCGCTCCTTCAGGCGGGAGACCACGTAGTCGCTGTGCGCGATGC
>CALNEX010000050.1 GCA_939791845.1 uncultured Mediterranea sp. | reverse complement strand
AGAAACACATTTAGTTATTACGTATAAATGTGTCTACCTATGTCAGTATAAGACATGTTCCCCCTTGGCATTAAAGTAGGTGTGTACAGGATAAAAGTATGGCTTCCAACCGTTGGCAAGGAAATAATGGGCATCGGAAAACTCTGCGGCCAAACAGGGACTTTAGCCTCCCCAAGAGGCACTTTGGCGGGCTAAACAGGGACTTTAGGGAATCGGAAGAGGAACATACCCCGCTCAGGGGCATTGTGGAGGGGGTAGGGAGATTTCTTGCTTTCCGAAAATCAGATTTTTGCATTAAAATACTATTTTTCAAAGAATAATGCGTACCTTTGTGCCCACATTTCAAAAAGAGTTTTTACGACATATATGATAGAAGGATATCAAACCCCCGATTACGTTTTTGCGGCCAGTTGGGAGGTATGCAACAAAGTGGGCGGCATTTACACCGTCCTGTCCACGCAGGCCAACACATTGAAGGCCAAGTTTGGTGACAAACTGTTTTATATCGGCCCTGACTTTTGGCAAGGGAAGGAGAATCCTCTGTTTGTGGAATCGGACAACCTCTGTGCCACGTGGCGCAAGCATGCCAATGAGAAGGACGGCCTCTCCGTCCGCGTAGGCCGTTGGAACATTCCCGGCGAGCCGATTGTCATCCTGGTCGATTTCCGGCCTTTCTATCCCTTCAAGAACCAGATTTATACAGATATGTGGAACCGCTACCAGGTGGATTCCCTGCACGCCTACGGCGACTATGACGAGGCGTCGATGTTCGCCTATGCCACGGGCAGGGTGGTGGAGAGCTTCTACCGCTTCAACCTGACGGAGACGGACAAGGTGGTTTTCCAGGCGCACGAATGGATGACGGGCATGGCCGCCCTCTACCTGCAGACCAATGTGCCGGAGATTGCCACCGTGTTCACCACACACGCCACGTCCATAGGACGCTCCATCGCCGGCAACAACAAGCCGCTGTATGACTACCTCTTTGCCTACAACGGCGACCAGATGGCGCAGGAGCTGAACATGCAGTCCAAGCACTCCATTGAGAAGCAGACGGCGCACTACGTGGATTGCTTTACCACCGTGAGCGAAATCACGAACAACGAGTGCAAGGAACTGCTGGACAAGCCCGCCGACGCCATCCTGATGAACGGTTTCGAGGATGACTTCGTGCCGAAGGGTGCCGCCTATACTGGCAAGCGGAAGCGTGCACGCGCTTTGAAGTTGCGCGTGGCCAATTGCCTGACGGGCAAAGATTTCGGGGACGATGTCCTGCTGATTGCCACAAGCGGACGCTATGAGTTCAAAAACAAGGGCATTGATGTCTTCCTGGAGGCTTTGAACCGCCTGAACCGCGACAAGAACCTGAAGAAGGAGGTGGTGGCTTTTGTCAACGTCCCCGGCTGGGTGGGCGACCCCCGCGAGGATTTGCAGCAACGCTTGAAAAGCAAGGAGAAGTTCACGACCCCCTTGCCTTGTCCGCTCATCACCCATTGGTTGCACGACATGACGCACGACCAGGTGCTGGACATGCTGAAATACCTCGACCTGAACAACCGCCCGGAAGACAAGGTGACGGTCATCTTCGTCCCCTGCTACCTGGACGGACGGGATGGCATTGTCAACAAGACCTATTATGATATGGTGCCCGGCCTCGACCTCAGTGTTTACCCCTCTTATTATGAGCCGTGGGGCTACACCCCGCTGGAGAGCGTGGCTTTCCACGTGCCCACCATCACCACCGATTTGGCCGGCTTCGGCCTGTGGGTGAACAGCCTGCGCAACCAGCACGGCATAGAGGACGGTGTGCAAGTGCTGCACCGCTCGGACTACAACTATTCGGAGGTGGCGGACGGCGTGAAGGACACCATCTCGCTGTTCTCCACGAAGAGCGACAGCGAGGTGAAGGCCATCCGCAAGCGTGCCGGACAGGTGGCCGAACAAGCTTTGTGGAAGCACTTCATACAATATTATTATGAGGCGTATGACATCGCCCTGCACAATGCCATGAAACGCCTCTTGGGTTAATGAATTATATTTATCAATCAAGTTATCATACAATGAAGATTAAAGTTAGTAATGTAAACACTCCCAATTGGAAAGATGTGAGCGTAAGGTCCCACATCCCCGCTGAATTGGAGAAACTGTCTGAACTGGCTCGCAACATTTGGTGGGCATGGAATTACGAGGCTACCGAATTGTTTAGAGACCTTGACCCCGCCCTGTGGAAAGAAGTGGGCCAAAACCCGGTTCTCCTGTTGGAGCGAATGAGTTATGCAAAGCTTGAGGCTTTGGCCAATGATAAAGTAATCCTGCGCCGCTTGGATGCCGTGTATTCCAAGTTTCGCAACTATATGGACGTGGAGCCTGACAAGAAGCGTCCTTCCGTGGCCTACTTCAGCATGGAGTACGGTCTGACGCATGTGCTCAAGATATACTCTGGTGGCTTGGGCGTATTGGCCGGCGACTACCTGAAAGAGGCTTCCGACAGCAACGTTGACATGTGCGGCGTAGGCTTCCTCTATCGTTACGGTTACTTCACGCAGACTTTGTCCATGGATGGCCAACAGATTGCCAACTACGAGGCACAGAACTTCGGCCAGTTGCCCATCGACCGCGTGCTGGACGAGAACGGCCAGCAGGTCATCGTGGACGTTCCCTACCTGGATTACTACGTTCATGCTTACGTATGGCGTGTCAACGTGGGCCGTGTATCCCTCTACCTGTTGGACACGGACAATGACATGAACAGCGAGTTCGACCGCCGCATCACGCATCAGCTCTATGGCGGCGACTGGGAGAACCGTCTGAAGCAGGAAATCTTGCTGGGCATCGGCGGTATCCTGACGCTGAAGAAGCTGGGCATCAAGAAAGACCTTTATCACTGCAACGAGGGCCACGCCGCACTCATCAATGTGCAGCGCATCTGCGACTATGTGGCCGAGGGCTTGACCTACAGCCAGGCCATCGAGCTGGTTCGCGCCTCTTCGCTCTACACCGTTCACACACCGGTGCCTGCCGGCCACGACTATTTCGACGAAGGCCTCTTCGGCAAGTACATGGGCGGCTATCCCCAACGCATGGGCATCAGCTGGGACGACCTCATGGACCTGGGCCGCAACAACCCGGGCGACAAGGGCGAGCGTTTCTGCATGTCCATCTTCGCCTGCAACACCTCCCAGGAAGTCAACGGCGTAAGCTGGTTGCACGGCAAGGTGTCGCAGGAGATGTTCGCCCCCATTTGGAAGGGCTACTTCCCCGAAGAGATGCACGTGGGCTATGTGACCAACGGCGTGCATTTCCCCACTTGGAGTGCCACGGAATGGAAGCAGCTCTATGGCGCACACTTCGATGAGAACTATTGGTTCGACCAGTCCAATCCTGAATATTGGAAGGCCATCTACGACGTGTCCGACGAGGAAATCTGGAAGACCCGCATGCAGCTGAAGAACAAACTCATCGACTACGTGCGCAAGTCTTACCGCGAGACTTGGCTGAAGAACCAGGGCGACCCCTCGCGCATCGTGTCCCTGTTGGACAAAATCAATCCGAACGCCCTCCTGATTGGCTTCGGACGTCGTTTTGCCACGTACAAGCGTGCCCACCTGCTCTTCACAGACTTGGAGCGTCTGGCCAAGATTGTGAACAATCCCGACTATCCCGTGCAGTTTATCTACACCGGCAAGGCTCATCCGCACGATGGTGCCGGCCAGGGTTTGATCAAGAAAATCATCGAAATCTCCCGCCGTCCTGAGTTCCTGGGCAAGATTATCTTCCTGGAGAACTATGACATGAAGCTGGCCCGCCGCCTTATCTCCGGTGTGGACATCTGGTTGAACACGCCGACCCGTCCGCTCGAGGCTTCCGGCACGTCCGGCGAAAAGGCGCTGATGAACGGCGTGGTGAACTTCTCCGTACTGGACGGCTGGTGGCTGGAAGGCTATCGCGAAGGTGCCGGCTGGGCATTGACCGAGAAGCGCACGTACCAGAACCAGGAATACCAAGACCAGCTGGATGCCGCCACCATCTATAGCATCCTGGAGCAGGAAATCCTGCCGCTGTACTATGCCCGCAACAAGAAAGGCTACTCCGAGGGCTGGGTGCGCACCATCAAGAACTCCATCGCGCAGATTGCTCCGCACTACACGATGAAGCGCCAGTTGGACGACTATTACTCGAAGTTCTACAACAAGGAAGCCGAACGCTTCAAGACATTGGCCGCCAACGGTTATGCCAAGGCCAAGGAAATTGCCGCTTGGAAGGAACAGGTGGTCGAGAAGTGGGACAGCATCGAGGTGGTGTCCAGCGAGAAGACCGAAGAACTGGTGAAGGCCTCCATCGAGAGCGGCAAGGAATACACCATCACCTACGTCATCGACGAAAAGGGATTGGACGATGCCATCGGCCTTGAACTGGTGACGACCCACACGGGCGAGGACGGCAAGCAGCACATCTATTCTGTGGAGCCGTTCAGCGTGGTAAAGAAGGAAGGTTCGCTTTACACATTCCAGGTGAAGCACAAACTGGAGAACGCCGGCAGCTTCAAGATTGCCTACCGCATGTTCCCCAAGAATCCCGACCTGCCTCACCGTCAGGACTTCTGCTATGTTCGCTGGTTCTATTAATCGCTAGCGATAGTATCCTACTAAAAAAAGAGCCGTGCCTTTCGGGGTTACGGCTCTTTTTGTGTCCTTATTCCCGTTGGCGCAATCCCCTGCGGAAGTCGCGTACAATTTGTCGGCCCATATTGACGATGGTGCTGTCTACCTTGTGGATTTCCACGGGAGTGACTGCATTTTTGTATTTGGCCTTGCCGATGCCGAATTTCATGTCATCCAGGTTGCCTCGGATGTTCAGGCCAAATTTGATGGGGATGGGCGACTTGAGCACGGAGATGTGGTAATCGAAGTTCATGGCCAGGTCTTGCGTGCCCCCCACGGCCGCACGGTAGCGGTCCATTTGCACGACGAAGGGATAAACGGTGACATTACCGTCCTGCACACTGATGTTGACCGCAATGCTGTCTATCAGGTTACGTTTCTTGTTTTTGAAGAAAAATTTCTTGGAAATTTCGGCAAAGGTTTCACCGTCCATCAGTACGAGGCTGTCGCCTCTCAGCTGGATGGCCGAGCGCAGGGTGGGAATACGCAGGTTGAGGCAGGAATCCAAGTGGGTTTCCGCGGCCACGTTGAAGTCTACCATGCCCTCGAACGAACGCAACATCGGCACGATGCTGTCCAGCGAGGGAATGAAGTCCACCAGTCTTCCAATGTCCACGCGATGCAGTTTGAAGTCGAAGCCCGCATAACCGTCTTTTGGTTGCCGGGCGCGATAGAGCAGGGTAGTGTTCATGGTGGCACCGAGGCCGGTCATGCTCAATTCCTGCAAGTGCACGGTTTGGTCTTGGATGTCCACGGCACCATGCACGTTCTCGAAGAGCATCTTTCCATAGCGCACGCGGCGCAGGTCGGTTTGCAGTTCAAAATCAATGTTCTTCGGAATGACGAACAACCTGATGTCGGTGGCCGTGGTATCCGTTTCCGCCGTCAGCGTGTCTTGCGGCATGGAGATAGAGCGGATGAGTTGGTTACAGTTCAGGTTGTGTGAGGTCAGCGATAGTTTCGCACGCAGGGGCTTATGGCGTTTTAGGGTGCCGTGGAGGTCGTAGATGGCACCGGAGGCCGTCAGGTCCGAGCGTCCGATGCGCACTGTGGCATTGCGCAGGGTGATGGTGCGGTTGCCCACGGTGAGCGAGGTCTTCTGCATTCGTACAGGCAGGGCAAACATCGGGGTGCGGACAAACAGGCGGTTGAAACCCACGATGCCCCGTGGTATCCAAAGTGAGTCGCGCAATTTTTCGGCTTGTACGCCGATGCCGGCCTTGTCCATGCCCATGCGGGTGGCACCCATCCGGCAGAAGAGGGTGTCTGCCTGCAGGGACAGTCCTATCTGTGGTTTGGCGGGGTTATGTTCGCCGGGCTGCAGTTTCAAGGTGGCTGTGCTCTTACCGCAGAAGACATTCAGCGAATCGTCCAGCGAGGCCTTCAGTCGGTTCATTTCCACCTTGCATTCCATTTCCGCAATGCGGGTGGTGTCTTGCGGGTTGGTGGTCTTGATGCGGGCGTTCAGGCTTTGCAGGTCTGAGTTGAGCCGACGCGAGCGTAGCGTCATGTTTTTCACCTCTGCCTTGGCACCCAAGAAATCGTTGCCGATGAAGGCCAATGAAGCGTCCGACGTGAAGTCGAAATCTTTGTTCGTGTTGCGCAGGAAGAGGTTTGTCATGGTCAGTTTGCCTCCGGCCTTGATGCGGCCCAGGTCTTTCTTCTTCAGCGCGGAGAGGCGGGTGTGCAGGCGCACTTTGGCATCCAGCTTGCCGCCCATGCTGACGCCATCCTGGAGGGGGAATGTTTGCGCCAGGGCGGTGAGGTCCACGGTGGATTCGGTGTGGAAGTCGATGACGGGGTCCCCCAGCAGGTCGGTCACTTTGGCATCGGCCAGGATATCAGTGTGTGCGCCTTTGAATTGCAGGATTTTTAGATCAGCGTACGAGGCCTCTTGGCGCATCAAGTCCACTTGTCCGAAGAAGTCGGCCTTGAAGTTGTCCACGCCGTAGGGCAGGTGGTCATAGTGGGCGGTGATGTCGTTCAGTTGGATTTTCAGCGTGGCAAGTGGCATCTTGCGTTTGCCATAGAGGCCTTTCAAGGTGCCTTCCACCCGGACTTCACCCCCAGCTTTGACCGATTGTTTCTTCAGCACGCTTTCCGGTATCATGTGCAAGACGGTCTCCACGGAAGGGGCGTGCAGGCCATAGGTCAAGTCTACATGGAGGGCCCGGGCGGCGGTGTCGCGCCGGAGGGCGCCTTGGATGTCCAGTTCTACACCGTTGATGTCCAGACGGGCGTCGTGGAGTGTCAGGGTACGGGTGGCGCGGATCAGTTCGAGGTCGGTGCGCAGTCGGGTGGTGATGCGGTTGGCCAGCAGTTCACCGTCTTGCCAAAAGAGGATGTTCTTGTTGCTCCAGTCGATGGTCAGCGTGGTGTGTCCTTTTCCCAAGTGGGCCTTCAAGCCGAGGTTGACATCCCAAAGGTTGGCAAATATCTTTGTTTCGCGGTCATCGAAGGTTAGCGATGCATTGTGGAGCACAATGCGTCGGATATCTATTTCGCGGACAAAGCGCGTGGTATCAGTCGTGGTTGTGTCTTGGGAAAGGGTAGTGGTGTCATTGAGCATTATATCCCAGTTGGCCCGTCCGTCTCCGTGTTTGTAGGCATATATCTTGGCACTGTCCAGGGCGAGGCGATAGAGGGTGACCTTCTGTTGTTTCAAATAGTCTATGGGGTTGACCACAAGCACGGCCTTGCGGAAGGAGGCCAACGTATCGGGCCTTTCCCAAAGGGTGTCGCGTATGGCTTTGGAGACGAGCGTGCCGTCCGTCAGCTTCAGTCCGAAGCGTGGGAAAGTGGAGAAGAAGGTCAATTCTACGGCATCAAGGTCCAGCCGGGCATTCAGGTTTTGGTTGGCGGCTTTGACCACCACGGGGGTCAACTTTTCCGGTGTGAATATGAAGTGGATGGTCAGTGTGATGGCGGTGGCCAAGAGCACTATCAGCGCGCCAAGGGTGATGAGGCTGATGCGGAGTGCTTTTTTGAGGTTTGCTTTCATCGTGGTTCTTTTTTGAATTGTACGACAAAAGTAGCATTTAAGTTTAAAATAAAAAAAGATGTGTCGGAATTTCCGACACATCTTTTGGGGAAGTAGCGGGACCCGGGATTGAACCGGGGACCTCATGATTATGAATCATGCGCTCTAACCAGCTGAGCTATCCCGCCATCGTTTCTCGATTGCGGGTGCAAAGGTAAGACGTTTTTTTGAATTGGCAAATAGTTACCCCGATTTTTTGCACTTTTTTTCTTTTAGCCTGTAGGAAAGGAGATAATGGTACAAAAGAATGATACCAATCCTTAAAAGTACTGAATTGTGAACTCTATCTAAGAAAAAGTGTTTAACTTGGTCGCCTGAAAAGCAAATCTGAATACCTGATTTTGTATGGGACGTAAAAAGATACATTTGGAATACCTGTTAAACGCAACCTCCAAGAATATCCTTTGGGAAGCCATCAGTACCCCTTCCGGCCTGGAAGGTTGGTTCGCGGACAAGGTCCTGTCCGATGACCGGCAGGTCATCTTCTGTTGGGGGAAGAGTGAGCGGCGCGAGGCCCAGATTGTGGGCGTGCGGGCTTTTTCTTTCATACGCTTTCATTGGCTGGATGCGGAGAAGGAGCGTGAATACTTTGAACTAAAGATGACAAACAACGAGCTGACCAACGATTTTGTGCTGGAAATTACCGATTTCGCCGATGAGGACGAGGTGGATGACACTTGCGAGTTGTGGGAATCAGAGGTGGAGGCCTTGCGCAGGAGGTGCGGCTTTTAGTTACTTTCTGCTAAAAATTTCCCTTACTCCCGATTTTGTGCTACTTTTGCGCGATGAAACAGTTAGCACAGAGGTTTTCGTGTCTCTGTATTCGATATAGACAAGTGAGATGCTGCATATAAAAAAGTTAGATATATTCATTCTGAAAAGTTTCTGCCTGCTCTTCGCGGGCACCTTCTTCATCTGCCTTTTCATCTTCATGATGCAATTCTTGTGGAGATACGTGGACGAATTGGTGGGCAAGGGGCTGGAGATGAGCGTGCTGGCGCAGTTCTTCTTCTATTCGGCCCTGACGTTGGTGCCTCTGTCCTTGCCTTTGGCCGTGTTGCTGGCGGCACTCATCACTTTCGGAAACTTTGGCGAGAGGTTTGAATTGCTTGCCATGAAGGCGGCGGGCATATCCCTGCTCAAGATTATGCGCCCGCTCATTGTGTTCATTGCCTTGGTATCGTGCGTTTCTTTCTTCTTTCAGAATGTAATCGGCCCCCGGGCTCAGACCAAACTTGGGACCCTGCTCATCTCCATGAAACAGAAGTCCCCCGAGGTGGATATCCCCGAAGGTGTGTTTTATGATGAAATAGATGGTTACAATCTTTACGTCAAGCACAAGAATCGTGACACGGGTATGCTCTACGATGTCCTTATTTATAATTTCGAGAAGGGATTTGAGAATGCCCAAATCATCAAGGCCGATTCAGGCCGTTTGGAGATGACCGCCGACAAGCAGCATCTTTTCTTGCATCTCTATAGCGGGGAGCAGTTCGAGAACCTCAAGGACCAGAGTGTCAGTCGCAAGAACGTTCCCTATCGTCGCGAGGCTTTTCGCGAGAAACATGCCCTTATCGAGTTTGACTCCGAATTCAACATGGCCGATGAGGGGCTTATGAGCAATTGGGAAAAGAGCAAGGATATGTTTACCCTCCAGGTGGATGTGGATTCCATGGTGCACAAGAATGACAGCTTGGGGCGTGTTTATTATCGTGAAGCCATGAAGGGCACTTACAATGTCAATGCCAAGTTGGACAAGCAGGACACCGTGAAGTTGGCAGAGGCGATAGTCGCTGATTATGACGTGGACAGCCTGTACGATGTGGCCACTTTGGCGGAGAAGGAGAAAATCATATCCACCGCCGTGAGCCGTGCCGGGAGTGCCGGGAGTGACTGGAATTTCAAGGCTTTCAATATCCAGCAGACCGACAGTAACTTGCGCAAGCACAAGGCGGCTTGGCACGAGAAACTGACCCTTTCGCTGGCTTGCCTTATCTTCTTCTTTATCGGTGCCCCGCTGGGAGGCATTATCCGCAAGGGCGGGTTGGGTATGCCTGTGGTGGTGTCCGTGGTGATATTCATCATTTACTACATTATTAATAATACGGGGTTCAAGATGGCGCGTGACGGCAAGTGGGTTGTCTGGATGGGTATGTGGACCAGTACGGCTGTTTTGGCACCTTTGGGAGCTTTCTTCACCTATAAGGCCAACAAGGATTCCGTGGTGCTCAATGCCGATGCCTACCTCAATTGGATAAAGAAGATATTGGGCATCCGGAGCGTGCGCCATCTGTTTCGCAAGGAAGTCATCATTCACGATCCCGACTATGCCCGTTTGCCCGGAGACTTGCAGGCTCTTTCCGCAGATTGCCGTGCTTATGCCGAGAAACATCGCCTCAAGCGCATGCCCAATTATTTCCGGCTCTGGACGGACACTGCCGAGGACAGTGAAATGGAAGAAATCAATGCCCGTATGGAATACCTCATAGAAGAGATGTCCAACACAAAGTCGCCCCGTCTGGTGGGGGTGCTCAACAATTATCCGGTCATACCGGTGCGTGCCCATGTCCGTCCCTTCCGGAGTTACTGGCTGAATGTGGCGTGTGGCGTGTGCATCCCCGTGGGTCTCTTCTTCTTCTTCCGTATCTGGGCTTTCCGCATCCGGCTTGCCAAGGACATGGATCGCATCGTCAAGACGGATGAAGATGCCCTCTATGTGATAGGGCAGATACAGAGTGGGAGCATTTGATGTTGTGTAGCAATTTATTATAATCGTCAATTAAATAGTTATGGATACCATTAAGCTGAATACAATAGAAGAAGCCGTAGAGGACTTCAAGGCCGGAAAGTTTGTCGTCGTGGTCGATGATGAAGACCGTGAGAACGAGGGCGACCTCATCATGGCCGCCGAGTTGATAACTCCCGAGAAGGTGAACTTCATGCTGAAACATGCCCGGGGTGTCCTCTGCGCGCCCATCACCATTTCCCGTTGCAAGGAGCTGGACTTGCCCCATCAGGTGCTGGACAATACCTCCGTGCTGGGCACGCCTTTCACCGTGACCATCGACAAGCTGGAAGGATGCAGCACGGGTGTGTCGGCCGCAGACCGGGCAGCAACCATCCGTGCTTTGGCCGACCCAGCTTCGACTCCCGCCACCTTCGGGCGTCCCGGCCACATTAATCCCCTGTATGCGCAGGAGAAGGGCGTGTTGCGCCGCGCCGGTCATACGGAGGCTGCTATCGACCTGGCACGCTTGGCCGGGCTTTATCCGGCCGGTGCCCTGATGGAAATCATGAGCGAGGACGGTACCATGGCCCGCTTGCCCGAACTCCGCCGGTTTGCTGACCAGTATGACTTGAAGCTCATCTCCATCCACGACCTCATAGCCTATCGCTTGAAGCAGGAGTCCATCGTGGAGAAGGGCGTGGAGGTGAACATGCCCACCGCTTACGGGGATTTCCGCCTGATACCTTTCCGCCAAAAGTCAAACGGGCTGGAGCACATGGCCTTGTTCAAGGGGGAGTGGAAGGAGGATGAACCCATTCTGGTGCGCGTGCATTCGTCTTGCGCCACGGGAGACATCTTCGCCTCCAAGCGGTGTGATTGTGGCGAACAGCTGCACAAGGCCATGCAGATGATTGACCAAGTCGGCAAGGGCGTGGTAGTTTACCTCAACCAGGAGGGACGCGGCATCGGGTTGATGGAGAAGATGCGTGCCTACAAGCTTCAGGAGGACGGTATGGACACCGTGGATGCCAATATCTGTCTGGGTCATCTGGCTGACGAGCGTGACTATGGCGTGGGTGCCCAAATCCTTCGTGAACTGGGCGTGCACAAGATGCGCCTGCTGACCAACAATCCTGTGAAACGCGTGGGACTCGAGGCATACGGGTTGGAAATCAGCGAGATTGTGCCCATCGAGACTACGCCCAATCCCTACAACGAACGTTACCTGCGCACCAAGAAGGAGCGTATGGGGCACACGTTGCACTTCGGAAAATAATAAAGGGAATTAAGTTTTCAATAATATAATAAGGAGAAACCGTATGAATCAATTATCAGACCGTCTGAACAGCTTGTCGCCTTCGGCAACGCTGGCCATGTCCCAAAAGAGTGCCGAACTGAAAGCACAGGGTGTGGACGTCATCAACTTGAGTGTGGGAGAACCCGACTTCAATACCCCCGACCATATCAAGGAAGCCGCCAAGAAAGCCATCGACGAGAACTATTCCCGCTATTCGCCCGTGCCTGGCTATCCGGCTTTGCGCAACGCCATCGTGGCCAAGCTGAAGAACGAAAACGGCTTGGATTATACTGCCGCCCAAATCTCTTGTGCCAACGGTGCCAAGCAGTCCGTCTGCAACACCATCCTTGCGCTGGTCAATCCCGGTGATGAGGTCATCGTGCCCGCCCCCTATTGGGTCAGCTATCCCGAGATGGTGAAGTTGGCAGAGGGCGTGCCTGTCATCGTGCCCGCAGGCATTGAGCAGGACTTCAAGATGACGCCCGCCCAACTGGAGGTCGCCATCACGCCGAAGACCAAGGCCCTGATACTTTGTTCGCCTTCCAACCCGACGGGTTCGGTCTATAGCGGCGAAGAATTGGCCGGGCTGGCCGCCGTGCTCGAAAAGCATCCGCAGGTCATCGTCATTGCCGATGAGATTTACGAGCACATCAACTACATCGGACGCCATCATAGCATCGCCTCCGTGCCAGGCATGAAGGAGCGCACGGTTATTGTGAACGGTGTGTCCAAGGCCTATGCCATGACGGGCTGGCGCATTGGCTTCATTGCCGCTCCCGAATGGATTGTGAAGGGTGTCAACAAACTGCAAGGCCAGTATACGTCCGGCCCCTGTTCCGTTTCCCAAAAGGCTGCCGAGGCAGCTTATACCGGCACGCAGGCTCCCGTGGAGGAGATGCGTCAGGCCTTCCAGCGTCGCCGCGACCTCATTGTTCGCTTGGCCAAGGAAGTGCCCGGCTGGGAGGTCAATGTGCCCGAAGGCGCTTTCTACCTCTTCCCCAAATGCAGCTCTTATTTCGGCAAGTCGGTCGGCGACCGTACCATCCATACGGCAGAAGACCTGGCCATGTACCTGCTTGAGGTGGGGCACGTGGCTTGTGTGGGCGGCACGTCTTTCGGTGCGCCCGACTGCATTCGCATGAGTTACGCCACGAGCGATGAGAACATCGTCGAGGCACTTCGTCGCATCAAGGACGCTTTGGCTGCATTGAAATAAGGGATCTTTTTTCCTTTCTTTTTTAGGTCGCGGATTGCGCGGGTTGCACGTAGAAACCATGTTTTTCCCGTGGTCCGCGATTGTTTTTGGGGGAAAATCGGGAAAAATCACTCTTTTCGGGAAAAAAAGTGCGATTTTATTTGCAGGTTCAAAATAAAGCCGTACCTTTGCACCCGAAATCCCAAAGAGACCTCACGGGGTGTAGCTCAGCCCGGTTAGAGTACACGTCTGG
>CALNEX010000049.1 GCA_939791845.1 uncultured Mediterranea sp. | reverse complement strand
TCGCGCTTTGCCAAGGAGAACCGCTGGGGTAACTTCTGGTCGTTCGGCACGGCGTGGCTCATCAACAAGGAGGATTTCTTCAACGTGGATTGGGTGGACGAACTGAAAGTGAAATTCTCCGTCGGCCAGCAAGGCAATGACGGCATTGACAACTGGGCTTACATAGACATGTACACCTTGAGCGCCGCATCGGACACGCAGATGGCCGCCAACTTCTGGCGCATGGGCAATCCGGACATCACGTGGGAAACGACGACCAACTTCAACGTCGGCCTGGAATTCGCACTTTTCGGCAACCGCTTGAGCGGTAGCATCGACTACTATAACAAGAAGACCACCGACTTGCTGTTCTGGCTCTCCATCCCGGAATCGGCCGGTTCGCGCGGCTACTATGGCAACATCGGCGACATCCGCAACTCGGGTGTGGAACTCAGCTTGCAAGGTACCCTTGTCCGCACACGGAACATCGAATGGACGGCGCAGTTCAACATCGCGCACAACAAGGACAAAATCCTCTCGCTGCCGGCCTCGAAAATCGGCGACCGCGGCGGCTATACCGACAGCAACAAGTGGTTCCGCGTGGGCGGCTCGCTCTACAACTACATGCTGGCCGACTATGCCGGCGTGAACGAGCACGGCGAAGCCCTTTACTGGGTGGATGCCAGCATGGTGGATGCCAACGGCACCGTCAATACCGACCGCCCGTCCAAGAACCGTGACTACACCACGACCAACATGAACAATGCCAGCCTGTATGAGCAGGGCAGCAGCATGCCCGATGCATTCGGCGGCTTCAGCACCACGTTCTCGGCATACGGCTTCGACGTTTCCGCTTCGTTCGACTACCAGATTGGCGGCCATATATACGACTATGGCTACCAAAGCCTGATGGGCAACATCTCCGGCGCAGGTTCGGCCAGCAATGCCATCCACGTGGACATGCTGAAGGCCTGGACTCCCAACAACACGTCCAGCGACATTCCCCGCGCCACGTACATGGACCAGTACACCACTGCCCGCTCCAACCGTTGGCTGACCAACGCCAGCTACCTGAACTTCCAATCGTTCACCGTGGGCTACACCCTGCCCAAACGCTGGACCAGCCACCTGAGCGTGGACAAGCTGCGCCTGTATGCCTCCGGACAGAACCTGTGCTTCTGGTCGGCACGCAAGGGTCTCGACCCGCGTTATTCATTTGGCGAGAACACCAGCATCAGCGTCTATTCACCGATGCGCACCATCATGGGCGGCATCCAACTGACATTCTAACTTCTAAGTATGGAAAGGAACAACAACATGAAAAGAATTTTCAAGATAAGTACCCTGGCAACCCTGGCTCTGACACTGACCATGAGCGGTTGCATCAAGGAAATTGACCCCCAGCAAAGTTATGCCACTTCGGACCAAGCAGGCAATGCTCCCGGCGCATTCGACAACTTCGTGACCGCCATTACCAACCAGCTGACCAGCAGCTACAGCTTTGGTCCTGCGGACTATCCTTGGGACTATGGTTATCCCACGTTCTTCCTGATGCGCGATGTCATGGGACAGGACATTGCCTTGGAAGACGGAAGCTCTGAATGGTACACCAATTGGTATACTTGTGGTACCGGGCTGGGACCCCAATACTTGTATTGCCAGATTCCGTGGACTTATTATTACAGTTACATCAAAAGCTGTAACGATGTCATCACAATGGCCGGTCCGGAACCGTCGGAGGCTCATCGTTCGGGTGCGGGCATTGCCTACGCCATGCGTGCTTTCTTCTACATGGACCTGGCACGGATGTTTGCCATAAAAAGCTACGCCATCGACCCGCAGGCAGAGACCGTCCCCTTGGTACTGGAAACGACCGACCTGAATGCCCTGGCCAACAATCCTCGTGCCACCAACGAGCAAATGTGGACGCAGATTATCGCCGATCTCGACAAGGCTGAAGCCTATCTGGAGGGTTACACGCGACCGGACAAATACACGCCCGACCTCTCCGTGGTGTACGGCCTGAAAGCCCGTGCCTACCTGACAATGGAGAACTGGCCCCAAGCCGAGGAATATGCCCGCCTGGCCCAACAAGGCTATTCGGCCTTGACCGCCGAGCAGTATCTGGACCGCACGAACGGATTCAACTCCTCCACGGCAAACAATTCGTGGATGCTGGCCGTGACCTACAAGTCCACAGACTTGGTATTGCAAATCAACGATGCGGACTCCAGCTGGGGCTCGCAGATGATTCCCGAAGTGGCCGCATCGGGCATGGGCTATGCCGCCAACTATGGCGCGCCCAAACGCATTGATTATCACCTCTACCAAACGATTCCGGCCACGGACTGCCGCAAGCTGTGTTTCGTGGACTTTGCCATCGACAATATGGATGAAGCATCCGCTTTGGCGGCATTGAGTGAATATTCGGATGTACCGGAAGATTTGCTGACCTCTGCAGCAGGAACGACTTCCAAGGTAGTAGGCGGCATATCCGTGAAGTTCCGTCCGGCCAACGGCAATCATACCAACCAATATGAAGGCTGGTGCGTGGCCGTCCCGCTGATGCGTGTGGAAGAAATGCAGCTGATAGAGGCCGAGGCCGCCGGCATGCAGGACGAGGCACGCGGCATCCAGCTGCTGACCGCATTCGCCCAGACGCGCGACCCGCAATATACCTACGGCACGCACTTCGAGACCTACGGCAGCACCTATGCCAACTCGTTCCGCAACGAGGTATGGTGGCAACGCCGCGTGGAGTTCTGGGGCGAAGGCTTGGCCACATTCGACATCAAGCGTCTGGACAAAGGCGTCATCCGCAGCTATGCTGGCACCAACCATCCGGAGGGCTACCGCTGGAACGTGGGCGGCTATAACACGACGGACGGCAGCACCTATCCCGACTGGATGAACCTCTGCATCGTGCAGACCGAAACCAACAACAACAGTGCTTGTACACAGAATCCCACGCCCATCATGCCGACGCAGGATTCACCGGAGTACAACTGGTAACCATCGTTCAACCCATTAAAAAGGAATCATAACAATGAAAAAGAAACTATTCACATATCTGCTTGCACTTGTAAGCATGGCAACCTTCACGGCTTGCACGGAGGAGGCTGGCACAGAACCGGGCGGCGACTCGCAGCCTTCCGTGGTGCTCTACCAATACACCATCAGTGCCAGCGAGAGCAACTACAATGCCGACAATGACACACATTTGCGCGTGGCAGTCAATAATCAAGTATCCAACATATACTACCTGGCCGAACCGACAGAAACATACGATGCCTACATCGAGAGCAATGGCGAGGATGCCTACCGGCAATACGTGGTGGACAACGGTACCCAAGCTACCGCAACGGACGGCGTGGCCGACATCTACGTCACAGGACTGTTCGGCGCCCATACCATCACGGTGGTGGGCATGGGCCTCAACAACGCACTTTGTTCGGCAGACGTGACTTTCTTCGGCTATACGTGGAACACGTTGGCCACAGGCAGCGTGGTGGCTGCCCTGCTGGACGGCACGTTCGATTTCACTATCATGCCGGGCTTCACCTTGCAGCAGCGGGATGATGACCCGACCATCTACCGTATCCCGAACCTGTATGGAAACGGCTATCACCTGATCATCCAGGCGCAAGGCGAACCGGAGACGGAAACAGGGGACTTCTTCCAGCAAGAGGGTGTCAGCTACCAAACCGTCACCTTGCAGACACTGGGCACGCCGTATTCGTATGGAGACTACGGCCAAATATCTCTCGCGGATTATGCCACCTATGCAGGCGACCAAAACTATCTATACTACAATCGCCTGTATGCCAACAATTATTTGTACATCCAAAGCATTTACACGGTCTCGGCCGGTTATCTGACACAGGGTTATGTGCAATTCATGCCGGATTGACAATCTGCATTTATTCCAGTCCTTACCGGCAGACATTTTTGCCCATCAGGAAAAGGGATTATTCTCTCTGACAGCCGGGCATCGGCCCGGTAAAGTTTAATTTTACATTATGAGTTTCTTTACTGGATAAAGGAACAAAGGCCGGGTTTCTTCGTGAGAAGGTACCCGGTTTTTCCCATATTCGCCTCCCAAAAATTGCATCGGGAAACGGATAAGTGGGCCATAAGCCAAGAATATCTGCATTTTTGCGATATTTTTTTGCAGAATATTTTGTCAGTTCAAAAATAGTCTCTATCTTTGCACCCGCAAAACCAAACCAAAGAGGTTTGCCCGAGCGGAAACGCTCAACAAAAGGCCGGCCCCTTCGTCTATCGGTTAGGACGCAAGATTTTCATTCTTGAAAGGGGGGTTCGATTCCCCCAGGGGCTACAAAAAATAAAAAATAAACGAATTAAAAAGATTAGTCGAGATGGCAAATCACAAATCATCACTGAAGAGAATCAGACAAGAGGAGAAGAGAAGACTTCACAACAGATACTATGCCAAGACGATGCGTAATGCTGTCCGCAAGCTCCGTGCTACCACAGACAAGAGCGCAGCCGTTGCCATGTATCCGGGTGTTGCCAAATTGCTGGACAAGCTGGCCAAGACCAACGTAATCCACAAGAACAAGGCAAGCAACCTGAAGTCCAAGCTGTCGATTCACATCAACAAGCTGGCGTAAGGATATTAGTAGATATTCAGATAAGTACAGGTCAGACTTTCTATGGAAGGTCTGACCTTTTTTGTGCTGTTTTTCGTGCTGTTTTTCGCGGTTATCTCGGAGATTTTCACTACTTTTGCTCGGTTTTTGGAAATAGGCTTTTAGATATATGACAGAAGAAGAAAAGATCATCGGCGAGAACAATTATTCGGCCAGCAACATCCAGGTGCTGGAGGGATTGGAGGCCGTGCGCAAGCGTCCCGCCATGTACATCGGCGACATCAGCGAGAACGGATTGCACCACTTGGTGTACGAGGTGGTGGACAACTCCATCGACGAGGCCATGGCCGGATACTGCGACCACATCGAGGTGACCATCAACGAGGACAACTCCATCACGGTGCAAGACAATGGCCGCGGCATTCCCGTGGATTTCCATGAGAAAGAAAAGAAATCGGCCTTGGAAGTCGTGATGACAGTCTTGCACGCGGGCGGCAAGTTCGACAAAGGCTCCTACAAGGTGTCCGGCGGACTGCACGGTGTGGGCGTGTCCTGCGTCAACGCGCTCTCCACGCACATGACCACCCAGGTGTACCGCAACGGGAAGGTCTACCAGCAGGAATATGCCTGTGGCAAGCCCCTGTATGCGGTGAAGGAAGTGGGCACGTGCGACCCGGGATTGACAGGCACGAAGCAGACTTTCTGGCCGGACGGAAGCATCTTCACCACCACCGAATACAAGTATGCCACGCTGGAGAACCGCCTGCGCGAGCTGGCCTACCTGAACAAGGGCATCCGCATCACCCTGACGGACAAGCGGCAGAAGGACGAGGAGGGCAACTACGTGACCGAGCAATTCCATTCGGAAGAGGGTGTGAAGGAATTCGTGCGCTACCTGAACAGCAACAACACCCCGCTGTTCAACGATGTCATCTACCTGAACACGGAGAAGACGGGCGTGCCCATCGAATGTGCCATCATGTACAACACGGGCTACCGAGAAAATCTCCACAGCTACGTCAACAACATCAATACGAAAGAAGGCGGCACGCACGAGGCGGGCTTCCGCTCGGCCCTGACGCGTGTGCTGAAGAAATATGCCGAGGACAACTGCGCCAAGGCCCTGGAAAAGGCCAAGGTGGAAATCAGCGGCGAGGACTTCCGCGAAGGACTGATAGCCGTCATCTCCGTCAAGGTGGCCGAACCCCAGTTCGAGGGACAGACCAAGACGAAGTTGGGCAACAACGAGGTGAGCGGTGCCGTGAACCAGGCCGTGGGCGAAGCCCTTTCCAATTATCTGGAAGAACACCCCAAGGAGGCAAAACTCATCGTGGACAAGGTGCTACTGGCCGCCACGGCACGTGTGGCCGCCAGAAAGGCCCGCGAATCGGTGCAGCGCAAGTCGCCCATGGCAGGCGGCGGACTTCCCGGCAAGTTGGCGGACTGCTCCAGCAAGGACCCGGAGGAATGCGAACTGTTCCTGGTGGAGGGTGACTCCGCAGGCGGTTCGGCCAAGCAAGGCAGAAACCGTACCTTCCAAGCCATACTGCCCCTGCGAGGCAAGATATTGAACGTAGAAAAGGCCATGTGGCACAAGGCGTTCGAGAGCGATGAGGTGAACAACATCATACAGGCTTTGGGCATCCGCTTCGGCGTGAACGGCGAAGAGAGCAAGGAGGCCAACATCGAGAAGCTGCGTTACAAGAAGATTATCATCATGACCGACGCCGATGTCGATGGCTCTCACATCGACACGCTGATCATGACGCTCTTCTTCCGTTACTTCCCGCAGGTCATCGAACAGGGCTACCTGTACATCGCCACTCCCCCGCTCTACCTCTGCACGAAGGGCAAGGTGAAAGAGTATTGTTGGAACGACCAGCAGCGCCAACGCTTCATCGACACCTATGGCGGCGGTTCGGAAAATGCCATCCACACCCAGCGTTACAAAGGTTTGGGTGAAATGAATCCCGAACAGTTGTGGGACACCACCATGAACCCGGACAACCGCATGCTGAAGCAGGTGACCATCGAGAATGCCGCCGCCACGGACTACATCTTCTCCATGCTGATGGGCGAGGACGTGGAGCCGCGCCGCGAGTTCATCGAGAAGAACGCCACGTATGCCAATATTGACGCATAACCCAGGGGAACAGAATTATCTCTTAACTCATATCTTACAAAATTACGCCGGACGGAAAGTTCCCCCCGTCCGGCGTTTTTTTACCTATCGCTGATATATGCCGACATAGGATACAAAGACCAACAGATTGCTTTCCGAGTGCTCAACTGATTGCTTCCCGACTGTTCAACTGACGGCTGGGGGTAATGCTCAACTGACGGCTCAGGTTTAGTTCAGTTGGTCATTTATACAACTAATAATCTGAGGATTAACGACTGTTCTTCTCCGCAATTCTTGCCAAGACAACTCACGAAGGCATATGAGTAATAGCTTCATGTACTTTCCTACGCTTCATCCTCCCGCAACTTCCAATACCCAGATTTGTTGCTGCCCACACGTTCAAGAAGGCCGGCGGCCTTCAAGACAAAGATATATTTCCTGATCATACGAACAGATAGGTTCAATTGTTTTCCTATCTCATCGGCAGAAGTTTTAGGATTAGCCCGCATCAAATTGAACACATTCCACGCTTGCAGAGGTATTTCTGGATAAAGAATCGATAGTTTATGGTGAACTTTATGATGAACTTTATCGTGAACTGATTCACTTTGTGTAACAATAGGCTCACCTTACGTTGATAATGTCTCGTACTTCATCCTCAGACAACGTATTGCCCTCTATGACCAACGAACTGTGAATGGTCTTGATGCGATTAGCCTTTCGTAAATGCAGTCCATCAGCTTGCTCCAACCGGATGGCGTAACGCTCCGTCTGTGCGGCAATTTCCGCTATCATCCACGAGGACACCAAGCATGACATCAAAAGAATATATAGTTTTATATATACTTCAAACGCCCTGGGAGATATACTGCGAGGGCAAAGTAAGCTAATTGCCTTTTTTGCGAAGAATTTCTCTCCATACATCCCCCTGATAAACAATTAATCATTACTTTTGCAGTGGAAAGTCCCTGCGGCGGCAGGACTTTCCGCTTTATTTTGAGTATTAATTAGCGTTTGCTATTTATTCTGAAAACGTTCCGGAAACTTGGCCGTGGAAAGAACCATAACAAGAATAAGTCGTGAATGTTCGCGTTGTAACGTGGACGTGACTTATCTGTTATGGTGGGTTTGGCCAAGTACCCCGGAACGTGGATAAGTTACCGTCCACGTTTTCCATAGGTGCTTGGCTTCCCCGTTTTTCTTGTAGTAAATAGGATACGCATAAAATGTGATGTTTTTATGCAAGACAGAAACAATCTGATCTCTTTTCTGCAAGTATTCGGTATCTTACTTGTAGTGGCGGGGCATAGTGACTATGGTGCTCCCGCAGAACCACTATGGAGAGTATGGATTTATTCGTTCCATATGCCGTTGTTCATGTTTATTTCGGGGTTCCTATTGCGCTATGGAGTAGAAAGGAAGCAAGTGGCATTGGCTGATACGCCGCTGTATGGCGGCAAAGGATTCATCTGGAAAAAAGTGAAACGGCTGTTGATTCCTTACGTGGTCATCAGTACGCTGGCTTTCTTTCCGAAAGCCTTACTCAGTCAGTTTGCCGCACGGCCGTTGGAGATTTCATTCTCCTCGTATGTCCGGATGTTGGTATATCCTTGGGACAATGTCATCATCTTCTTCTGGTTCCTGCCCACACTGTTTATTATCTTCTTGCTGGTGATGGCCGGGGCACGCTTGCTGAAAAATCTGGATAAGCCGGCATGGCATGGAATGCTCTTGGTAGCATTGGCACTCCTGCATATCTTCAATCCGTTGGAGGGCATTATGCTACTGAACCTGCAAGGCGTGATGGCCTATCTATTCTATTTCTGCTTAGGGTATTACTGCTGCCGATATCAAGTGGCAAAGCTGTTGGAAGGGAGAATCGGGATACCCGGCATTTTCCTGAGCGGTTTGTTGTCAATCCTGTTTGTGACTGTCGTTCCGTCCTTCATAGGAAAAGACATTCTGATGGCACTCAACGGCATCGCACTCAGTATCCTGCTGGGCAATCTGTATGTGGCGCGGCAATGGCACTTCTTCCACCATCTGTTCGGAGCGTCATACGCCATCTACCTGTTCTCCTGGTTCCCACAAGTGGCCTCGCAACAGGTATTCCTGGGTATCACCCATGCCCCGTGGCAGGTGGGCAGCCTCTTGGCGCTGGTGACAGGCGTTTATATTCCTTGGTTGATTTATAAATGGATTGTCCGGCATAAGAAAGGACGTGTGGGGCGTTGGGTGGCGTTACTGACGGGACAGTGATGGGGAAAAGCCCATAAAACCCAAAATCTTATAGACACAGATGGCGCGGATAACGCGGATTCGCAATTATAGAATCCGTGTCATCCGCGCCATTCATGTCTAAAAGCATCACTCCACTCCCAAGTCCTTCATCGTCCTCGGCGCAGGCACGCCCGGCAGAGGCTTGCGGTCCTTCAGTTGCTCCAGAGCCACTTCGATGGCCTTCTCCAGCTGCTGGTCCACACCGGCCTGCTCTTGGATGGGATCATTGTCGATGAGGATGTCGGGGTCCACGCCGTGGTTCTCCACTATCCATTGGCCGGTCTTGGCATCGTAGTTGGTGAAGAAGGGCACGCGGATGTCCGTCCCGTCCATATAGGGCAAGGAACCGCTGATGCCTACAATGCCACCCCACGTGCGGGTGCCGATGACCGTGCCCAGCTTGTTGGCCTTGAAGCTCCAGGGGAAAAGGTCGCCGTCCGAAGCGGAATACTTGTTGATGAGCAACACCTTCGGCCCAACCTGCGTGGCATCGGGGATGGTACCTACTTTGGTGGACGTGCGCGACATGGTCAGACGATAGGGCTTGCGGAGCAGGCGTTCGATGATCATGGGCGATACATTGCCGCCGCCATTGGCACGGTCGTCGATAATCAATGCTTCCTTGTCCAGCTGCGGATAGAAGTAACGGGCGAACTCGTTCAGGCCCTCGGGACCCATGTCGGGGATGTAAATGTAGCCCACGCGGCCATCAGTGGCTTCCTCCACGCGGCGGATATTGTTTTGCACCCAATTGTAGTGGTAGAGCGGATATTCGTTGTCCGTGGGTTCAACGATCACCTTCCTTGCACCTTGGGCGGAGGCTTTCGAGTTGATGCCCAGCTCGGTGAGCACGCCCGCCTTGCCGATGAGCAGTTGGTAGATATTCTTCACCGAAGCCGTGGACACCCCGTCGATGGACGTGATGTAGTCGCCCTCCTTGATGCCCATGCCTGGTTCGGTGAGGGGCGAACGGAGTTTCTCGCTATAGGGTGCGCCGGGCAGAATCTTGTCAATGCGGTAGAAACCGCTCTTCTCGTCACGGCTCAGTTCGGCACCCAGCAGGCCCATGTCGATGCGTTCGGGCTTGGCGTATTCGCCCGGATTGACGTAGGCATGTCCGCAGGCCAGTTCGGCAATCATCTCGCCGATGATGTAGTTCAGGTCGAGGCGGGTCTTGGCGTATGGCACCAACACGGCATATTTCTCCTTGACGGCCTGCCAATCCACACCGTGCATATTGGCCACATAGAACCCGTCGCGGTAGGCACGCCACGCTTCGTCGAAGATTTGCGCCCACTCCTGCGGATAGTCTATCGGGGCCACCATGTCGCTCAAATCCACGGGATTCTCCAGCGTGACTTTCCCGGCTGGCAATTCGCCCGCATAGAGCGTGTTGCCCTTCATGAAGAGTGCCTTCTTGCTGCCTGCAACAGGCACCATTACCGCCCCCTCGGCCACCAGCTTGTCCTCCTGCTCCTGCAGGTTGAAAGCGTGCGTGCCGCCGTTGCCGAAGTACCAAACGGTCTGGCCGTCCGAATGGAGGTTCCAATAATTGCCGGCGGAGAGGGGCAGCTTGACGATGCGGCCTGCCATGCCCTCGGGGTCAATCTCCACGGACAAGGGTTCGGCTTTGGCGTCCTTCTTGCCCTTGCTTTCCTTGGCATTGGCTTCGTCTTTGTCTGGCGCAACGGTGGCCACTGCCTCGTCTTCGGGCAGGAAGGGCGAGGGCGTGTCGTCCGTCAGCAGGGCCAGGTAGATGCCGCCCATGCGGGTGTAGACGTGATTCCACTCCAAGCGTCCGTAGATGGGGTTGAAGTCGCGGTCGGATTCAAAGACCAGATACTTGCCATCCGTGCTGAAGGCGGGCGACGAGGAGTTGTACCACTTCTCGGTGACGGGATACTCCTTCTTCGTGCCCAGGTTGTAGACATAGACCACGGAGAAATCGTTGGCGGCCGGCTTGGTGTAGGTAATCCAGCGGCTGTCCGGCGAGAAGGCCACGTCGTAGAACTCTTGTTCGGGGTTCTGCATCACCACGGTCTTCTGCTTGGAGGCCACGTCCACCGTGACGATGCGGTTCTTGCGGTCGGTGTAGAGCACCGTCTTGCTGTCCGGGCTCCACATCAGGCTGCGGATGTAGGTGTCGTTGCCCGTGGTCAGTTGGACGGGGTCGCCACCTTCGGCGGGCTGCAGGTAGATTTCCGTCTCGCCCGTGCGGTCGGAGATGTAGGCGATGTATTTGCCATCAGGACTCCAGTCGGCACCGCGCTCGTTGGCACCGGGGGTGCGGGTGATGTTGCGCGTCACGCCGCTCTTGGCAGGCACGTCGAACACTTCGCCGCGGGCCGTCACGGCCAGACGCTTGCCATCGGCGGAAAGGCCGGCGGCGGTCACATAGTCGGCCACGTACTTCTGCTCCGTGCGGGCATAGACGTTCTCGGCGTTCAGGGTGATGTGGATTTGCTCGGTGCGGCGCGTCTGCGGGTCGAAGCGGTAGAGGTAGCCCGCGTGCTCGTAGACGATTTGCTTGCCGTCCGTGCTGGGGAATTTGATGTCATAGTCGGCATAGTCCGTCACCTTCTCCGTCTGCCGGGTGCGGGTGTTGTAGACGAAGAGGTTCATCGTCTTGTCGCGGTCGGAGATGAAATAGATTTCCTCGCCAATCCACATCGGGCAGATGTCCTGCGCCACGTTGTCCGTCAGGTTCTCCACCTTCTTGCCTTGCGGGTCGTAGAGCCAAATGTCGTCCGCCATGCCGCCCCGGTAGTACTTCCAGTTGCGGAACTCGCGGAACACGCGGTTGTAGGCCAGGCGTTTGCCGTCCGGCGAATAGCTGCAAAAGCCACCTTCGGGCAGGGGCAGTGCCTGGGGCATTCCGCCGGAGAGAGGCGCCATCCAAAGCCGTCCCTGGAAGCCGTCGCTGATGCGGTTGCGGTAGACGACGTTCTGTCCGTCCGCCGTCCAGGCCATCACGATGTTGTTGGGTCCCATGCGGTCGCCCACATCGTCGCGGGCGTTGGTGCTGGTGTAGGTCAGCCGTCGCGGTTCGCCGCCCCCGGCGGGCATCACATAGACTTCGCGGTTGCCGTCATACTCGCCCGTAAAGGCGATGGTCTTGCCGTCCGGCGAGAACCGGGCAAACATTTCATAACCGATGTGCGAGGTCAGCCGCCGTGCCTCGCCGCCCGTCAGGGGCGCCGTGTAGAGGTCGCCGGCATAGGTGAAGACCACGTCCGTCCCGTTCGTGGCGGGGAAGCGGAGCAGGCGTGCCTCGTCGCCTTCGGCCTTCACTCCCGTGGCTACTACGCTGAGAGCCATCAGGGAAAAGAGGAATTGCTTCTTCATCATTGCAGATATTGTTAAGTTTGGGTTTTGCCTCCACAAAGTTAGGAAAGAAAATGGGGAAAAAAGCGGTTAATGCCGTAGAAAAAACGTGCGATGGCTTACTAATTCTATATTTCCAGCCTAAAAATACATATTTCCAGCTTAGAAATGTACATTTCCAACTTAGAAATACACATTTCCAGCCTGGAAATGAAGTTTTCTTAAGGTATCGGGAAGTTTTTCTCCAAGAAAGGTATCCTTTGGCAAGAGGCTTGGACAAATTTTACAGCATCCCCTGCTTCTTCAGTTCCTCCACCGCCGTTTCCAGTTCTTCATACCACTCCGCGCCGAACTTGCGTACGAGCGGCTCCTTCAGGAACTTGTAGACGGGCAGATTCTCCTTCCGCCCCAGCAAGACCGCCGCCTTGCAGACGTCCCAACGGTTGTAATTCACACCCTTGAAGGTGCCGAAGTCTTTCACGCGGATGGGATAAAGATGGCAGGACACGGGCTTGAGGAAGTCCGTCTTGCCAGTATGGCACGCCTTCTCGATGGCGCAATAGCAACAGCCCTTTTCATCGTAACAGGTGAACACACAGTCCTTGCCGCCCACGATGGAAGTCACCAGGTCGCCTTCGGGGTCCACGTAGGCCACGCCCTGCTTGTCTATGATCTCCCGCGCCTCGGGCGAGAGTTCGTCCCAGATGAGGGGCAGGAGTTCTTCTATCTTCTCCACCTCGTCCAATTCCAGGGGGGCACCGGCATCGCCCTCGATGCAGCAGGCACCGTGGCAGGCGGACAAATCGCACAGGAACTTTTCTTTCAATACGTCGAAACTGACGATGACGTCTCCAACTTGTAGCATATAAAAGGAAATTAAATAAGGCGCGGATTACACGGATGGCCACGGATTCTTCCTCTTACAATAAGGAATCCGTGAAATCCGCGTAATCCGCGCCTATACTTAGATATGATATTACTTAATCAGGTCCTTGCCCGTCATGTCGGCCGGTTGGGCCAGGCCCATGATGTGCAGGATGGACGGGGCCACGTCGGCCAGCACGCCGTTCTCCACCTGGGCATCCTTGTTCGTCGTCACGTAGACAAAGGGCACGGGGTTGAGCGAGTGGGCCGTGTTGGGCGTGCCGTCGGCGTTCAGGGCGTGGTCGGCATTGCCGTGGTCGGCGATGATGATGACCTCATAGTCGTTGGCCTTGGCGGCTTCCACGGTGTCGCGCACGCAGTTGTCGATGGCCACGACGGCCTTCTCGATGGCTTCGTACACACCCGTATGGCCCACCATGTCGCCGTTGGCATAGTTCA
>CALNEX010000048.1 GCA_939791845.1 uncultured Mediterranea sp. | reverse complement strand
GGCTTCCGCCGTTTCCTCAAAGCTTGTCACCACGTCGGGGCGTGGCCGGGCCGACGGGCCGATGCGGAAGGTGGCGGCGATGTCCGCCATCTTGTGGGGCGGCAGCAGGGGGCAAGTCCTCATGTCCTTTTCTGGATGCGCCGTGAGGTAAATCAGGGCCGCGTCGAAGCTCTCGCTGAAAGCCGTGAGGAAGGCGGTGTCGAAGCAGTCCGCCGCGTATTGGTAGTGGTACGAGTAATCGCTCCCCCTGCGGTAAACCGACAGGGACAGGTCGAAGGGGGACGCGGTCGTCCATTCGTCAGGCACGTCGAGCGGCGTGGGCATGTCTTCCAGGCCGAACGCGAAACGGACGAGCGGGCCGGTGCCGTTTGCACGTTTTTCTCCCAGGCAGTTGCCGATCATGTCCAGCGGAAGGCTGTTGCCCGACAGGAGTGGGATGTTCCGGGACATCCGCTCCACCATGTCGGCAAAATGGCTGGCGGCCGGAACGGTGCGGACGGGCAGCAGTGTCGTCAGGTAGCCCATCGTGCGGTGCTGCTCGGATGTCCGCCTGTCCGTGAAGGCCGCCCCCACGGCGAAGTCGGCTTGCCCGGCGTATTTCGTCAGCAGGGTTTGGTAAACGCACAGGCACACCGCGAAAGGCGTGGCCGAGTGTTCCCGGCAAAAACGGTTCAACGCGCGGACGCTTTGCGGGTTCATCGGCAGCGTGAGGGCGCATCCCTGCGGCCCGTTCCCGTTGGTCTTGGAGAGGTTCCCTGCAAGCGACAGTTCGGGGCAGCCGGACAGGTAAGACCGCCAGAAGTCCAGTTTCTCTTTCGTGGCGGGTGCTTCCAGGCGTTGCCGGTACCATCGGGCGTATTCCCGGTAGCTGCAGCCTTGCCCGGTGTCGTTCCCCTCTTTCCGGCAATAGGCCTTGAGCGTCCGTGCCAGCAGGCGAAGCGACCATCCGTCGGTAATCAGGTGGTGGATGACCAGCGTCAGGATGTAGTTGCCGTCCGAGAGCCGGTACAGGCACTCGCGGTGCAGGGGCGGACGTTCCGGGTCGAGCGGTTGGCGGTAAAGGCCGGCGGCTTCGCCCGGGAAGTCGTCCGTGTGTATTTCCTTCACGGGGATGTCCGTCGCGTGATGGGCAGCCGTATGCACACGGTGCTTCCCGTCCTGTTCCCGTCGGAAGAAGATGCGCATCGCGTCTTGTTCCTGCGTGATGCGGTTCCATGCGTCCTGCAACGCAGGCACGTCCAGGTCCTTGTCCCACGGGATGAACACCGCCAGCTTGTAGGCCGCGTTCCTTTCCTCCGAGGACAGGCAGTCAACCAGCAGGTTTCCCAGCGGTGCGGGCGGCTCATACGCTCCCGTGCCGTCGCCACCGGATGCCTTCGCCTTTTCAGCCAGCTTCCCGTCCATGTATTCGGCCAGCGCGGACAGCTTCTTGCGTCGGTACAACTCCGCCGTGTCCGTTTGGATGCCGAACGCCTTTTCCAGTTCATCGGCCATCAGCATGACGGTAATGGAGTCTCCGCCCAGGGCGATGAAGTCATCCTCGCGGCCTACCGTCTCCACGCCCAGCATCTTCCGCCAGACTTCCGCTATCTTTTCTTCCGTCGGGGTGGCGGGAGGTGCGACGGCGGCATCCGTGTGCGACCAGTCGGGTTCGGGCAGCCGTGCCTTGTCGGTCTTTCCGTTCGGGGTCATCGGGAACTCTCCAAGGGTTACCATCCGTTGCGGACACATGTAGTCTGGCAGGTGTTCTTGCAGATATGCGGCTATTTTTCCGTGGTCGATGGCTTGCTCCGTTCGCAGATAAGCCACAAGCACGGTTTTCCCGTTATGCTCTTTCGGCATGACCACGCTCGATAAGATGCCGGGATAGGAGTTCAGGCGGCGTTCAACCTCTCCGGGTTCGATGCGGACACCGCGGATTTTGATTTGGTTGTCCATCCTGCCCAGGTAAAGGAAGTGGCCGTCGGACTGCCGTACCACCATGTCGCCACTGCGGTAGAGCGTCAGGTTGCGCCCTTTCCGCCGGTCCGTCTCGGTGGCAAAGGGGTTCGCCATGAATTTCCCTTCCGACAGTTCCGGGTGTTTCCAATAGCCCGATGCAAGCTGTCTTCCGCTGATGCATAATTCGCCGGGCGTTCCGTCCGGAACGGGATGCAGCGACTCGTCAACCACGAATGCCGACACGCCGGGTACGGGAGTGCCTATGTCATTCGGGGCGATGCCGGGACGATAGGTCCCGTTCATTACGTGTACGGCGTTTTCCGTGAAACCGTATGCGTTCACCAGTCGTCGTCCGCGCATCCATCTGTTGATGACAGGGGCGCTCATGCCCTCGCCGCCCACGACAAGGGTATGCAGGCCTGGCAGGTCTGCATCGGGCATCATGGCAAGGAGCGCGGGAGGAATGAAGGCGCAGGTCACCTTCTCTTTTTCCAGGAGGGCGGCAAGACGCTGCGGGTCATGCCGCTCGTCCTCCGTGGCCATCACCATGCAACCGCCATTGAACAGGCAGGTCGTCACTTCGACCAGCGAGACGCTGAAGCCTGTGCCTGCCACTTGCAGCATACGTTCCCCCTCCTTGAGGCGGAACACCTGGCGCCCTCCGAGGCCGCCCATCAGCAGAGCCTGCCGTTGGGTGACGGGTACGCCTTTGGGGGTTCCCGTTGTCCCGGATGTGTAGATGATGTAGGCGGGTGCGTCGCCGTCCATGCGTTTTTCCTGGCAGGCACGCGCGCTTTCTCCTATTTGCCCGGCGTAAAGGACGGGCGCATGGCCCGGACGGAAATTCAGGTGCCCGTCGCAGATGACGAGCGACAGTTCGCAATCTTCGGCGATGGTCTCAAGGCGTTTGGCTGGGTTGTCTAAATCCAATGGCACGTAGATGCCGCCGGCCTTCCAGATGCCCAATACGACGGCTATCCATTCAGGACTGCGCCGCATGGCGACACCCACGGTCTCCCCTGCGGTAATCCTCCTTGCAAGGAAAGAGGCGATGTCGTCACTCCGCTTGTCCATTTCACGGTAAGTGAAATGTGTTCCCTCGAATATCAATGCCGTCTTGTCAGGCAATCTCCTGGCACAGGCTCGAAAAAATGATGCTAAATCCATATGAATCCTTATATTTTAATTGTTAGAAAATGTATTTGACGGTCCACATCAGGTGGCGGCCTTGCTGGGGAACGTCTATGCCGTAGGAACTGCCCCTTGTATATCGGGTGTCGAATATGTTTTTGCACGTAAGGCTGCTTTCCAGTTTCATGAACCGGTAGCGCATCCCTATTCCCAGCAGGGCACTGCCTTTTATGGGATATTCGTCATCCTCGAAGAGCTTGCCGTCCCTGTAGGCGGAGACCTGCATGGACTGCCGTGTCTGGCAGGAAAGGTCGGCGTTCACCCACAGGGAATGGCGGCCGGTATCGAACACTCTCCTCGACGCGACGATGTGGGCGGTCACGGCCGGTATGCCATCCACCCGGTGGCCGGTGACAAGGTAGTTCTGTGAGTGCAGCACACGCTGCCATGTGAGGTTCAAGTAAACATGGATTCCCTCTGGGGTGTAGGAAAGACTGTTTTCCAAGCCCGTCAGGTTAAGCGACCCTGCGTTGGAATACTTGGGAACGTCCCCGTTTCCTGATGCCGCCCGGTCGTAATAGATAAGGCCGTCAAGCGAGTTGTAGTACAGGTTGCAGTCGTATTCCAGGTGGAGCGAGGGAATGGACAACGTGGCGCAAAGCTGCAGGGCGTCCATATATTCGGGGGCGAGGTTCTCGCTGCCTCTGTAGCTGGCCACGGTGCTGGCCCTGTTGAAATACGGCGCATCGACAAACGAGTGGGCGTAGCAGGCTTTCACGCTTCAGCGGCCGGTCTTGTAGATGACCGCCAGGCGGGGCGACAGGGAATGCACGGTCTTTCCGTTGAAGCGGCGCCTATGGTCGTAGCGCAGTCCGGCGTTGGCGATGAGCCGTGAGCTCAGGTGGTGCTTTATCTGCGCGAAAGCGGAGAACGACAGTTCGCTGCCGCTGCGTATTTGGCTGTTGTGCTCGGACAGGGTGACAGCGATGCGGTCGAAATTGTCGCCCACATGGGCATCGGATGAAAGCAGCGTGTAGTTCTCCAACTGGAAACCGGCAAGCAGGTTCCCGTGGGCGGCATTATCCCTGCCATAGGAACAGCCGCCTTTCACGTTCACGCCATAGGCGTAGTCGCTCCATCCGACCATCTGGAAGAAGCCCCTCTTGGCTGGCAGGGAGTCAAGCACTTCGCCTTCGGGCGGGAGGATGAAGAAACCGTCGGGCAGGCTGTCGCCGTCCGCCTCGTAGTTCATCTGCCGGTCCATGTCGGCATACAGGGTGGCGTCTATTGACCACCTGCGCCATTGGCGGCTGTATTGCACTTCGCCGCGTAGCGTGGTGCGGCTGTTGCCGGGCTTCTCGCCGTTGATGCGGCGGTACTTCCCGTATGAATACGGGGCTTTGACGGCCACATCAGAGTAAACAGGCTGCATCTTGGCGTGCTGGAGGTTGAGGTACAGCTTCCAGTGCCCGTCCCATTGGGCGATGCACCCCAAATCATAGGTGGGCTTGCGGTTGAAGCCGTTGATGTAGATGTCGCCGTCAAGGGGGTAGTAACGCCATACACCGGTGGAATTTTCGGTGTAGTGGATTTTTTCTCCCTCGGAGGAATAGACCGACGCCCAGGACAGGAAGTCCATGGCAGGCCCGGATTTCCCGGCCAGCACATCCGCCTTGCAGGTGCCGAAACTGCCGATGCCCGCCTTCACGGAAATGCCGTCCGCGTCGTGGCCGTCTTTGGTGATGATGTTCACCACGGCGGTCAGGGCGGCGTTGCCGTACAGCGAGGAAGCCGGGCCGCGCAGCACCTCTATCTGCTTCACTTTGTCAAGGCTGATGCTGTAGTCCGGGGCTTGGGCGTTGGTGGCGCGGCTGTTCAGGCGGTGGCCGTTGAGCATGACAAGTATTTTTTGCTGCACGGACGAATAGACCCCGTGCATGGCGATGTTCAGTTCGCTGTTGCCTTCCACGGCGGTGATGCCGGGCACATACGTTGCCAGCACCTCCTTGAGGTTGTCCGCTCCGATGGCGCGTATCATGTCTTCCGTGATGAGCGTCACCGGCACGGGGGCTTCCTCCAGCGTCTCAAGCTGTTGCGAGGCCGTCACCAGCGTGTTCCGGCTGACGCGGTTTTTCTCCACAAGGTCGGCGAAGTGGGCGGGGTCGTCCAGCGACAGGGCGTAATAGGGCATGTGTTTCAGCAGCAGCCTCACGTAGGCTTCCGCCTGTTCCGTGTCGTCCATCGCCAGGTGGCACAGCGCGTACAGGCGGCAGACATTGGGGCGCAGGGCTTCGTCGTATGCGTCTTCCCCCTCGCGCAGCAGGCCGACGGCTTCCTTGAACCGCCCGTCACGGTAGGCGGTCTCCGCCGCCGCGTAGCGGTCCCTCCCCGAAAGCTCCTGGGCTTGCAGGAGGCAGGGGAAGAGGCATGGCAGGATGATGAGGGCAAGCGTTCTCATAGGCTCAAGGGGAATGACAGGGTGAAACAGGTGCCTTCCCCGGGAACGGAGGTGAAGGCGACGCGCCCGTGGTGCTTGTTCTCCACGATGTCTTTCACGATGGCCATGCCGAGCCCGGTGCCGTGTCCCGCGGGCTTCGTGGTGTAGAACACGTCGTAAACTTTCTCCTGGGTCTCCCGGTCCATGCCGGTGCCGTTGTCTTCCACCGCCAGCACGAGCCGCCCGTCCGCGCGGTGCAGCCGCACCGCCACGGCAGGACGGTAGCCGCCGGGGTGTTCCTGCGATTTCTTCCACACCGCATACCAGGCGTTGTTCATCACGTTCAGCACCGCGCGGATGTAATCCTGCGGGTTCAGGTTCACGGGCGGCAGCCCCGTTTCGTAGTCTTCACGGATGGAGGCGTTGAAGCCCTTGCAGTTGGCCCGCATGGCGTGGTAGGACAGCCGGACGTACTCCCTTGTCAGCAGGGCGGTGTCCGTGGGCTGGCAGGCGTCGTCCTTGCCGCGCGAGTACAGCAGGATGCCGTTGATGATGTCGAGGGCGTGGCGGCCGTGTTCGGCTATCTTCCGCTGGTTCTCTTCCAGCGTGGCGAGGATGTCCTCCATGTCTTCCCTCATGTCGCCGCCGCCCGTGGCCTTTTCCGCCATCGCGCGGTATTCTTCCAGCAGGTTGCCCGACAGGGTCGAGAAGTTGATGACGAAGTTGAGCGGGTTGCGTATCTCGTGCGCGATGCCTGCGCTCAACATCCCCAGGGAGGACAGTTTCTCCTGCCTTTCCAGTTGTTCCCTCAGGTTTGCTATCTCCCGGCCCAACGCCGCGAGGTCTTTCTTTTCCGTTCTTGTCATATTCATATATTATATAATAGGTATGGTGATGGTAAACTCCGTGTATTCGCCCGGGACGGACTCGACCGTGATGTTTCCCCCGTGGTCGAGGAGGATCTCACGGCTGAGGTACAGCCCCACGCCTGCCGCCTCGCCCGTGGTCTTGGTGGTGAAGAACGGGTCGAACACTTGGCCGATGATGCCGGGTTCGATGCCGGTGCCGTTGTCCTTCAGCGTCAGTCGCGCCTCGTGCCCGTCCGCCTCCAGCGTCAGGCTTATTTCGGGGGCGTAGGCTTGCTTCCCGTATTTCTTCGCGACGGCGTACATGCTGTTGCTTATCAGGCTCATCAGTATCTTGCCGAGCTGTTCCTCGTTTCCCTCAATCCAGAGGCTGCCCTCCGGGAGGCGGAAACGGGCCGTGATGCCCATCCGCGCGATTTCATCCCGGTAGTATTCGTGGACAAGTGCCTCCGAATGGCGGCACAACGCCGCGAGGTCGAGCCGTGCCTTGGCGCGGTGGTGTTCCTTCAGTATCTCTTCCATGGCTTTCAGGATGCGCGAGGTGTTCCCTCCGTGCCGCTCTATCTTGGCGAGGTTGGACGAGAGCCTCCCCAGCAGGTCGTCCGCGTCCTCGTAGGCTTCGCCGCCCATCCGGTCTTTCAGGGCCGCGAGGCTCCGGCGCAGGTCGTTGGCGAGGCCGTGGGACAGGTGCGAGAAGTTGTTGATGTAGTTCAGCGGGTTCAGGATGCGGTCTATCAGCCCGCGCGTCAGCTTGCCCACGGTGGCCAGCTTTTCCTGCCTGACCAGGTCTTCCTGGGCGTGGCGCAGGTCGGAAAGGGCTTGCTCCAGGTTGGCCGACTTCTTCTCTATCTCGCTCTTCTGCGCCCGTATCTGTTCGGTGCGCGAGGCCACAGGGCCTCCAGCCGTTCCTTGTCCCTCAGCAGCCCCCTCAGCCGCCATTTGACGGCCAGCCAGACCAGGAGCGGCAGCAACAGGACGTAGGCCGCCAGGCTGTACCACCGCAGGTAGAAGGGCCGTTCGATGGCAAAGCGGTAGGCGATGGTGTCGCTGCACCGGCCGAAGGCGTCCTTGGCACGCACCTGGAAGGTGTAGGTGCCGAAGCCCAGGTTGGCGTAGCTCTTCACGGTATGGGGGCTCCATGCGCTCCATCCCTTGTCGTAGCCCTCCAGCCGGTATTGGTAGGTCGTCTCTCCTTGCGCGGTGGCGGCGTCGGTGGAGAAGCGGAACGTGATTTCACGGGTCTGGCTGCCGAAGGTGGGCGCCGCCTCGTTGTCCAGGCCGCCTGTCTGTCCTTCCCGGCCATGAACGCCGCCGAACAGGAGCGAGTCGCCGTCGATGGTTATCCGGCGGAAGTGCGGCCGGGGCGTTTGGCGGTAGGTGCCGTCCGCCGCGCGGAAGTCCACGCGTATCAAGCCGAAGTCGCCGCCTGCCCAGAGGAGCGAATCCCCTTCCTGGAGCAGGGCGCGCACGGTCAGGCCGCCCAGCGGCTTCAGCTTCTCGTTCCTTCGGGCCGCGCCGGGGCCGGTGGAGAGGCAGGCGATGTTTTTCCCGTCCATGTCGGTGGCCCATTGCCAGCCGCCGTCCGCGCCGCTGAAAAGGCGGAGGTCTGTCCGGGCGGTCCCGGTGCATGTGAACGTGCCTCCTTTTTCCTTGCGGTAGGTCTTCCCGTCAAGGTCCTGGGCGGTGATGTGCCCGTCAGGGCCGCGCGTCAGGCTCATCACATGGGGCAGCCCGGCTATCCGCCGGCAGGTTCCGGCGCGCAGGGAAAAACGGCTGATGCCGTCCATCCCGGCGATGTACAGGCCTGTCCCGTCCACGCACAGGGCCTGGGCGTATTCATGGGTCAGCCTGTGGGCGGTGGGGCCGTCTATCCGGTACACGCCCTCGGTCGTGGCGGCGTACAGGGCCTTGCCGTCCGGCGACGCTTGCAGCTTCCAGCAGGCGTGGTTGATTCCTTTCACGGCGTGGAGCTTTTCCTGCCGTTCCACGTACAGCCCCTGCAACGTGCCGATGTACAGCCTTCCCTTGCACCGGGCAAGGGTGGTCACTTCCCCTTTCAGCCCTTGCGCGGGGGTGTAACGGGTGTACATCGTGGGCAGGTAGGCGCGGAATATGCCGTTGTCGGTCACGCCCCAGAGGCTCCCGTTCCCGTCATCCGCTATCTTGTTCACGCTGTTGCTGCACAGGCCGTCGCGCTCGTCGAGGGCGTACAGCTTCCGCCGGTTCCTGTCAAGCACAACAAGCCCTTGGCGCGGAGTGGCCAGGGCCGTCCAGCCGCCATGCAGGGTGATCGCGTGGTTGATTTCCATGGTCCCGATGCCGTCCACCGTCCATTTCACCGGGGTGGGCACGGCCTGCGGACGGAAATTCCCCCTGCCCGTCGGGACGAGGATGCCGTCCTTCACGGCGAAGGTCTGTCTTTCCCGGTTGAGGACGCGGATGCGCCCGCTTTCCTCCGTCAGGGCCGTCACCTCGCCGGGCTTGGTGCCGCCGGTGGGCACGGGCTGCAGAATAAAATCCCGTTTCGGACCGGTGGCGACACGGGCCACGAAATGGTAGCCGCCCACCCAGATGGTGCCGCGCGTGTCTTTCAGCAGGCAGGTGGCGCGGGCGTAGCCGGGGGTGCGCAGGATGCGCCATTATGCAAAGCGTTATATTATGCGAAGCGTTATATTTTAACTGCTGATTATAAATAAAATATCAAAAAAACGCTATGCATAATATTTCTTGTTGGCTTTTCTCCATATATTAATATAGAGAACCAATAATATTGTATTATGCAAGAAGTGAAATTAAAAGAATTAGTAGCTCTGGTGAATAAAGAGCTTGTTAAAAGAGGGTATCACAAGAAAACCATTGCTATCTATAATAGAGCATGGCAATTACTTGTAAAATGTTTCGATGCGAAGAAAGAAGATTTTTTCTCGCTTAATACAGCAATGCGTATTCTTGAAGAAGAATGTAATTTTTTTGAGAAACGTGAGCGGGGATTACTGGATGCGCAGTCCAAGAGGCTCTATCAGAGCATATGTTTACTAAGCGATTACAATCTCCATAGGGTGATTTTCCGACGCAGCGGCGGAAAAATGTATCATCAGACAAAAGAAGTCCATTGGAGAATTTTGGAAGGATTCCAATCTTATTGCACCAGCCGTTATGCTTTCTATACAATTGAGGGATATGGCAGATCTGCAAGAAAACTTTTGTACTTTATCGATGCCAGGGACATCCTTATCGGCGATTTGTCTTCTGATATTCTTTGTGATTTCGTGAAGACCTTGTTTGGTTATTCCCCGAAAATGGTTGAGTTTACGTTCAGTGGAATAAAATGCTTTTTGCGTTACCTCCATGAACACGGGTATTTATCAACAGACTTTTCGGCTTCTCTTCCTAAGGTGAAAGTTCCCCAAAAGGCGCGTATTCCCTCTGTATGGGAAGAAGAAACTTTGGAGAAGTTGCTGGAAGTGATAGACAAAGGTAATCCTTCCGGGAAACGGGACTATGCAATAATCTTGTTAGCCAGTATGCTTGGTATGAGGGCAATTGACATATGCAAGATGAAATTCCAAAACATAAATTGGGAGGAACGACGAATAGATATTGTACAGAGTAAGTCCCAAAGGTCTGTTACTTATCCTTTGCTGTCAGTTATCGGGTGGGCAATCATAGACTACGTCCGGCATGGCCGCCCAGAATGCGAATGCCCGGAAATTTTTGTGACACATACACTTCCGCACCGTCCCTTCTCATGTTCGGCAAGTTTGGACAATATGATTCTCAAGTATATGAAACAGGCACATATCAGTGTACGGAAAGACAAGAAATACGGGATGCATTCACTTCGCCACACCTATGCCACATCATTAATGGAGAAGCATTTCCCCATAGAAGATATAGCCCAACTTATGGGACATGTAAATCCAAATACCACGGCAATCTATCTGAAGAGCAGCATTGGACTGCTGTCGGTATGTGCCCTAACCATATAAATAGAATACAAGTTATGAAAGAGTTACAATCAAATTTTGCACGACTTATTGAGGAATTCATAGAACTGCAAATGAACTTAGGCTACAAATACATTTCACAAACAAGAGTCCTTCAAGAGTTTGATGCTTACTGTGCTTCAAAATTCCCCGACTCTGTGACCATAGACCGGGAATTGGTTCTCAACTGGCTGTCACATCATAAGGGAAAACATCCATCAACAATCGAAACAAAAATATCTCCGGTGAACTGTCTTGCAAGATATTGTCGCTCGAAGGGAATCAGAGCGTATTCGATACTCAAAGGAATGATGCCGAAGAAAGTCAAGTACAGACCATATATTTTTAGCGACGATGAAATCAAATGCCTTTTCGCATCAATCGACAGTTCCTGCAAGTTCAGTCATATCGTTCCACTCCGCCATTTAGTTTTGCCTGTATTCTTTCGAACGCTGTATTGCTGCGGTCTCCGAGTGTCCGAGGCACGGTTGATACAAGTGAAAGATGTGGATTTGGAAATAGGCGTTCTTACCTTGACCCATACAAAAAACAACAAAGTACGACAGGTACCGGTACATCCGGACCTGCTTGGCAGGCTGAAGGTTTACCATAATGTAGTGCATCCATTCTCCAAACCAAATGACCCGTTTTTCCCGGCATGAACGGGAAGCCTATGACTGTCGGCAATGTGTACCGCAATTTCCGCAGGTTTTTATGGCATGCAAGGATTTCTCATTTCGGAAAGACCCCCATAGGAGAAACTGGAGCGCCCAATGTGCATTCGCTACGTCATACGTTCGCTGTCAATTGCTTGAGAAAGTGGATGAAACAAGGTAAAAATCTTCATGCATACCTGCCCGTGCTTCAAGAGTATCTCGGCCATGTGAACATATCAGATACTGAATATTACCTCCACTTCTCTGCTGACATGGCTGAAGATATAAGAGAAACCCTTGAAAAAAGACTGGGTTGCATGATTCCAAAAACTAAAACAACTATGCGATGAAAAATCCTACCGATTTTGCTTATTATCTATCGAAGTATTTCAATGTTTTTTTGAAAGACTGCCGTAACCTAAGCGGAAACACCATATCGGCTTATGGTCATACTTTTAGATTGTTGATACGGTTCTTTGAGGAAAACCGTTCCATTCAGGTTAGCAGGTTATCCTTGAAACATATAGACAAACAGGCCGTTTGTGACTTTTTGGACTGGCTACAGAAAGGACGGTCGTGCTCTAACTCTACACGAAACAGCCGTTTGGCCGCTATACATTCATTTTATCGTTACTTACAGTCCGAAATTCCTGAAAGCATACATACCAGCCAAACCATTATGGCTATTCCTTACCGAAAGGCAGATTCTCCTGTTTTGAATTATCTTAGCAAGGAGCAAGTAAGACGTTTGCTTTTAGAACCGGATTTACAAAATGCAAAAGAAAGAAGGGATGGCGTACTTTTATGCGTACTCTATGATACTGGAGCCAGAGTATAGGAATTGTGCGACTTGAAAATCCGTGATTTTTCATACGGAGCGTCTGCATGCATTACATTGAAAGGAAAAGGACGAAAAAGCCGGGTGGTACCCATAGTTGAAAACACCAAACATTTGCTGACAGGGTATATAAAAGAGAACAGGCTTGATACGCCTGACAAACAGGATTATCCTTTATTTTTCAACCAACACAAGGAACCTCTCACTCGTGGAGGAATTACTTATATTCTGAAAAAATACACTTCAAGAATCAAGGATGTAACTATGCCAAAGAACATTTCACCACACATTCTAAGGCATAGTAAAGCGATGCATTTGCTACAAGCCGGTTACAACATGATTATCATACGTGACTGGCTTGGGCATGTATCTGTTAAAACCACGGAAATATATGCCCGCTTGGACATAAATGCAAAGCGGTTGATACTTGAAAAGGCTTTCCCGATGAAAGATAAGACTGAGTATCCGGACTGGACTAAAAACAAGAATCTCATGGAGTTCTTGAAAAACCTATGATTTTTATGCGTAGCGTTGCTAATAAATAGTGTTGAATAATAGCTGTTTATCAGCAACGCTTCGCATAATATAATACTTTGCATAATAGCCCATCGACGTGTTCATCCATAGCATACCCTCGGCATCTTCGGTTATCTCGAATATGTTGCCGTCAGGCAGGCTCGTCGGGTTGTTCGGGTCGTGAAAATAGCTGCGTATGCGATAGCCGTCATAGCGGTCAAGGCCCAGTGTGGTGCCAATCCAAAGGAAACCCTTTGAACTCTTGTAGATGCAGTTGACGGTATTGTTTGACAGTCCGTCGTCGTAAGACAGACGGTGAAATCTCGGCCCGGCCACTTGCGCTGAAACTCACAAGGCAAAAATCGAGAGCAAAAAGAACATTATCTTACTTTTCATGCAGATTACATAAGGTATGTTTGACTTCGACAAAATAATGCATTACGGCGCAATGACGGTCTTATTACAGATTGCCGCACGCCGTTTTACTATGCAAAGATACGAATAAATGCATTGTCAATAATGCGTATCATTGATATTTTTTATGAATGTCGATATTTATAGACAGTTTCTTAGGCAAGAGATTATATGAAATAAGTTGTGTGGCTTTTCCATCTGTGCCCAGCTTGCTGTTTGAAATGGCACGCATTCCACCGCCGAAAGACGAGTGGGGTATTAGGCTATCCCAATATAAAATGTGGTGGACAATGGGCAAGCCCATACGTAAGCTGCAGAGTATAAATGGATAACGAGTATACGTTGGAGCGTGAATTTATCTCGTTTTTAGCTAACGAGTAACAAAATGTACAGGTTTTATGTCACTCAAAAGGAAATTTAGGACAGTATTGATTATGGCAAATATGGTTGTATGTCAAATTGGCATTTTACCGAGAAATGGACGATTGAAATATCTGTATAAAGGGTTGGATCGGATAGTGACTTTTGTGAATTATCGGATTATGGTGCTTTATTCGCAAGTTTTGCCAACCATTGACAGGTTAGTTTGCCTGAAAAATAGCCAATGGTTGAGATGGCAAAAGGATTGGTATGGCCTATGGCGTTTATCAACGTAAGACCTGTTAGATGCGGGCAACTTGGTGGCATAGGTAATGGAACGTTAGTAGTGCAATTATTGGAAGAATATTGGGTGATAATTCCGCTCTGTTTGCCGATGCAGCATATTATTGCTATTGACAGCCAATGAGTTACGTTTTAAACTGTAGAAGGGAAAATTTGCAAAATGTCTTCACTTGTCAAAATGCTCTTATTTAACGTATTTAACTTTTGTTTGCTCGAAATTCGGGAAGGATGTGGAAATATGTGGCGATTGCCGCATCTGTTTCCCGACGCAGCATACCGAACAACCTGAATGTGAAAGAGTTGTGTTTTAAACGGTAGAAAAGCCTTTTCTCGCTTGTTTTTCAGGCCAAAAACCGTCCGTTTTGCCGCACTTTTCACTTGAATCAGAACCAACGGGAAAACTTCCTTTTCCCGTCCGAAGTCCACCTGTTTTCTATCCGTTGCGAAGGTACGAAAATAAGTGGGATTTTCACCAACTGATGTCAACTAAAAACAAGATGCACTCACGAAGATTTTGCAGCCAAAAGAAAAAACAGGTTATGTCATGTATGGATTTTGATAAATCGGTTGGTTTGTCTGGCGAAGCCATTTCTTTTCTTCCCTTATTTTGACTTTACTTTAATTGGCGTATATATGAGTACGGGGATAAAGTAAAGGTGC
>CALNEX010000047.1 GCA_939791845.1 uncultured Mediterranea sp. | reverse complement strand
GGCCGTGACGCCCTGTTTGCGATAGGGCTATCGACAGCCGACGATAGTACTATCAACGACTTGCGATAGTACTATCGATGGCTTGCGATAGTAGTACCGACAGGCAGCGATAGCAGTACCGACAGGCAGCGATAGCAGTACCGGACAGGGATAGCATGGCAAAGATGACATACATGACACCCTTATTTTATAACTTTTATTTTCGCGCGAAAAAAATAAAAATGATGCAAGGCCAAGCATGCATCATTTTTAATTTATATCTTTCAACTGTTTGGAAAAAGGGTGTCATGGGTGTCATCT
The DNA here is from genome assembly GCA_939791845.1 of uncultured Mediterranea sp. Taxonomy (GTDB): domain Bacteria; phylum Bacteroidota; class Bacteroidia; order Bacteroidales; family Bacteroidaceae; genus Bacteroides. The sequence continues at coordinate 13,980 of CALNEX010000047.1, read as the reverse complement.
TTGCCATGTTTGCGGCGGTTTTGCTGGATTTCCTCGCAAGTGTACTCGTACACCCTGTATCCCCGCTGCTGCCCGTAGCGGACACGCTCGAAGCCCAACTCCTTCATCAGCAGGCCGACCTTGGAGGCACTGAGCTGACAGTGGAGATTGCCCCGGATGCGGTTCAGGATGTAAGCGATGGTGACGAAGATGCCCGGCTCGCCCGGCCGGAGGGGACGGAAATACTCCAGGATAAGCTCCTTCTCCAGGTTGGGCGCCTCGAAGTTGGCGTTGTAGGCATTGAGTGAGTTGGTCTCCTCGGCATTGAACCAGTGGCGGAAGTGATGCTCCCACAGGTAGTGCGCCTGGGCATAGAGCCCGGCATAGTCGATGGGATGCTCCTGGGGCGGGTCGATGTGATCCACCTCGAATGGCAGCCACCGGCGGTTGCCGCTGGGGTCGCTGAGGAAGGTGAGGTTGTTGCCCGTGGCACAGAAGCTGGCTATGTGGGGTCGGCGCTCCTTGGTGCGCCCGTAGGCAGCCCGCTCGTTGACGCTGTCCATGGTCACGATGGCCTTCAGCTGGTTGAGTGCGGGGGCGGACAACTCGTCAATCTCCTCCAGGCAGATCAGCATGAACTCGCTCAGGCTGAAGAGGTCGTCTTTGGTGGTGCGGTTGGCACTGATGCGGGTCTGGAAATACCTTTGCAGCTCCGGCGGCAGCAGGTAGTTGAACCAGGTGGTCTTGTAGCTGCCCTGCGGGCCGATGAGCACCAGGATCTGGTGGTTGACGTTGCGCAGATCCAGCACACCTGCCACGAGGCCGACAAACCACTTGCGGAAGTACTCCGTGAACAGGGCCTGGTTGCCCTTGACGTGCACGGTGTCGGCCAGCCGGGCGATGTAGTCGGTGGTGCCGTCCCAGGGCGGCAGGCCCTGCAGGTACTCCTCCAAGGGATTGAAGGTGGGGACAAACTCGGAGTTGAGCACGTTGTAGATGTCGGACTGACGGGTGCGGCCCACCATCTTGCTCATGCGCGACCACAGGGTGTTGATGTCGCGGTCGGTGACCGGGATGAATGTCCGGTCCGGACGGTCGGCGTAGGACATCTCGCACTGGCCGGTGAAGAGGTTGTGGCGGAAGGTGCCCTGGGTGCTGAGGTAATCTTCTATCTCCTTGACGCCGGTGGTGGCATTGCCGCCCGAACTGCGCTGTTTCTCGAGCTTGCGGGTGTTGTGCTCCTCGGTGTGGGTATAGCAGGAGGCGATGATCGCGGCGGGATTGCCGTCATAGTCCGCGAAGGCCTCCACGGCCCACCGGGCACTCTCCGCCTCGGGCACGCCGTAGGCATTGAGCAGATAGCCCATGCGCATGATGTACTCGTTGTGGTGATGGGGCTCGTAGGCAATGCCGCTTTTCTCCAGTTCCTGCCGGGCGGCATTTACGGCCTTCTCCAGCAAGCTGGTAGCCGGACGTCCCTTGGAGCGTTTGGGGATGGCAGGCTGCTCCAGGCGGAAGGGTTGCGCCTCCGGGTTGAAGAAGACGGCAGGGTCGTGGGCCAGTCCGCTGAGCCGGGTGGCATTTTTGCATTGCAGGTCGCACGGACAGCCCAACAGTTCCGCATAGTAGCGGTTGGTCTGCTCGAACAACTGCCGGTACAGCTTCAGGTTCTGCCGGAGGTCTGTGCCCAACCCATCGATGAGGAAAAGGATGCGCAGGCCATGCCCGCCGATAGTGACGTAGGCCAGCAGCGTGTGCGGGTCGGCACAGGCCTTGCGGCGAAGCTCTTCCAACCGCCCCTCTTCGATGTGGTCAATGTCCGCCAGGCACAAGCCGGTCCAGCCATGGATGTGCGCCTGTCCCTTGCCACCCTCGAAACGCACGGCCACGGCGAAGCAGGGAGTGGAGGACTTCTCGCGACGGGCAGCAGGGACGTTACCTTGGGAAAGGAAGTAACGATGTTTCTCGGTATGATCCCGCACGACCGGTGATTCGCGGATAAGGTTAATGATTTCCGCCAAAGTGACGGTACTTGGACTTTTGTCCGAATAGCCTTTGAAAAGGCTTAATGTTAAATGAATCATAAAATAAAAATAAGTTCCGCAAACGGATATTTAAACTAAATTACCCCCTAAAATTAAGCTTTGTTTTCCAGACCGGCAAATCACCGTTACTGTCATGGCAGTAACAATTTGCGATATAATTATTAATCTTTAACAATTTTGTAACATGAACGAAATTTTGAAGCAAGTTTGCCTCACAGAGGCAGGCACGAAACCATCCACTCCCTACGCAGAAGTGGGGGCTTTTCTGGAGTCCTTACGCCTTAACCGCAAGTTCGAAGGCCGTCGGCTGAGCATCAGTCGCTTGTCCCACCTGGCCGAGATGAGCAACTCCACTTATGAAAATATAAAAAGGGCTTCTGTTTAGACCTCAACAAGTATTACAGGGTGTATCGCATCTTCCTGTGGAGCACACCGGCGGGGCAGGAACGCGGACGGCTGGAAGACGAATTCATGCAGCTGTGGGAGAAAGGGTATCAGCTGGATAGGGAAATGAACAAGAACAAGAAAAAGAGAAGTTAATGTGTCTTATTCCACGATCTCGGCCTCCTCCACCTCGCCGTGGCGGAGCGAGGGCGTGTCCTTGGGACGGCGGCGCGAGAAGCCGAACCAATTGACCAGCTCGGACAGCGCATAGACAAAACAGGTGACCCCGATGACGATGAACGCCGTGGAGCGTGCGCCCAGCGGGTTGAACAACGCGAACAGCCCGGCCAAGAGGATGAGCACAGGCACCACATAGAAGCCGGCCGGCACCCGCATCCACCGGCGGGCTGCCGACAAGGCCGCTATCTCCTGCACGCCGCCCATCAGCAGGATGAAGCCCAGCACGTAGGTCAGCAGGTCGGCAAAGAACGCCGGGGCAATGACCAGCCAAAGCCCGAACAGGAAGCTGCCGATGCCCAGCAAGGGGAACCCCCTCCGCTCTGCAGCCGGACGGGCAAAGTGGGCCACCACGCTGACGAACGCAGGCACCAGAAACACACAACCCACGGTGATGACCAGGTATTGGGCAGCCTGGTCGGGAAACAGCACCAGCACCAAGCCGATGACCAGCGCGCACGCGGCGCGCAACAAAGAGTAACTTAAACCTTTCATAATTTCCTTAAATGATAATTTATCGGATTGTTTTTTGGCGCGGATTACGCGGATTTAGCTTCGCTCAAAACATCGTTTGATTATGCTAAGGAATAGTCACGGATATTTTTTATTCTAAATCGTTGGATTCCATTGGCTATATAAATAATAAATCCGTGAAATCCGTGTAATCCGCGCCTAAACTAAATTCCTATTTAACGGATTTCCCAGTCCGTCAGCGTATGCCTTTCGCTGTCGAAGTTGATGCCCACCTTCACCACAGGCAACCCGCAGAGGGCAAAGCGTTCGGGGTACTGCTTCAGGTCAATCTGGCGGAGGGCTTCTCCAGCGGTCTTGTCGAGTTTCAGTTCTATGACATACAAGGTGGAGTGCGTGCGCATCACCACGTCCACCCGGCCTTGCGGGGTACGCACCTCCACGTCTGCGAAGTTGCCCAGGAGCGTGAAAATGAGATAAAGCATCTGCTGGTAATGTCCCTCGTAGCGGGTGTTTTCACAATAGGGCACGGTGGACAGCACCTTCTGCATGAGGCGCAACGCTCCGTCCATGTCGCCGAAGTGGATGCATTCCGCCATCTCGCCGACCAAGGTGTTCAGTTCGGCAGGGCGGCGCACATAGTTGACCAGGAGGCTTTCCATCAGTCCGATACGCACCTCCTTGTTGGGAATCTCCAATTGGTAGAGGCCAGAGAAAGCGGAATACCGCTTGATGGTCAGGTAGCCGCTTTGGTAGAACAGCGGGGTGATGCCCGTCATCCGTTCGGTGGGGGCATCGAAATCCGCCGCTTTACATTTCTGTCCGCTGATATCCTGGGGAATAACCTGAAACTTGTTCAGCATCTCTATCAGGTAGGTGGGCGTGCCGCTGCCAAACCAGTACGAATCTATCTTCCCCTTGCTCAGTGCCGCCATCAGGCTGAAGGGGTTGTAGACGTCGGGCGACGGCCAGGCAAAGTGATAGCCATCGTAATACGCTTTCAATTGCCGCAGGGCGTCTTCCTTGTCCGTACCCAGCCGACGGGCGAGCAGTTCGATGTCTTCGTCCATCTGGATGCAAATCTCCTCCTCCGTGATACCGCAGATGGCGGCATAGTTGGCGTCCATGCTGATGTTCTCGATATTGTTCAGCTCGCTGAAGATGCTCAGTTGCGAGAACTTGGTGATGCCGGTCAGGAAAACAAAGCGCAAGTACTTGCCGCATGCCTTGAGCGGGCTGTAGAAGTTGCGCATGACGTTGCGGAGAATGGGCAGTTCCTCGTCTTCGTGCAAGATGTCCAGCAGCGGGGCGTCGTATTCGTCTATCAGCACGACGACTTCCCGGCCATATTTCTCATACGCCTTGATGATCAAGTCGGTGAGCCGGATGTTGGTATCAAATGATTCGGAGATGTCAAGCCCCAACCGCTTTTCATTATTAGAAAGGATGTATAGCAGATACCGCGTCAGTGCCTCCTTGTCCAGGTGCTTTCCCAGGCTCATGTCGAAGTGCAGCACGGGATAGGCCGTCCACTCCGTCTCCAGCTTTTCGATGGCAAGCCCCCGGAAGAGCTCGCGTTGTCCTTCGAAGTAACACTGCAGGGTGTCGGTCAGCAGCGACTTGCCGAAGCGGCGCGGGCGGTTGAGGAACATGTACTTATTGTCGGAGTGCGTCATGCGGTAGACATATTCTGTCTTGTCGACATAGAGGTAGTTCTCCCGACGGATGATCGAGAAGAACTGGATGCCGTATGGGTACTTTCTGCGCTCTAAGGTATTCATGTCGCGGTCTGGTTTATGGGTTTCGGACAAAGGTAGCTGTTTTTTCTCAGTTGTACAATAGGTAATGGCACCTCCTACCGCCATTCCAAGAAAAAACAGCCGACAAACAAAAAAAAGCAAGTTTTTCTTTGCATATTCCGACAATATGCCTACATTTGCCCCCGTAAAGTTACAAAAACAAAGAACGATGAGACATTTCGCAAATACATATTGGTGGTGGCGCCCGTTACAACTCCAGCAGTCGTAAGGGAGCAGCGCTCGTATGTATATGCCCGAACCATAGGAATAAGACCATCGAAGCCCTGTCGCACTTGCGGCAGGGCTTTTTCTTTTTATCCCGAACAAATTATCAAACCACAAATACACTTACCACTATGACTTACTTAGCAGATGCCAATGGCTATTATGGAGAATTCGGCGGGGCGTTCGTCCCCGAGATTCTCCACCGGTGCGTGCAGGAATTGCAGAGTATGTACCTCGAAGTGCTGCACAGCGCGTCTTTCCGCGAGGACTTCGACCGCTTGCTGCGCGACTACGTGGGACGCCCTTCCCCACTCTACCTGGCAAAGAGACTCTCCCACCGCTACGGATGCAAGATTTACCTGAAGCGCGAGGACCTGAACCACACCGGGGCGCACAAAATCAACAACACCGTCGGCCAGATCCTCCTGGCCCGCCGCCTGCGCAAGCGGCGCATCATTGCCGAGACCGGTGCCGGACAGCACGGCGTGGCCACCGCCACTGTCTGCGCCCTGATGGGCATGGAGTGCGTGGTCTACATGGGCCGCACGGACGTGGAGCGTCAGCGCGTCAACGTGGAGAAGATGAAGATGCTGGGCGCACGGGTGGTCCCCGTCACCTCGGGCAACGGCACGCTGAAGGACGCCACCAACGAGGCCATCCGCGACTGGTGTTGCCATCCCTCGGACACGTATTACATCATCGGCTCTACCGTGGGTCCCCATCCCTATCCCGACCTGGTGGCACGGTTGCAGTCGGTCATCAGCGAAGAAATCCGGAAGCAGCTGCAGGAGCAAGAAGGCCGCGACCATCCCGACTACCTCATTGCCTGCGTGGGCGGTGGAAGCAATGCAGCCGGCACCATCTATCACTACGTGGACGACCCGCGCGTACAGATTGTCCTGGCCGAGGCCGGAGGCAAGGGCGTGGAGACCGGACAGACCGCCGCCACCATTGCTCTGGGACGCATGGGCATCATCCACGGGGCACGCACCTACGTCATCCAGAACGAGGACGGGCAGATCGAGGAGCCCTACTCCATCTCCGCCGGGCTGGACTATCCCGGCATCGGCCCGATGCATGCCAACCTGGCCCGGCAGAAACGCGCCATCGTTCTGGCCGTCAACGACGACGAGGCCATCCGTGCCGCCTACGAGCTGACCCGCCTGGAGGGCATCATCCCCGCCTTGGAGAGTGCCCATGCCCTGGGCGCCCTCGGCAAGCTGCGCTTCAAGCCGGAGGATGTCGTGGTGCTGACCGTGTCGGGGCGGGGCGACAAGGATATGGAGACGTATCTGAGGTTTGGATAAACAGAAATTTAGTTTAGGCGCGGATTACACGGATTTCACGGATTAATTATTTATATAGCCAATGGAATCCAACGATTTAGAATAAAAAATATCCGTGGAATCCGCGTAATCCGCGCCAAAAAACAATCCGATAAATTATCATTTAACAAACACCACCCTTATGAAAACCTATACTTACCACACCAACCACCGCACCCTCCTGGGCGACCTCCACACCCCGGTGGGCACCTACCTGAAGGTGCGCGACGTCTTCCCGCAGAGCACCCTGATGGAGAGTTCGGACTACCACGGGAACGAGAACAACCGTTCGTTCATCGGCCTGTGCCCCCTGGCCAGCATTGCCATCGGCCACGGCCAGGTGCTGTTCCGCCTGCCGGACGGAGGGCGCGAGGAACATGAACTCGGCAAAGATTACCGCGTGGAGGACGCGCTGAACGACTTTCTTTCCCGCTTCCATGTCGAAGGAGAATACCGGCACTACTGCGGACTGTACGGCTACACGTCCTTCAACGCCGTGCGCTACTTCGAGAACATTGCCGTCAAGGACAGCCGCGAAGCCATCAACGACGCGCCCGACCTGCTATACATAGTATATAAATATATCATCGTCTTCCACGACTACCACAGTGAACTGCTCTTGCTGGAGATGCAGGCGGAAGGCGAGCCCAGCGGCCTGGACCGCGTGCAACGCGCCATCCACGACCGCAACTACAGCGTCTACGACTTCCGCGCCACCGGCCCTGTCACCTCGCCCCTGACCGATGAACAGCACAAGGCCAACATCCGCCGGGGCATCGCACACTGCCTGCGGGGCGACGTCTTCCAGGTGGTCCTGTCGCGCCGCTTCGAGCAACGCTACGTGGGCGATGACTTCAAGCTGTATCGCGCCCTGCGCAGCATCAACCCGTCGCCCTACCTGTTTTATTTCGACTTCGGCGGCTTCCGCCTGTTCGGCTCCTCGCCGGAGACGCATTGCCGCATCGAGGGAAGGCAAGCCGTCATCGACCCCATTGCCGGCACCACCCGCCGCACGGGAGACCGCAGGCAGGACGAAGCCAACGCACGCGCCCTCCTGGCCGACCCGAAGGAGAATGCGGAGCATGTGATGCTGGTGGACCTGGCAAGGAACGACCTGAGCCGCAACTGCCACGATGTCCACGTGGACTTCTTCAAGGACATCCAATATTACAGCCACGTCATCCACCTGGTGAGCCGCGTGAGCGGGACCTTGGAAGAAGGGGCCAACCCCATCCGCGCCTTCATAGACACCTTCCCCGCCGGCACGCTGAGCGGTGCGCCCAAGGTGCGGGCCTTGCAGATTATCAGCGAACTGGAGCCGCACAACCGCGGTGCCTACGGCGGATGCATCGGCTTCATCGGGCTGGACGGCTCGCTCAACCAAGCCATTACCATCCGCACCTTTGTCAGCCGTAACGGCGTGCTTTGGTTTCAGGCGGGCGGCGGCATCGTGGCCAGGAGCAATGAAGAGTATGAACTGCAGGAAGTGAACAACAAACTGGGCGCCCTGCGCAAAGCCATTGAAATGGCAGAAAGGATGAAAGGATGAAAATCATATTGATAGACAATTACGACTCGTTCACCTATAACCTGGCGCACCTGCTGAAAGCCTTGGGCACCGAAGTGGACGTACGGAGAAACGACCAATTCGACCTGAAAGAATTGGAAGTGTATGATAAGATACTGCTGTCGCCCGGCCCGGGTATTCCCAGCGAGGCGGGACAGATGCCGGAGGTGATCCGAACGTATGCGGGACGCAAGCCGATACTGGGCATCTGCCTGGGGCATCAGGCCATCGGGGAAGCCTTCGGCGCACGGCTGGAAAACCTGAAAAAAGTATTCCACGGCGTGCAGACACCCGTCCGCCTGCTGGACAAAACGGGTCTTTTCCAAGGATTGCCGGACGAGATAGCCGTCGGACGCTACCACTCGTGGGTGATCCGAAAGGATTCGCTCCCCTCCTGCCTCGCGGTGACGGCCGTGGACGAGAACGGAGAAATCATGGCCATACGCCACCAAAGCCTGGACATCCAGGGGCTGCAATTTCATCCCGAATCGGTGTTGACGCCGCAAGGGGCACAAATCATGAGCAATTGGCTGAAAAGAAAATAAGAATTTAGTTTAGGCGCGGATTACACGGATTTCACGGATATATTATTTGTGAAACCATTGGCATTCATAATTCTATGATAAAACTTAATCCGTGAAATCCGTGTAATCCGCGCCTAAAAGACACTGATAAATTATCATTTAATACTCTACAATGAAACAGATACTCAACCGGCTCTTCCACCACGAAGAGCTGACCACAGAAGAAGCCCGCACCCTGCTGTTGGACATCAGCACCGGCCGGTATGCGGACGCACAGATAGCCGCCTTGCTGACCGCCTTCCAAATGCGCGGCATCACCGTGGACGAACTCATCGGCTTCCGCCAAGCACTCATGGAGACGCGCGTGCCGGTGGACTTCTCCCCCTACCGCCCCATCGACATCGTGGGCACGGGCGGCGACGGCAAGAACACGTTCAACATCTCCACCTGCGCCTGCTTTGTCGTGGCAGGAGCGGGATACAAGGTGGCGAAACACGGCAATTACGGGGCCACGTCGGTGAGCGGCGCCAGCAACGTGATAGAAGAGCACGGCGTGCGCTTCACTGCCGATGCCGACCGTCTGCGCCGTTCGATGGATGTGTGCAACGTGGCCTACCTGCACGCCCAACTGTTCAGCCCGGCGATGAAGTCCGTGGCACCGGTGCGCCGTGCCCTCGGCGTGCGGACCTTGTTCAACCTGCTGGGGCCGCTGGTCAACCCCTGCCAACCCGCCTACCAGCTACTGGGCGTGGCAGACTTGGCACAGATGCGCCTGTACACCCAGGTGTTCTACCGGCTGGGCGTGGACTTCGCGGTGGTGAACAGCCTGGACAGCTATGACGAGATTTCCCTGACGGACGAGTTCAAGGTGATGACCCGCCACTACGAACGCATCTACCGCCCGCAAGACCTTGGCTTTGAGGCAGCCCGTCCGCAAGAGCTCTTCGGCGGGGCAAGCAAGGCCGATGCCGCCCGCATCTTCGACGAGGTGTTGACCGGCCGCGCCACCCGCGCCCAACGGCAATGCGTCATTGTCAATGCCGGCTTCGCCATCCAGGTGATGGAACCGGAGAAAGAGATAGAAGCATGCATCGCCCTTGCCCACGAATCGCTGGAAAGCGGACGGGCGTTGGAGATGTTCAGGAAGTTTCTGGAGATTAACCGATAAACAGGAATTTAGTTTAGGCGCGGATTACACGGATTTCACGGATTTATTATTTATATAGCCAATGGAATCCAACGATTTAGAATAAAAAATATCCGTGGAATCCGCGTAATCCGCGCCAAAAAACAATCCGATAAATTATCATTTATTATGCAAGACATATTGACCGACATTATCGCCCACAAACGCCTAGAAGTGGAGCGGATGAAACAAGCCATCCCCACTATGGAATTGGAAAGGCGGATAGAAGAAAAGGCCCTCCTCCCCTGCCGGAGCATGAAACAGGCATTGCTCGCCTCGCCCACGGGCATCATCGCCGAGTTCAAACGCCGTTCGCCTTCAAAGGGATGGATTCAGCGCGAGGCCGACCCGTCCGTCATCGCCCCGGCCTACGAACAGGCAGGCGCATCGGCCCTCTCCGTATTGACGGACGAAGCCTACTTTGGCGGGACATGGGCAGACCTGCGCACGGCCCGGACGTGTACCGCGCTCCCCCTGCTGCGCAAGGACTTCATCATCGACGAATACCAACTGCTGCAAGCCCGCCTGGGCGGTGCCGATGCCGTGCTGCTCATTGCCGCCTGCCTCCCGCAGGAGGACTGCGCCCGGTTGCTCACACAGGCGCACCGCCTCGGGCTGGAGGTGTTGCTGGAAATCCATTCGGTCGAAGAGCTGGCCTACGCAGCCCTGAATCCCGACATGCTGGGCGTGAACAACCGGCATTTGGGCAGTTTCCGGACAGACGTGCGCCATTCCTTTGCGATGGCCAAAGCTTTGCAGAACTTTGCCAACACCTCCGCAGACCTTTGCCTCGTCTCCGAAAGCGGCATTTCCCACCCGGAAACCGTACGCCGCCTGCGCGCCGAGGGCTTCCGCGGCTTCCTGATGGGCGAATGTTTCATGAAAACCGATGCACCGGGCGACACCTTGGCCGCCTTCGTGCACGCAATCACCGAAAAAGATGGAAAAGAAGAAATACCTGATTAAAGTCTGCGGCATGACGCAAGCCGACAATATCCGCGAGACCGAAGAGCTGGGCGTGGACCTGATAGGACTCAATTTCTACCCGAAATCCCCGCGGTGCCTCTGCCAGATGCCCGGCTACCTGCCCCGGAAAGCCCGGCGCGTGGGTGTCTTCGTCAACCAGCCGAAAGAGGAAGTGATCACCTACGCCGACCGCTTCGCCTTGGACTACCTCCAACTGCACGGCACGGAGTCGCCCGGCTATTGCCGCACGCTGCAAAGCCATGGCTTCCGCCTCATCAAGGCCTTTGCCATCGCGCAAGCCAAAGACCTGCCAGCCACCCAAGCCTACGAGGGCCTGTGCGATTATTTCCTGTTCGACACCAAGACACCCAAGTACGGAGGTTCGGGCGAGCAATTCGACTGGACACTGCTGCGCCACTACCACGGACAGACGCCTTTCCTGCTTGGCGGGGGCATCAATGCGTACAGCGCCAAGGCCATCCGCGCCTTCCGGCATCCCCGTCTGGCGGGCGTGGACCTGAACAGCCGCTTCGAGCTTTCGCCGGGAGTGAAGGATGTGGAGAGGCTGCGACAGTTCCTGCAAGAACTGGAAAAATAAAAATAGGAATTTAGTTTTGGCGCGGATTACGCGGATTTCACGGATATATTATTTGTGAAACCATTAGCATTCATAATTCTATGATAAAACTTAATCTGTGACTATTCCTTAGCATAATCAAACGATGTTTTGAGCGAAGCTAAATCCGCGTAATCCGCGCCAAAAAACAACCCGATAATTTATCATGTAACAACAGACATCATTATGAAGAACCGAATCAACCAACTCTTTGAAAGCAACCCCAAGAACCTGCTTTCCATTTACTTCTGCGCCGGTTGCCCGACACTGGACGGGACAGCCGACGTCATCCGCACCCTCCAGCGCAACGGCGTGGGCATGATAGAGATAGGCATCCCCTTCAGCGACCCGATGGCCGACGGCGTGGTCATACAAGAGGCGGCCACCCGCGCCCTGCGCAACGGGATGTCCCTCCGCCTGCTCTTCCACCAACTGACCGGCATCCGGCAAGACGTGCATATCCCGCTCCTCCTGATGGGCTACCTGAATCCGATCATGCAATTCGGCTTCGAACGCTTTTGCCAGGAGTGCGTGCGGTGCGGCATCGACGGGGTCATCATCCCCGACCTGCCTTTCCATGAATACGAGGAACATTACAAGGCCTTGGCCGAACAATATGGCATAAAAGTCATCATGCTCATCACCCCCGAAACCAGCGAAGAACGCGTCCGCGAGATAGACGCCCACACGGACGGCTTCATCTACATGGTGTCCAGCGCGGCCACCACCGGGGCGCAAAAAGACTTTGATGCCGCCAAGCAAGCGTATTTCCGGAAAATCAGTGCCATGAACCTGCGCAATCCACGGATGATTGGTTTCGGCATCAGCAACCGGAAGACCTTCGAAGCGGCTTGTGCCAACGCTTCGGGAGCCATCGTGGGAAGCCGCTTCGTGACCTTACTGAACACAAAAGAGGGTGATGCGGAAGCGGCCATACGTGCCTTGAAAGAAGACCTGACCCGCTGACAAAGCCCCTTACCAGCCCAGCTTGGCAAGGCCGGCGGCTTCGTACCACTCCGTGTCGCGATAGGCCGCGGCAGCATCGGAAGTGAGGGATTGGGGGATGTAGTGGCTGATGCCGCTCGTCCCCTCCATCGAGAACATGCCGGCGGAAGAAGAATAGTTCATCGGCGTGGTGGCCCAATAGGCAACGGAGGCATCGAACGCCTGCTTCCACGTGGCATAATCCGCCTCGTCCAGCAGGGCCTGCATCATGTCGTCCCAATCGTAGTAGCCCACATAGACACTGGAATTCTTGGAGCGCTTGTCATAGTTGAAGGACAAGGAGCGCAGGTCTGCCACCTCCAAGGCATCTTCGGGCAAGAGTTGCGCGGTCAGGGAGGCCAACGACTCCAATTCGGCAGTGGAAAGCACGCAGATGGAGGCACCGGCGGTCCAATCCTCGGTGGTGTAGCCTCCGTGAACAGTGCCATTGTAATAGGTTTCGTAGGTCTGATAGTAGATGTCGGCCATCTCCACGGAAGCACCTTCCGTCAGCATGGCGGACAGGATACGCTCGTAGGGCGCACCGGTGCCGGGCGTCTCGGTGGGCGAAGCCATATAATAGTCGGTGTATTCCCGAAGAGCATAGGCCACCTCGATGGACTGCATAAAACAGGCATCAAAGTAGATGAAATCGAGGTGCGGCATCCCCTCCAAGGTACTGATGAAATCGGAGAGGTTCATGCGCTTGTCGCCTTCTCCCTTGTCCTGCCCTATCCAGCGGGTGGAGGGGACGGGATAAGGAATCCAACCATCTCCATGCGACCAATAGACCAAGGCATAGCTCTCCGCCTCGTAATCAGGATGAGTGAAGGCATCGGAAAAGACCTCGCGCGTCTCGTCCACGCCCACGGAATTGCGCTCGCCATATTCCCGGATGACCTTCTCGGAGACTGCATCTCCCTCCTTGACCAACTCAATCAGGCGGACATCGCCTCCGAAGTCACAATAGACCAACAAATGTATCCCCTCGACAGACGAAGCGAGCAATCCGGCCTTGGCTTCCTCCAAGTCGGTCTTGGCATAGGGGGCCAAGTTATTGTCCGCCGCAAAGTAGAGCAACACCGTGCGCCGTGCAGGCTCCGCGGGCTTGTCGGGTGCCACGGGACCTACCGGCTCATCCCCTTCTCCGCACGACGCGAAAAAGACGATGAACAAGGCACACATCCACCAGGAAAACACGCTGCGCATCGTTATTTAATATTGTGGCTTTTTGAAGACAAACTCGGTCGTCTTGACACTTTCCAGCTTATAGGCGTCACCTTTTTCATACAGCTTGCGCACCTTGGCAGCCTCTTTCTCCAGCTTGGCCTTGTGCTCGGAGAAGTAGATGGCGCACGTATAATCGGGCTTGCCCTTCTGATACTCCAGGTAGTTCTTTAACTGAAAGGAATACTGCTCACGGTCGGGCAGGAGACCGTCCTTCAGCGCCACACTGTCCACCACCTGCACCTCGGTGAAGTAGACCACCGAATCCTTGAACGAGGCTCCCACGCCAAAGACGTACACGGGCTTGTCACCGCCCTTCATCGTAAAGGCCGAAAAAAACACGACGGACACAGCCGCCACCAGAATCATCCGAATGTATTTCATACGCATAATCATTAGTGTCCACTAAAAAATCATAGGAGCTCTTTGAAATTATTGAAATTCA
>CALNEX010000046.1 GCA_939791845.1 uncultured Mediterranea sp. | reverse complement strand
TGGAAAAGCAATTCAAAGTAAGCGGCATGATGTGCAACCACTGCCGCATGCACGTGGAGAAAGCATTGAACAAACTGGAAGGCGTCAGCGCCACCGTCACCCTCGACCCGCCCATGGCCACGGTGAAGTTCAGCGGCAAGGAATATACGCTGGACGAACTGCAACGGCAGGTGACGGAAGAGGCAGGGGAATATGGGCTGAGCGAATAAACATCAGCCATTACGACAATTCCATAGCTTGGACATAAAAATTCCCTGCCCAGTAACTTGCCAACTTACGGTTGTAATACCTCTGCCCGGAACGTAGAGGCAGGCAGGCCGTCTTCATTGACCAGGTTAGCACGGGTGAAGGGCTGCCAACCGTAACGCACATAGGCGGGGCAGGACACTTGGTCCGACCAAAGGAAGACTTCCCCGTCCTTGATAACAGCCTGAGCCGGATAGTACAGGCCGTCAATCTCGGCCACCTCGAAACAACGGGGAGCCAGCCCGTCAGAGATGCCGAGTCCTTGACTGTAGTCGAAGCGAAGGTGTACACGGTTGCCTTCCAGCTGTGCCGAGTGGAACAAGGGACCGGACGGAAGCACATCGTAACCATAGTCACAGTACAAGGCCCAACGTGCCAAGCGTTCGCCTATCGGGCGTTTGTCCCGAGGATGTACATTGAGCGAGTCGCCCTTATCCGAGGACACGACCATGCCGGTATGGGGCAATTGCTGCATCAGACGACGTTGGCTATCGCGAAACCACGTCCATGATGGACGGTTCAGACTGGAAAGTTGCACAAAGTAGAAGGGCATTTCCGGCTGTTGCCAATATGTACGCCAACTGTTTACCAGGAGAGTGAAGAGTTGTTCGTGCAGTTCGACATTGTGGGCATTGGACTCTCCTTGGTACCAAATGACACCCTTGATGCGGAAGTGTTGCAGCGGGAGAATGCCGCTCTCGTATAGATAGCAAGGATCGTAGGGATGGCGTTGCAGCGGGTGGGTGCGATGCTTGATGTTGATCAGTGCGCGTTCGCCCACCCAAGGTTGCACATAGTCGTTCTTCGGCCAGTTGCATAGGATGCCGGGCAAGTGGTGTTCCAAGGTGCTCCGGTCTATCCACGACTCGGTAGGCGATCCGCCCACGGCGTTGCAAATCAACCCCACGGGCACTTGCAGGCTGTCTTGCAGCATTCGGCCGAAGTAGTATCCGATGGCCGAAAAGCGGGCGGCTTGTTCGGACGTGCAAAGCTGCCAATGGGCATCTGCATAGTACTTCAGACGATCCACCGAGTCGAGGGCAGCCACGGGCCAAGCCCGGTTGTTTATAGGCCAGCGTCCTTTCAGGTCAAAGAAACGAATTTGGTCATTATCAGCCTGCGGGATATCCTCGGCAGCGGTGAGCGATTGCTCCAAGCGGAACTCCATGTT
Organism: uncultured Mediterranea sp.; assembly: GCA_939791845.1. Taxonomy (GTDB): domain Bacteria; phylum Bacteroidota; class Bacteroidia; order Bacteroidales; family Bacteroidaceae; genus Bacteroides. The sequence continues at coordinate 13,391 of CALNEX010000046.1, read as the reverse complement.
GGATTGTCCCGAGCAAAGCCACACCTCGCCCACAGCCACATTGCGGCAGGTCAACTCCTTCTCTTCATCGGCAATGCGGAGCGTCAGTCCGGTGGTTGCCTTCAACGGTTTCAGGCGAACGCTCCAGCGGCCATTACTATCAGTTATTGCCTGCATCTTTTGCTTGCCAAGAGAGACGGTTACCTGTCGGCCTACGTTGTCCGTCCCGCTGATTTCCAAAGGAATGCCACGTTGCAGCACCATATGGTCCGTGTAAAGCATCGGCAACTGTAGCCCGCCATAATCTCCCGTGATAGCCGAATAGACCGTGCGGGCCAGTCGGCGCAACCCCTCCTTGTTGGGATGCAGGGCATCCGGCAGCAGACCCGGGTAGGCGTAGAGAGGTTCGTGGAAGTCTATTAGTTGCACGCCAGCAGCCCGTGCCACATTCTCCACAGCCACCTGAATCTGGTTTTCCCAATCGCGAGTGCTCGATTCGAATCGAGGATGTCGGTCGAAAATAGGGGTCAGCCGACACACCAAGATGCGCACCTTCGGGTTGGCCGCACGGCAGGAGTCTATTAGGGCCAGGTAGTCGCGTACAAAGTAATCACGGTAGTTAGGCCAATTGCGCGGATCAGTATCGTTGATGCCCAGGTGGATGACGGCAATGTCGCCAGTAAAGTTCATGGCCTGCCGGAACTCCTCCTGCTGCATGTACGGACGGTGTCCCAAGTTAAGCAAGGTAGAGCCGGATTTGCCGAACTTACCCACCTCATAGGTATCACCCAGCATTTCTTGTAACTGGGCGGGATAGGAGTCGGTTTCGGGATTGTCCGTGCACAGCCCATAGGTAATGCTGTTGCCTATGCAAGCCACTTTCGTTTTCGTTTCCTCTCCGATGACTCGTGACGGTAGGCCAGCCAAGAACAGGAAGCACAGTCCCATGAGGAGATAATACATTGTCATACTCATGTTAGATTCGGATGTTTAGTGGTTAGAAGCCTATCTTCTCCAGCCAAGGAAAGACAAACTCGTTCTTATAATAATGATTGGCCCCATCCACATTGACCAAGCGATAGTAGGTGTCCCGGTCCAGTCCTTGGGGCAATTGCTGGAAGTCGTGCCGCGTTTGCGGGTCGGCAAACTTAGCGTAATGGTGCACCTCCACACTTTCAGGGTGTCCACTCAGGCGGTAGGCCTCCTTCACCAAGTCCAAATCACGATCCAAGCCGCCTTCGGTCAGAATAATAGGGCGGGGAGCCAAAGCAGCCACCAAGTCGGGGAAGTTGAAGTATTTCCAAAAATTGGGGATGAGGTGACGGATGGAGTTGGGAAAGGGGCGATAGCCGTTCTCCGTGGGCTTGGTCATGACACAGGCTCGTTCTTGGGTATGGCAGAGGAAGTCATTATAGACAAAACCGTAAATGGAGCGATCCAGTACGCCCAATACCATCAGCGGCTCGGTGCCCAGCGAAAAACCGCTGACCAGTATCCGATCGGCCCGGATGCCCGCATCCTGCTTCATCCACTCCAGCACCTGCATGTCCAAATAGGAGGTATAGCCCAAGTAACTCCAGCCCACCTCCAGCAACATGCGTGCCACCACGTCGTAGTCATATCCTCGTCCGCGGGTATACTTCTCCAAATCCGAAGACTCGCCGGCTGCCGGGTTATCTACCGCCACGGCGATGTATCCTTTCTCCACGAAGTTCTTGGCCATGCTCACCTTTTCCGACAAGTAGTTGTCGTTCAACTTCTCGGTCTCACCCGGTTCACCGGCCAGTCCTTCCTTACTCATGCCCGACCCGGGTATGCACAGCACGGCAGGTAGCGGGTTTTCCGCTTTGTCGGGACGCAGCACCAGAAACGTGGAGACAGCTCCGGGCAATGGATAGAATTCCCATTTCTCCAACACATAGCCCTCGCGGAACTGGCGGGAGATGCAGGCCGGCGCTTTCTCCGGCTGGTAATCGGGGAAGCACATCAACTGTTTCATGGCTACGGCCACGTCTTCCTGCCATTGCTGGAACTCTCGCGGAGTAAAATCAGGACGGAAGGTCAGACTTGGGCGCGTGGTCTCTATCAGGCGATGGGCAATGGCATAACTGCTAGCCAATCGTCCGTCCGGTCGTATGGACCGGATGATACTGTCTTGTTCAGGACTCCAGGCAGTCTGTGCCTGAAGTACAACGCTTGATAACAAGACGATACAGAATAAGATGACTCTGTTCATGATCAAATGACAATTCCTATTTATCTAACTTGCCACAAAGTTACAGATAATTTTCGAAAAAGGGCCTCGCGCCTTGTCTGCCTAGCGGCAGGCGATAGCGTGAAGCCCTTTCTTCTTAAGTACGACTCTTGTCTGTAGACAAGAGGTTATTCCTCCTTATTCATCAAGCATTTCGTAACCCGGTGTCTGCTCCAGCATCTCGTCGTTGTTCAGGTCGCTAGTGCTGAGTGGCCACAATACGCGGTAGGCAAGTTCCGTGGGCAACAGCGGTTCCACCACGATTTCGGGGGGAGTTGCATCTTCCCACAGCACGTTGGTCAGTTCCTTCATGTTCTCCGTAATGGTCAAACCGTAGGCTATATGGCCTTCATTGTGGAACACCATGTGGTCCAGATCGCCGCAGCTGGAGCTGACGGACATACGGCGCACGTCGTACCAGCGCTGGCCCTCCTGTACGAATTCCTTGTCCTTCTCATGCAAGATGGCCACCTCGTTCTGAACGAAAGTGCCAGCAGTGTAGCCATACACGGCAGGATCCCAATTGTCGCCGTAAGCACGCTCTCGGATATCGTTGATGTAACTTTCCACAGCTGCATTGTTGCCTTCCATATTGGCGATTTCGGCCAACGACAAGTAGGCCAGTGCCAAACGGTAGATCGGCTGGTCGCCATTATAACACCGTTGACCGGTCGATTCCAGGATGGAACCCAAATTCTTGCAGCAGAAAGTGCCACGCAGCTGGGTGGCTGCCTGGTCGTGGTAAGAGTCGATGAGGGTGGCATCGCGGCGGGTGTCTGCTGCATCATACTGATACCACAAGGCGTTGGAATACTGGTAGCGGTTTTGCGTGCCGGGCACGTCAAGCGGGTTGCCCCACAAGTTGCCGTTACGATCGTAGGCCAAGCCAATGGTATTACCGGTGATGGTACCATACATGTTGTAGGGCGGAATGCCATTGGTGGCTTCGTTCTCGTCATATTTCATGGCAAAAATAATCTCCGAGTTCTGCTTGTTTGACGGGTCGAAGATATCCGCAAAATGGTCTTGCAACTGTAGGCCATAGTCAGAAATCACATTCTCAAAGTGCTGTTTGGCCGTGGTCAAATCTGCCGGAGTGGCGGGCTGGTCGCCAGTGGCCACCTTGGCATTCCACAAGTAGATTTCACCAGCCAGCATTTCTGAAGCCGCCTTGGACCAATAATACTTGGAATTAGCTGCATTACCCAAGTAATCGAAGTTTGTCTGATCGCCGAAATATTCCAAAGATTTATTAATATCCGACTTGATTTGAGCCATAGTTTCAGAAGCTGTGGCACGAGGCATGTACAGCGTGGTCGGGTCGTAGTTTCCGTTGTCAACGTCCGGTGTCAGGCGCAGGGGCACACCACCATAGTTACGGTACATGGTGAAATAATAGTAAGCACGCATACCATAGACCATGCCAAGACAATAATTCTTGGTAGCTTCATCCAGAACTGTTGTGGATTCCACATTGGCGATGAACAGGTTGGCAGCCGATACTAATCCCCAAAGGTTACCGAAGTTGCCGATAACATAGTTGGTCTGCGACAAGTTCTGAGTACGGAGGTTGATGTCGTTCAGTGAGGAACCGTCCGAACCGTTTTCTTGTGTGGTGTAAGCACCGCCGCGCAATTCACCATACGTCAGGACGAAGGTACTGGTATAACTGCGGAACAAATTCATCTGGGCGTGCAGGTTGCCCGTGATTTGGGCTTCAGTCTGCCAAAAGCTGTTCGCACCGTAGTAGTCAATGGGGTTCAAATCCAGCCAGTCCGAGCAGGAGGACAGCCCCATGCCGGAAGCAATCAGCGCAGTAGAAGCCAAGGTAAATAGTTTATTTTTTTTCATTGTCGTATCTTCAGTTAAGTGAAACATGATTAGAAAGTAACATTCAGGCCGAACAATACTGTGCGAGGAGGTGCCAACGTACCACCGTGACCGCCTGTGCTGCCGCCGAGGTATTGGATATGGTCAGGAATGGCGCACGAACTGCTGGTCCAGTAGCCCAGGTTCTGTCCCGTGACGGACACAGTCAAGCCTTGGCAGTGGAACTTGTTGCAAATGTTGGTCGGCAGGGAGTAGGACAGTTGCAATTCTCGGAAAGCCAAATAGTTACCTTTGGTCACCCAAAATTCGGAAGTACGGACATAGTTATTCTTACCCAATTGGTCGGCCCATACATAGCGGGGGTATTTGGCGTTCGGATTCTCCGGTGTCCAAGAGTCCCATATATTGGTAGTCATGTTATATTCACCTTGGGCACAACCATCAATCCACTGCTGCAGGCCATCGTAACTCTCGAAGCCTAGACCGAAGTCAGTGCGCAAGTAAAGGCTCAGACCTTTCCAACTGAAAGTAGTGTTGAAACCGCCGTTCCACTTCGGCGTGTAATGGCCGATGACCTTTTGGTCATACGAGTCAATGATACCGTCCTTGTTAATATCCTCAAACATCAGGTCGCCGGGAGCCAGTTCGTAGGCCGTTCCGGTCCAGCCAGCATCGCGCAGTTTTTGCAGACCCTGAGGACCATAGTAGACAGCAATATTTTGCGACATGTCACAGTAGCCATCCACGAGGTCAGCCTCCGAACGTACCATCTTGTCCACACCGAAACCCACAATCACGTCGTAAGGTGTCTCACCTTCCTGCAGACCGCCCACATACATGGTCTCGTTTCCATTGCCGGTATAGATTTGCGTAGCACCTTGGCGATTCTTTTCCAAACCGTTGTCCGGCAGTTTCACCACCGTGTTCCGGTTGTAGGAGACGTTGGCGCCCAAGGTCCAGCTGAAATCTTTAATCTTCAGCAGGTTGGCATTGATGTCAATTTCGATGCCTCGGTTGCGGAATTTACCGTTGTTGTTGGTCACGGAGCTCCAACCTGTGGTGGGAGGCAAAGGCAGGCTGGCGAACTTGTCCGATGTCACACGGTCGTAGAACGTGAAGCCCAGCGTGAAGCGGTTGTTCAGGAAGCCCAAGTCAAGGCCGACCTCAGCCGTGCGGGTCTTCTCCCAACGCAAATCGGGGTTAGGCAAGGTGGTCAGACGATAGCCCACATTGTTGTTGTAGCGGCTCGATCCATAAGCACCGTGCAGGGTGTAAATGCCAATGTAGTCTGTATCAATGCTACCATTGATACCGAAGCTGGCGCGCAGCTTACCGTAGTTAACGATATCGCGCAGGGGCGAGTAGAAATCTTCTTCCGAGAAAATCCAGCCGGCAGACACACCGGGGAAGAAGCCCCAACGGTTGTTGATAAGACGCGAATAGCCGTCTTCGCGGAACGTGAAGGCCAAGAGGTAGCGTCCCAAGTAGTCATACTGCACACGGCCGAAGTAGGACATGATGCGCTCACGGGTATGCTCGGAGTCCACGCTACGCTTACCCCCCTCGGTGGAGGTGTAACCTAAATCGAAGAAGTCGTCACTGGGAGATTCCTGACCACCGGCATAGATGTACTTGTATTGTTTGTCCCACCATTCAGCACCGGCCATTAAATTCAAGCTGTGTTCGCCGAACTGCTTGTCATAGTTGGCCACAATGCTATACGTCTGGTTGAAGTAACGGTAGAAGTAAGCGCTGGAGGCACGGGTAGTGTTCAGATTCTGTTCGCCCGCATTCTGGTAGTATGCCTCGTTGAAGGACTCACGGGTGGCCTCGCTGTAGCTCCAGGCCATGGTGCCGCGCAGGGTGAGGCCGTCTATGATAGTGGCTTCCAGCGTTTGAGTCATGTTGAATTTGTCCGTTTGGTTCTCACGGTGGAACTTGTCGCTTTGGTAATTCCAGTTACCGCTGGTACGGTCGATACCGATGAGCGGATTACCTTCCTCGTCTTCCATGCGGACCGTAGCTGGCATTGTCAAGATACGCCCGAAGTAGTATTCGTCCGTGCCGGTGTTGTCACCGTAGGTATCCACGAACAAACCGGGACCACGTTCCCACTGGGCACGATTGAAATTGAATATAGAGCTGGACTTCAGCCAGTTGGTAATCTGGTAGCTACCCGAGAAGGCGAACGATAAGCGTTTGTAGTAGGAGTTGAGAGCCAGACCATCGGCATCATAGTAGCCCAAGCCGGCATAGTAAGTGCCACGATCGTTACCACCCGAGAAACTCAGGTTGTACTCTTGCGAGATGGCCGGCGTGTTGACCAGATAATCTTCAACCTTGGTGTCCTTGAACAGGATTTGACCGTCGCTCACGGGGTCATCCATCACGCGCCATCCGTGATTGTTGATGAGGTTCATCTAGTAGTCCGAACCGGTGTAACCCAAGATGTTATACTGGCTTGTCGAACTCAGTTCCGTGGCACCGGTACTCATGGGTCGGGTAGTGGCATTCAAGTTAGCCGAAGGTGCCCACGGCGTTTCGGCATGTGCCCGACGCATCCAGTAGATGTAACCTTCGGTGTCCATCATCTCGTAGGTCGGCGTACAATACTGAGCACCCACTTTCATATTAAAATTCACTTGAGCCTTGCCAGCCTTACCTTGCTTGGTAGTAATCAAGATCACACCGTTGGCAGCGCGGGCACCGTAGATAGCCGTGGCACCGGCATCCTTCATCACCTCCATGGACTCGATGTCGTTGGAGTTCAGGTCGCTCAAACCGTCTGTACGTACCTGTCCGTCGACAACCACCAACGGTTCACCCGAACCGTCATAGCTCGTACCACCACGCAGGGTGATGCTCGGCGTTGCACCGGCGAAACCGGAAGTCTGCTGTACTTTCAAGCCGGATACTGCACCAATCAAAGCCTGTGCGGGGCCGCCATACGAACCCTTGGTCAGAGTCTCTTCAGAAACCGAAGATACGGAGTTTGTCAACTTGCCGCGTTTCTGCTTGACGCCATAGGCCAATACCACCACTTCGTCCAGCACCTCCGTATCTTCTTTCAATACTATGTTCAAGGGTTGTCCTTTCCAAGTCACTTCTTGAGTTGCATAACCTATATAACTGATGGTCAAAATGTCTCCCGCGTTGACATTTGGAATGGAGAAATTACCATCTATATCCGTTATGGAACCTCTTGTAGTTCCCTTTATAGCCACCGAGGCACCGATAATCGCCTCACCGTTGCCATCCTTTACTACGCCGGTACATGTCCCGGCCTGTTGCACCACATTCGTACCGTCCACCTTCATTTCGGCAGGCGTTGCATTTGCTGTCCCCACGGACAATGTGCCCAGGAACAGCATCATGGCGATAGATTTGTAATTTTTGTACATAAGTCTTTTAAATTGGTATAATTAGATTCATTAATTACAAGAATTCCTCGGAATTCCGATAAAAGATTAGGTGATAAAACAATTTTGCTACATAGGCATCAGTATTTTAAATTAAACCATAAATTTTCATTAGTCAGCGCAACATTTCGTTTTACAGCCGCTAATTTTCGGCAAAATCAGGAAAGTATTTTATAATATCAAAGAAAAATAGCGATTATTTTTTAAATAAATAGCCAAATTCATAGCTGTATATTAAAAAGAAGTCATATATAGCTTTCTGACACTTCAAAATTTGAAGCCCATTTACTCAACTTTCGCAGGCTCAAGTTGCAGCAGACCCGTAATTCGCATTCCGATGGGAATACTCATAATTGTTGAGGCCTCCCCGGCATTCAACACCTTGGTTGTTGTCTTTTTTGCCCTAAAATTGCATACATAGCTGCTGCATATTCGTTTTACGTCCATATTTCCTTACAAAAAATATTTTTGTAAGGATTTTACTTAACACAATATACTGATAACCAAAGAAATACAAAAATCAGAAGCTCTCTCAAAAAAACACTGAAGAGTTATGCTCGAAACTCTTCAGTGTTTTTGCGGCAGGTGTTAAGAGTTAGCGGAAAAACTCTTCAGTGTTTTTTTAGAAACACTTTTCCGCCATTTTGCAAATCAAACATTTCTTCTTTTTAAAAGAAAGGCGTATATTTGTCGCATCCTATAAATCTTAAAATCAGACAGAGTATGAAGAAACTGCTTTTGACGGCATGTATGTGCCTCTGCGCCCTCGCAACGATGGCCCAGGAAAGACAAGTGACCGGCGTGGTCTACAGCAAAGAAGACGACCAGCCCATGGTGGGTGCCGAAGTGACAGTGGACGGAACTTCCCTCACTACCGTGACCGATATTGACGGCCGCTTTATATTTAATAATGTGCCGGACGATGCCAGGCAAGTGAAAGTGGCCTCCATCGGCATGGTGACCATGCGTGCCCGCATCCCTCAGGAGGAAGGGGCTGAAGTCAAGGTGCTGATGGAACCTGTGGAACGCAAGTTCTCGCCGTTCGTCAAGGCGGGCGTGCTGCTCAGCGGCGGCATCGTAGACGACTATACGGAAAGTCCCGATGCAGGATTCGGCTTCACAGTCGGCGTCGGTGCCAGCATCTACCTGACCCGCTATTTCTCCCTGACCCCCTCGCTCAACATCCAGCAGAAATCCATCTCCATCGAAGGAGTCGATGTGAAACCCGTCTACCTGCAACTGCCCATCTTGGTGGAGTCAAAATTGTGGCTCAAGCGACACGGCTATGGCAACCGCCTGCTCTTCAACTACGGTCCCTACATAGCCTATGGAATAGCCGGCAAAATGTCCGATGACTCGGACGAAGTGAAGCTGTTCAGCAAGGATGGGGAATATGCGGCACCCTTCAAACGGTTTGATGCAGGCATACATCTGGGCTTTGGGGCACAACTGAAGCATTTCTATGCCGGACTCAACCTGGAAGCCAGTTTCCTCAACTCATGGAACGATGATTTTGTAGGAGATTCCGATGCTTCCCTCCATTTTGTCACGTTGGACCTTTCCGTGGGTTATCGTTTCTAAACATAGCCGCTAATCCAAAGAAAAGTCTTACCTTTGCCTTGCAAAGACCCAAAGAACGAAAATGAAAACCGACAGGCACGCCGCATATCTCCTGCTGCTCCTCAGCATACTGATGCTGGGCGTGCCTGTCATCCCCCATCACCACCACGCGGACGGCGTGCTCTGCATGAAGAACGATGTGCACGCCGACTGCTGTACCCCCACGCCGGACGAGGCCGGAGGACATTGCTGCTGCGACACGGGATGCATCGCCACCCACTTCTTCCAACAACGGCCCGACACCAGCCCGGACATTCCCCAACCGCTATCCTGCGATATGCTCTTCCTGCCGGCGGAGCTCCTGGCTGACCTGTTACCCCGCCATTCCATCGGTCATTCCCTTACACCTTTTTATATAGAATCCCTACACGGCACGTCGCTCACACGCGCCACGGGGCTTCGTGCACCTCCTGCATCCCTCTAATTCACCCTTATCCCCTTTACCAAGCACATCTTGCAACCCGGTTGCGCCGGGAGCACGATAACTTTGTGCGCGAAATAGGAATTTAGTTTAGGCGCGGATTACGCGGATTTCACGGATATATTATTTGTGAAACCATTGGCATTCATAATTCTATGATAAAACTTAATCCGTGAAATCCGTGTAATCCGCGCCTAAAATCCACCGATAAATTATCATTTAACAACCATAATAATGAAGAATACTCTCTTACTCGGCACGCTGGGCCTCTTCCTGCTCGGTGCCTGCCACTCACACTCCGGCGACGAACACGCCGGACACAACCACGAGGCCGAAGCCGAAGCACACGGCCACGAAGGAAGCAACGAAATCGTCCTCACGCCCGACAAGGCACAGGCGGCGGGCGTGAAAACCAGTGAAGTCCAACCCGGCACCTTCCACCAAGTCATCAAGACCAGCGGACAGGTATTGGCCGCACAGGGCGACGAGCGCGTGGCCGTGGCCCCCGTCAGCGGCGTGGTCAACCTGCGGGGACACGTCATCGAGGGGATGCGCGTGGGCCAAGGCGAAGCCCTGCTGACCCTCTCGTCCAACCGGCTGGCCGAAGGCGACCCGGTGGAGAAAGCCCGCGTGGCCTACGAGACCGCCAAGAAGGAATACGAACGCATGGAGGCCCTGCTGCCGGACCGCATCGTCTCCGAGAAAGACTTTGCCCGTGCCCGCGAGGCCTACGAGAATGCCCGCATCAGCTACGAGGCCGTGGCCAAGAACCGGACGGCGGACGGACAGGCAGTCACTGCCCCCATCGGCGGCTACGTCAAGAGCCTGCTGGTGAAGGAGGGCGATTATGTCAGCGTGGGGCAGCCCGTGGCCAGCATCACGCAGAACCAACGCCTCTTCCTCCGCGCCGACGTGTCGGAGAAGTACTACAAGGACCTGGCAGGCATCGCCTCCGCCCACTTCCGCACGCCCTACGACGACACCACCTACGCCCTGGACGAACTGAACGGGCGGCTGCTGTCCTACGGCAAGGCTTCGGGCACGGACGGATACTACATCCCCGTCACCTTCGAGTTCGACAACCGCGGGGGCATCGTGCCCGGCTCGTTCGTGGAGATTTACCTGCTCTCCCAGCCCATGGAGAATGTGCTGACCCTGCCCGAATCGGCCCTGACCGAGGAGCAAGGCTCCTTCTTCGTCTACCGCCAACTGGACGAGGAGTGCTATGAGAAGCAACTCGTCACCACCGGCGCCTCGGACGGGGAGCGCGTGCAAATCCTCACGGGAATCCAGGCGGGCGACCGCATCGTCACCGAAGGGGCCTACCAGGTGAAACTGGCTTCGGCCTCCAATGCGATACCGGCACACACGCATGAACACTAATGTAGTGATTAGCGGTTAGTGTTTAATGATTAGTATCTTCCTGAAACACTAAGCACTTATCACTAAACGCTAACCACTTATCACTAATCACTTACCACTAAACACTACTTTTTATGCTGAACCGAATCATACACTTTTCCCTCCACAACCGCATGCTGGTGCTCGTGGCCTCCATGCTGTTCCTGGTGGGCGGCACGTACACCGCCCTGCACACGGAGGTAGACGTATTTCCAGACCTGACGGCCCCCACGGTGGTCATCATGACCGAAGCCAACGGCATGGCCACCGAGGAAGTGGAGCAACTGGTCACCTTCCCCATCGAGACGGCTGTCAACGGAGCCACCGGCGTGCGCCGCGTGCGCTCGTCCAGCACCAACGGATTCTCCGTCGTATGGGTGGAGTTCGACTGGGACATGGACGTCTACCTGGCCCGTCAGATTGTGAGCGAGAAGCTCTCCATCGTCAGTGAGTCCCTCCCGCCCAACGTGGGACGCCCCACGCTGGGCCCGCAGTCGTCCATCCTGGGCGAGATGCTCATCGTGGGCCTGACCGCCGACTCCACCTCGATGATTGACCTCCGCACCCTGGCCGACTGGACTATCCGTCCGCGCCTGCTCTCGACCGGCGGCGTGGCACAGGTGGCCGTGCTGGGCGGAGACATCAAGGAATATCAGATACAACTGGACCCGGAGCGGATGCGCCACTACGGCATCAGCCTCAGCGAGGTCCTGGCCGCCACGCGGGGCATGAACATCAATGCCAACGGCGGCGTGCTCTATGAGTATGGCAACGAGTACATCGTCCGCGGCCTGCTCGCGACCACCGATGCCGACGAGATGGGCCGCGCCGTGGTGCGCGCCGGGACGGGAGGCAGCGCCCCCATCCGCCTGGAGGACATCGCCGAGGTGCGCATAGGCGCCAAGCTGCCCCGGCTGGGCACGGCCTCGGAGAAGGGCAAGCCCGCCGTCCTGCTGACAGTGACCAAACAGCCCGACACGAGCACGCTGGAGCTGACCGAGCGGCTGGAGTCTTCGCTCGACGACCTCCGGAAGAACCTCCCCCCCGACGTCCGCGTGTCCACCGACATCTTCCGCCAGAGCCGCTTCATCGAGAGCGCCATCGGCAACGTGCAGAAGTCGCTGGTGGAGGGCGGACTGTTCGTGGTCGTCGTGCTCTTCCTCTTCCTGGCCAATGTGCGCACCACGGTCATATCGCTCGTCACCCTCCCCCTGTCCCTGCTCGCCTCGCTCCTCGCGCTGCACTACATGGGACTGAGCATCAACACCATGAGCCTGGGCGGGATGGCCATCGCCATCGGGTCGCTGGTGGACGACGCCATCGTCGATGTGGAGAACGTCTACCGCCGCCTGCACGAGAACCGCCTCCTGCCCCCGGAGCAACGCCTGCCCGTCAAGGAAGTCGTGTTCGAGGCATCGAAGGAAGTGCGCCTGCCCATCCTCAACTCCACGCTCATCATCATGGTCAGCTTCCTGCCCCTCTTCTTCCTGAGCGGCATGGAGGGACGCATGTTGGTGCCGCTGGGCATCGCCTTCATCACGGCCCTGGCAGCCTCCACCGTGGTGGCCCTGACCGTCACGCCCGTGCTCTGCTCGCTGATGCTGAAATACAAAGGCCGAAAAACGGAAAAAGAAAGCGCGGATGCTCCCGTGGCCCGTTGGCTGAAGGTGAAATACGAGCGGATGCTCCTGTTTTCCCTGAACCACGGGAGTCCGATATTGGCCGGAACTGTCGTGATATTTCTTATCGCCTTGGGCCTGTTCTTCACCCTGGGACGCTCGTTCCTGCCCCCGTTCAACGAGGGGTCGTTCACCATCAACGTCTCCTCCCTGCCCGGCATCTCGCTGGAAGAGAGCGACCGTATCGGCCGCCGTGCCGAAGAGCTGCTGCTGTCCATCCCCGAGATACAGACCGTGGCGCGCAAGACGGGACGTGCCGAGCTGGACGAGCACGCCCTGGGCGTGAACGTCAGCGAGCTGGAGGCGCCCTTCGAGCTGGATGGACGCAGCCGCGCCGAGCTGACCGCCGAGGTGCGCGAGAAGCTGTCCACCATCAGCGGCGCGAACATCGAGATAGGCCAGCCCATCAGCCACCGCATCGACGCCATGCTGAGCGGCACGCAGGCCAACATCGCCATCAAGCTCTTCGGCGACGACCTGAACCGGATGTTCCAACTGGCCAACGACATCAAGGGCAAGATACAGGACATCCCCGGCATCGCCGACCTCAACGTGGAGCAGCAGATAGAGCGCCCGCAGCTGGTCATCAAGCCCCGGCGCGAGATGCTGGCTCGCCATGGCATCACGATGCCCCAGTTCTCCGAGTTCGTCAGCGCCTGCCTGGCCGGTGAAGCCGTGTCGCAGGTATACGAGCAGGGCAAGAGCTTCGACCTCGTCGTCCGCGTCCGCCACGACCTGCACGACGAGATGGACAAGGTGCGCGACCTGATGATAGACACCGCCGACGG
>CALNEX010000045.1 GCA_939791845.1 uncultured Mediterranea sp. | reverse complement strand
GACGGCGCGTATGGGCCGGACGGTTGTAGACGAAGAGCAGGACGGGGGCGTAAACTGGATTTTCCATAAATCATTCCGTTTCTGTGCGGGCAAAGATACGGCAATCCGGCGGAATAAACGTGCAAGAAAAAGACTTTTCTGCGGTAAACACAATAACGCCCGCCAACGGAGAGAAAGGAACAAGCTCCGTGGCGGGCGTTATTACCGGTAAAGGACTTAGTCCTTGAAGGCATCTAGGGCGACTGTGGGTCGTCCGCTTTCGTCAAAGGCGCCTTTGAAGTAGCCGTTCCATCCGGCATAGCATTGCGGCTCCCAGTAGAACACGCCCAGGCAGGAGGGCAGTTCGCGCGAGCGGGCCAGCAACTCCGTCAGGCAGGCCAGCGAGGTGTCAGCTTCGTCCCAGTTCATGCCGACTTCGCAGACCATTACCTCCTTGCCGTAGCGAGAGGCCATGTCCTGCATGTTGCTCACGCAGTCGGCCACCATCGTTTGCCAGTTGTCGCCCTCAGGATAGAGCGACATGCCGATGGCATCGTATTCGGCACCGTTCTCTTCCAGCATATCGAATACCCAACGGAACAGGGCGTTGTCATTACCCGACTGTATGTGTACCACCACCTTGGCATTGGGACAGACCTGTTTCACGGCGCGGCATCCGGTGGTGATGAAGGCGGCAAAGTTGGCCGGGTTGGCCGGATAGGTGACGCCGTTGGATTGTACGTCATAGGAGGCTCCGCTCAGTGCCGGGTCGGTGTCCCACAACATACCAGGGCCGGTTTCGTTACCCACCTGCACCCATTCCGGCTCGATGCCTTGTGCTGTCAGAGCGTTCAATACGTCTTGCGTATGGGCTGTGATGGCTTCATGCAATTCGTCCAGTGTCAGTCCCTGCCACGCGGCGGGTTTGAACTGGGCGGAAGGATCGGCCCACGTGTCGCTGTAATGGAAATCTATCAGCAACCGGTAACCCAGTTGATGTGCACGCCAGGCCTTGGCCAACACATCGTCACGGTTGCACCAGCCGTCTTCGGGATTGACCCAGACACGCAGGCGGATGGCATTGAAGCCTAAGTCGCGCAGCAGGGTCATGCACTCGGTATCGCGCCCATCGGCGGTATAGAAACGGATACCTGCGGCCTCCATCTGCGTCAGCCAGCTGACATCGGCTCCCTTGGCAAAGCCGCTCATGTCATAGACGGGAGCTTCGGGAAAGACGGGGGTTTCGTCCTCGTCGTTGCAGGCTACCGCTCCGAGGAGCAGCAGGCCCGCCAATAATAGTTCTTTCAGTTTCATATTAGGTAGTCAGAATTAATGATGATTTGGTAGTGATGAGCTACGAGTTACGAGCTATGGGTATAGTGACTTTCGTTCTTGGTGTGCGGCCACTTGTAGCTTGTCGCTCGTAGCTATACTTTTCATTGGACCGTCAGCGTGTATGTGGCCTGCACGAGGTCCACCGTCAGCAGGTAAGTGCCGGCGGTTTCGTTGCACGGGATGTTGGGCACGCTGTCCACGCCTTGATACAGCAGGACGCCGTCACCGCCGCCAAACGTAAGGGTCCAGTCTTCGTCCAGCACGATTTGGAAGCCCCACGGTGTTTCGCCCGTCAGTTCTATCGTGGCCGTATAGACACCCGGTGTTTCCGTGGCAGTCATGGACGTCAAGTCCCAGTTGTCGTTGAAGCCGCTGTAATAGACCGTCTGTACGGGCGTCAGGCTGTAGGTCAGGTTGCCCAGCGAGACATTCATGAAGTACAGTCCCGGTTCGGGAGCGGGCAGGTTGGTGGCACTCTTGAAGAGCAGGGTGCCGGCATATGCATCACCCTCGCCCAGAGCGTAGAAATCATTCCAGTTATCTCGTTCGATGGCCACTTGGTAACCCCACTGCGATCCGACATTAGCCACGCCTGCATACGAGTGGTTGTCCGGGTCGTATAGACGGAGGTAGTTGTCGAACGTCCAATTCAAGCCTTCGTTGATGGCATCATCAATGCCAGGCAGGAATACCAGCGGACTGGCCTCTTCTTCTTCCTGCGTGCCGCTCTGCACGGTGGCTGTCCAGTGCGTCGGGTCGCTCAGGTCAATCACCAAGGTATTTTCGCCCGCAGCGGGAATGCTGACAACAAGGTCGCCCGCTTGTTCGGACAACGCCAAAGCATCCCCCTCTTGCACAAAGCCTACCGGAGTGGCAATGGCGGCTGCATCGTCTGTGCCCGTCGTGCTGTTGTACAAACTGCCAGTGCCGGACACCCGAATGGTTGCCTCTCCGGCTGCGGCTGCCTGGAAGATGAGTGTCCAACGGTTGTTGGGTCGATCATAAACCAACTCGCCCGTGATGTCGCCTGCCACGGAAAGAACCGACATGGAAAGCCCTGTCCAACAGGCATCGTTCACATCAGCCACCATATAATAGCAACCGGCCGGTGCCGGAAACCAAAGATTCCACTTGTTTTCAGCGGAGGACAGAGTGAACGGATTGCCGTCTATCGGTGCGGCTCCCCATACGGTGCCGTCGCCCTCTTGCAGGTAAAAGTTGTACCAGCCGGTCACGCCGACAAAGCCTTCGTAATGCCCATCAGATTGCGGGGAATAGAGGCTCATGCCCGTGGAAGCCTGCGAACTATCCAGCACGTACAGCCGGCTCATGTCTATTTCATACGGCGTGATGCTGACTATCACCGTATTGGTATAGACGGGCTGCATATTGCTGCCCGTACGAGCGGCCAAGCGGAAATAAACATTGCCAGCCACATCGGACTGCGCGCCTACGTTTTTGGCCAGCGCATTGAGTTCAGCGCCCGTATAGGCCCGCGAATAGGAGGTTTCTCCGCTTTCTACGACTTCTGTGGCAAAGTTCTCGTCAGTAGAAACTTGCAGGGACATGGTCAGCAGACCGTCGGGGGCGGAAACGGCGGAGTTGCTCACGGCCAACCGGTCCACCGACCAGGCCAGCGACAGCACAATGGCGTCACTTTGGTCTTGGGTCAACACGATGGCATCTTTCGAGGCCACCAGTTGGCCCGGTTCAATGCTGTTCAGGTATATCTTGTCCTCGTCCTTCTCGCACGCAGCCACGGCCAGCAGAGCACACAGGAGGAAAAGGCGGTTGATGAATGTCTTCATTGTCATTCTGTTTTTTATAAAATAAATATAGATGTTGGTTTAGTATCCCTCGTTGTACAAGTTGGGATTGGCTGTCAACTCGGTGGCGGGGATGGGATAATAGTTGAAGCGGTCGTCCACGGCCTGTCCGTCAATACTGCCGCCCTTCCACTGCCACAGGTAGTCGGCGGTGGTGAAACGGTTGTAACGAACCAGGTCCGTGCGGCGCACGCACTCTAGGTAAAGTTCGCGGGCACGCTCGTCCAGGATGAAGTCCATGGTCAATTGTGCTTCGACGATGTTGCCTGATGTGTCGCCATAGGCACGTTCGCGCACCATGTTAACATACCCCAAGGCTTCGGCGCGCGTGGCTCCCTGGCCACCGCGTAGCACGGCTTCTGCAAGCATCAGATAGACATCGGCCAGGCGGAATACGGGGAAGTCGGTGCTGACACCGTCCGATGTGGTGTTGGAAGCTGCCTCGCCCGCATCGGTCAGGTTGGTCCATTTCTCGGAGAGGTAACCGTAAGCCTGGTTTTCCACCACGGCGATGTCCTGCGTCTGTCCTTCGGTATAGAACATGGCCCGTTTGTCGCCTTCGGAAAAGAGAGCCGGCAGTTCGCCCCGCAGGCGGAAGTTGCCCCAGCCCGAAACCGCACCGTAATCTGCCGGATTTTGCGTATCGGAAGCATTGTTGATGGCACCGCACACCAGGTAGGTTGTCGTACCCCACGAGGTGGTATGGTCAGCATCTACGGGAAACGCAAAGATGATTTCGTTGGTGCGCAGGTGATTGTCGGCGTTGAAGAGCTTGGAGTAGTCCTGCTCCAAAATATAGCCGGCATCGATAACGCGCTGGCAATAGTCCACGCACTCCGTCCAGTGTTCCGTGCCGGTATAAACCTCGGCATTGAGATAGAGACGGGCCAGCAGGGCATAAGCGGCTTGGCGGCAGGCGCGTCCGTATTCACAATCGTTGCGGTCCAGCAGATCGTCATCAATGGCCTGCAATTCACTCTCAATGTAGTCGAACACTTGGGTGGCGGTATAGCGCGGCGGCACATAGCTGCCCACAGGGTCGGCTTCCGTTACGAAAGGAATATTGCGGTAGAGATCCAGGGCATGATAGTAGGCCAAGGCACGCAGGAAGCGGGCTTCAGCCCGATAGTGGCGGAGTTCGACCTGCTCGGCTTCGCTGAAACCGGCAATGCGGTCATCGGTGGCGTTGCGCAGGAACTCGTTGCACAGGGCGATGTTGTAGTAGATGCGGTAGTAGGCATCGGACACCCACAGATCGTTGGCATCCCAGTTCAGGTAGGTCAGGCCGGACATGTTGTCACCCTCCAGCCAGGTATAGACAACCTCGTCCGTACCACATTCCTGTAGGTTGAAGTAGTTGCGCATATAGTCCTCGCCCTTGTTGGATGTCAGGTCGGCATTACCGCCTCCCTTTTCTTGTCCGGCGATGGTGAAGGCTACGTAGAGTTTTCCCAGAACGGCCTTGTAATTGTCAACCGTTGTATAGACACTGGCCGAGGTGGCTTCGGTGTGTGGATATTGGTCAAGGTCGCCCACGCAGGAGGCCGTGAACAGCGTGCAGAGGACCAGCACGGCGGCACCATATATTTTCTTTGTATTCATATCTCTTGAATAGATTAAGCGTGAATGAATGAAATGATGTTTAGAAGTCGAATCCCAGGCTGAGGGAGTATGTCCGCGGACGGGGATAGAACGAGGCATCCATGCCGCTGGGCACTTCGGGGTCTGCCCCCGAATACTTGGTGATGCAGAAGACGTTCTGCACAAGCAGACTGGCACTCAGTCCGAACCAGCGGCACACCCTGCCGAAGTTGTAGGTCAGTGACAGGTTATCCATCTTCAAGAACGAACCGTTCTCTACGTAATAGTCCGACAGGTGTTGGCGGCTTTGGAAGCCGGTCTCCAGGTAGCTACTGTGCAGGTTGTTCAGCTGGCTGGTGTTGTAGCTCATGGTGTTCCAGGCACCGGTGTTCATGGCCATACCGTTATAGACATAGTTGCCCACGTTGGCGCGGAGGCTGGTGCTCAAGGTCCAGTTCTTGTAGCTGAGTGAGGTGCTGAAGCCGAAAATGAAATCCGGGGCGGGAGACTTGTAGCGGTAGAGGTCGTTGCTGTTGATAACTCCGTCGCCGTTCAGATCAGCATAGGCACCTTCCACGGGCTTGCCCGTCTCGGCATCGTACAGTTGTTTATAGACATAGAACATATAGGGTTCGTAGCCTTCGCTCAACACCTGCACGCAATGACCGTCAATCCAGGCACCGGCCGAGATGTTGGTGGCCGTGCCGCCTTCCACCAGCGAGAGGTTCTTGACCTTCATCTTCTGCCACGTCATGTTGAAGCTGACATCCCAATTCCAGTCTTCGGTCTTGACAGGTGTGGCGTTCAGAGTCACTTCAATACCTTCACTGTCCACATTGCCCACGTTGGTCAGGATGCTGCGGTCGAAGTTGGTACCTGCGGGCGAGGGCACGGTGGCCAGCAGGTCTTTCGTCTGACGGGTATAGTAGTCGAAGCTGCCGGTGATGCGGTCGTCCAAGAAGCCGAAGTCGAAACCGAAGTTCCACGAGGTGGTCGTCTCCCACTTCAGGTCGGACACATAGGCTTCGGGGCGATAAGTGAAGTGATACTGTGTGCCGAACAAGGCTTCCGCGCCCGTTTGGCTGATGGTATAGACGGGAAGGTAGTTATAGTTACCGATGCCGTCCTGCTGGCCGGTGATGCCATAGCTGGCACGCAACTTGAGGTTGCTCAGCATGGGATTGTCCTTCAGGAAATCTTCCTCGGTCACACGCCAGCCCAAGGCAACGGAAGGGAAGGTGCCCCAACGGTGGTCCGGGCCGAAGCGGGAAGTGCCGTCGCGGCGTACGGTGGCCGTCAGCATGTAGCGTGAGTCAAACGAATAGTTCAGGCGGGCGTAGTAGGAGAGGAGCACGTGGCGCTGGTCGGTGGCGGCGATGCTGTTCTGCGAGATACCCTCCATGTTCAGTTCATCGTAGGCCGGGCTGGTTGATTTCCAATACTGGTAGTCGTAGCCCACGGTGGCGTCCACGTTGCTCTTCCACGATTCGAAATACTTGCCGTAGTTCAGATAGGCGGTCAACAGGCGGTTGATGTTCTTTTGTGGGCCATAATCGTAGTTGCGGCCACCGGTGGTAGCGAATTGGGCCGCCTCGGCGGGCACGTAGATTTCGCCCTGGCCCTTGGCGTAGTCGTAGCCTAGGGTGGCATGGAACTTCAGATCAGGCAGGAAGTGCATCTTGTAGTCCACGTCAAAGTTGCCCACAACGCGGGACACGCGGCTGGTGGACTTGTATTGCCGGAGGGCACCTACGGGATTGATGGTGCCGCCGTTGACCAGCTGACCCACATTGTCCGTTGCCTCGGTATATCCGCCGAAGATGTCATTGCCCGAATAGACGGGGAGGGTGGGATTCCACGTCGCCGCGTTCCAGATGGCATCTGTGTTGGCAAAGCGGTTGTTGTTGAGCGAGCCTTTCACGTTGAAGGTCAGCTTCAGATGATCACCGAAGAAGCTGGGCGAGAGCGACAGGCTGCCCGTCAGGCGCTTCGCCTTGTCGGTGTCCAAGATACCGTTTTGTGCATAGTAGCCCACGGAGAGGCGCATGGGGAAGTTTTTGGCCAGGTTGCCGGAGAGGCTGAGGTTGTTGTCCGTGCCGTAGGCGGGGCGATAAATTTCGTCGTTCCAGTCCGTGCGGGCGGTACCCAGCAAGGCCTGTTGGGCGGCACTGCCCTGGGTGTTGACTACGTGGACAAACTCGTCATACGTCATCATGTCCGTCAGCTTGGTCAGCATCTGCACGGACTGCGTGGTGCTGAAGTTCACCTTGAGGCGGCCTTCGGAGCCCTTCTTGGTGGTGATAATGATAACACCATTGGAGGCACGCGAGCCGTAAATGGCTGTGGACGAAGCATCCTTCAGGATGGTCATGCTCTCGATGTCGTTCGGATTGATGAGCGACAGGAAGTTGCCGCTGTTGCCGCTGATGCCGCCCGTTTCGAGAGGCACGCCGTCCAGCACGATGAGCGGGTCGTTGGAGGCCGTCAGTGAGGCACCGCCGCGGATGCGGATGGTGCTGCCCGCCGTGGGCGAACCGCTATTGCCCATGATCTGCACGCCGCTGACCTTGCCGTTGATGAGTTGTTCGGGCGAGGCAATCAGTCCGGTGTTGAAGTCTTCACTCTTCACGTTGGTCACGGAGCCGGTCAGGTCGCTCTTGCGCGTGGTGCCATAGCCCACCACCACGACCTCGTCCAGTATTTCCGTGTCTGGCTGTAGGCGGAGGTTTACCCGGCCGTCGGTGGGAATGTCCACCGTCTGTGCGATGTAGCCTACGTAGGAGACTTGCAACTGCTTCGTACCGACGGGTACCATCAAGACGAAGTTGCCGTCCAGATCTGTTATCACGCCGGTGGAAGTGCCGGGCACTGACACGCTGGCGCCAATCAAGGGCATATCGGTTTCGTCCACGATGTGCCCCGTCACCTTCTTCACATCCTGTGCGGAGAGCGAAGAGGTCATTCCTAACAATGCAAAGCACAGCAGGCATAGCCATGTCCGTGCAATGCGGGGATTTGATGATTTGTTCTTCATAATGGATAAGTTTGTTTTTATTAATAAGGTAAAAAATATCCGATTTTCGTCTGTGCAAGCACTTTCATTGTGCCACCGGCCCTTTCGGCAACTTCTTGCATGGCTGTAGGCCTTTACAGTAAAGTTGTAGACGCGTGACAGGACAAGTGGCAACCGGTTGCCGTATTCCTATTCCAGCCACACCTCGCCCACTTCCAGCACGGCATCCGTGTTTGCGGATACACGACCGAGGCGTAACTCCAGCGACTCGATGTCTACGGGACGGAAAGGCAACGGCATCTCTGGATGGAAGTACGGGTCGAGGAACGAGGGATAGGCTCGGGGCAGCAGGGCCGTGTCGGTCTGTTTCAAGGCAGATAGCGGGATGCGTGTCACGCCATCCGCATCCGAATCCGGACAAGGTGTGGCGTAGGTATAGCCCGTCGAAGCGATCAGGGCCACTTGTAATCCGTCGGGCACGGTGTTGAGGCGAAGGCACAGGGTCCGGCTGTCGGCCAAGCGGGAGGTCCGTCCCCGTAGAAGGTCCTTGACGTAGCGGCGCACGAAGAAGGTTTCTCCATCCTTGTTTGGACAGAACGTGATGCGGGCTGTTGGTTTGTCAACGGGTCGTTCCTGCACGCGGCGGATGTTCGCCCGACTCCATTCGGGCAGGATGTGGACTTCGGCCTCCGTGCACAGGGCATCGGCATCCAGCAACAGCAGGGGCGACCGGGAGGGCTGCACCTCTGTCTGCCAGTAGGTATATTCGGTATAGTCCCAGTCCAGTGGACTCTTGTCCGTGCCTACGGGGAAGGTCTGGCGGTGGTTGCCTGCGCATACTACGAGGTTGTAGCGGTAGGTGCCTTCCTGCAGTTCGTCGGCCGGAATGATGGCCTGCCAGGTATAGCCTCCGGCTGGCCTCATCTTCACATACGGATTGGTATCGTTCCAGAAAGAGACCTTGTCTGTATAAATCAATACGGAGTCGGGGCGCACGCCACCTGCCACCGTGGCTGTCAGCGTCAGGTCACGGCCGACATCAATGGAAGGCAGCGGCTCGTGGCGGACGAGGTAGCCGTCAGCAGAGGTATGGTCTGCCAACGGGCGCACGTATTCGCCCAACCGTATGTTACGCCAGGTGGTGTCTGCCCGCCATGTATGCGAAGGCTGCACATCCTCGCGTTGCAACAGATAGACGCCGGGAGTCAGGGTCGGGATGGTGCCGTCCACGGCCTGGTCGCGGCGGATGTTTCCTTCATTCAGTCCGCTCACCCGGAAGCGATGGCCCAGGTCGGGTAGGTTCACGGTCAGGTTCCAGGCTCCATCCACCACCTGAATGGCTTTCCGGTCCAGTGAAGGCTTGGCAAAAGGGTCGGCCGTCTGCACGACGTCGGGCATAACCTCCAGCCGCCACACACCCGGCTCCAAGCGATCCAGCCAGTAAAGGCCTGTCCCCTCGTAGCGCACCACGGGCGAACTACCGCAACCGGCCACAGCGCGCAGGCGGGACGCATCCTTGGGCTGCGTGCGAGTGCAGTTGGAGTAGTAGAACTTCTCGCCATCATTCAGTTCTGTCAGGTTTTCCGTATGGCTGACACGGAAGTCGCGGAACAGCGTGTCGGCCGGATAGGGTGCAAACTGTTCGCCCCGCTGTACCGTCCGGGCCACTTCGGCCGCAATCATCAGCCCCACCGCCTTGCCGGGCGTATAGGCTGTGTTGAGGTAATGTGTCTGGTATTCGGTGTTGTAGGCCGCCATATCGATGGGATCGTAGGCAAACTGGGTTATCCATTGGAAGCCCGCCGTGCGGAGAGTGCGCACCGTGGCGGGATACATATAGGTATAGAGGACATCAGCAGGATCGAACTCATAGACCAGGCGCGCTTTCCGGTCGAAACCTTTCACGTCGGAGAAGGGAATGTCGTACTTCTCCACAGCCGGCAGACAGTTGCCCCGGCGGGTATGTCCCGACACCAGCCCCGTTGGGTACCACTGGTAGGTAGTGCCTTGTATGTCCGTGGCGTAATAGGCTTCCACCACCTGGCCGTTGTGGCTGACGTTGTAGAACACCGGCTTGCAGTTGCCGGCCCGCTTCAGGGCGCGCAACATCCGGTTGATGTAGGCTTCGGTCTCTTCCACCGTCCCCGTGTGGCAAGGCTCGTTGTTGATTTCGAAACCTACGATGTAGGGATCTTCCTTGTAACTGCAGTCCGTATAGCAATTAACGTGGTTCACCAAAGCAGCCACATACCGCTCTTGCGCGGCAATAGCTTCCGGATTCCGGTGGATGCTACACTTATCATAAAGATAAGAGTAGCCGCCTGTCGGTTCGTTTCGCTCGGGATAGCCATTGCCAAAGTTTGTTTGCAGAGTAATGATGATGCGGATGCCACGTTCTTCCAGCCGGGCAAGCAGATAGTCCATCAATTCCAGGTGTTCATTCTCCAATAGATTCCCTCGCTCATCGGACAGTTCTACGTCCCACAAATGGA
Organism: uncultured Mediterranea sp.; assembly: GCA_939791845.1. Lineage (GTDB taxonomy): Bacteria > Bacteroidota > Bacteroidia > Bacteroidales > Bacteroidaceae > Bacteroides. The sequence goes on along the minus strand of CALNEX010000045.1, from coordinate 4,699 downwards.
TACGATAAGCGTTAATGCCCAAGCGAGCCAGATGATAGACATCGCGGTCAATGGCCTGTTTCCGGTCCATGCCCAAGTATCCTATGGCCCGATAGGCATGGGCAAAGGGCAATGTGTAATTCACTCCGAAAAAAGAAGCTTCTTCTTTCGTATCCGACCAGCGCATCACTCCATGCCTATCAACGTAAATTGTAGGTATTTGTCCACTTTTCTGAGCGAATGCAGGCAACAGCGCAAAGCAAAAAAGCCAGGTAAAGATTAATCTCTTCATGTCATCAAATTTTAGGTTGATAATCTGATGACAAAGGTAGACCGGAACCCACTCCCACGAAAGCAGAAATCGGACAGATAAGGATAAAATTCGGACTAATACTGCTTGGGGGGCACTCCAAACTCGCTTTGGAAGCATTTTGAGAAATAAGAATGGTTAGAGAAGCCCACCATATACATGACTTCCGCTACCGTAAATGTATGCTGTTTCAGCAGGATGGCAGCTTTCTTCATGCGAATGGATTTAATATACTCCACCGGCGTCATGCCCGTTAGTTGTTTAATTTTGCGATACATCTGCTTATTACTCGTGGAAGACCATTCACACAGAGCGTTGACATTCAGGTCCGAATCAGAGATATGCTGTTCAATCAGATTCGTCACATGAGCCAAGAACTTCTCATCGGAAGAAACCGCCTCTATCTCTTTGGGGGTGGCAATGGCTTCCAAACGCGCCTTGGCTTCGTATGTCTGACGACTAGCCAGCAATTGCTCCACGCGAGACAGCAGAATGTCCGGCTCGAACGGCTTGGCAATAAATGCCTCAATATGCAACCGGATGCTTTCCAGTTCCGTCTGCTTGTCACTCCTACCAGTCAACAGAATGATAGGCGTGGTAGACAGGGGCACCTGCTTCTTTAGGCGACGCACCATCTCAAAACCGTCCATAACAGGCATCATCACATCTGATATAATTAAATCTGGCGGCGTTTCCAAAGCCAAGTCCAGACCTTCTCTGCCATTTCGTGCCATCCGGCAGTGGTAACGGGCATGTAGCACTTGATAAATAAAGTCAGCCGTGTCCGGGTGGTCTTCCACCACCAGAACCATTGGAGCTTCTGGAGACGGAAGCAGAACGGTTCCCGCTTTGTGGGGCCTCAAGGACTGTGCAGCTTGCAGATGTCCGGCGTGCTCTTCACGCTCCGGGGCGAATCGGGTGGGCTCGACCACCGGCAAGATAAGGGTTATAGTAGTCCCCACGCCTTCCTCGGATTTCAACTGCACATGACCGCCGTGCAGCTCGGTATAGGTCTTTACCAGATAGAGACCGATGCCTGCTCCCTCTTTCTTGCCCGCCGTCTGATGTGACTGGAAAAAGCGTTGAAATACATAAGGTTGGTCTTGCTGAGGAATACCCATACCAGTATCGGCCACAGTAATCAACACTTCCAACCCGTTGTTACCTCCGGTACTGAGGGATAGCGTCACTGTCCCGCCCTCCGGCGTGTATTTAACAGCATTAGACAGCAAGTTGTCCAAAATAGACTCCAATTTGATAGCATCCATCTGGATATAAAGTTCGGGAAGCGATGTCTGAAAATCGAAACGGAGCGTTTTCCCTCTGATCGGGTCTTCTGCATAAAGACTGAACAGACTTCGGGCAAAAGACACCAATTCAATGCGCGACTGTATCAGCAGAAGGTTGCTGCCGCTGTCCACACGATTGAAGTCCAACCCACTGTGGATAAGAGCATTCAACTTCATGGCATTACGCCGCACCTGCTCCAGCACCTGTTTCTCTCGTCCATCTCTGATGTCCGGCAACAGACGACTGACTGGGGCTATAATCATGCTGAGCGGAGTTTTCAAGTCGTGCGAAAGGTTAGCGAAGAACTCCATTTTGCTCTTCGATTGCTCTAGAATATTTTCCTTTTCTATCCGTACCCTTTTCAGGCGGCTCTTCACAAGGAAAAAATTGATTGCCCAAGCCAGCAAAGCTATAGCCAAAAATGCATAAGCTGTCTGTGCCCAATCCGTATAGTACCATGGCGGTAGTATTTCAATCTTCAGAACATACAAGTTGTCCCAATCCGGTTGACCGCTCGCATCCAGTTTACTGACCAACAAATCGTGCTTTCCATAATCCAGATTGTTGAAAGTAATGCGGTTCTCGCCGGGCTGTAGATAAGTCCATGCGTTTCCTGTGTTGTTCCAGCGATATAAGAACCGACTTTTCTCTTCGGATGAATATGGCAAATCAGACCATTCAAAAGCAAGGTTACGTTGGTGGTGCGCCAATCGCAACCGATGGGTATAGCGGATACTTCCATCGCATTCTTCCTCCTCTGGATGGTACAAACGATTGTTCACAAACAAGGCGGTCAGCACCAAAGGATGCTCGGGACAAGGCTCCAACAAACTTTGGAGGGAGGTCACGGAAAAGCCATCCACCGTTCCCAAATAAAGCTTATCGGTGGCTTCATCAAAATATATGCTGGTAAAATGCTGTTCGGCGATATTCAGCCGACGCATCTCCAACGTCTGCATGTCGGCCATCCAGAAGCCATCAGTGGTAGAGATGCAAATCTTGCCTTTCACCTCTGTCATAAACAGCACTTCATGGTATCGGTCTGCGTCAAAGGCCAGGAAGCGGACACTCTCATCATTTGGATTCAGGCGTATCACACCTCCTTGGGTGCCCACCCATAGATAACCATCGCTGCCACATAGCAGGAAGTTAGGAAGATATTTATTCTTCAGGATGTCTGGAACGACATGTTCCACCCGACCCGTACAAGGATCAATGCGGTCTATGCTATTCACATTATTATAGAATAAAGCCCATACATTGCCCTTATGATCCTGCACCATCTGATTGACGAACAGGCCTGACAGACCGTTGTCTGGAGTAAACATCTTTTCGGCCAAGTAAGTTTCCCGCCCTCCGCGCAGCAGTTGCCGCTTATCTATCACAAAAATACCTCCCAGACAAGTGGCTATCCACAAGCGACCGTTTTTGTCTTCGGAGAGACCGTAAACCCAATTTGCATTGTATCGGTGGGTACTGTCCACTATATTATAGGACACGAAACGCCTATGAATGGCATCGTAACGGTTGACGCCACCGTCTGTAGCTACCCACAGGTTGCCATCGCCATCTTCGAACAATTGCCTTACACGGTTATGCGATAGCGGATAGCGCACATCGCCCATCTTGTACCATATGGCTTTATCCTCTCCGCCAGAATAAACAGGCCACCGGAACCGAATCAATCCGTTGGTTCCTCCAAACCAGAAATAACCCTGACGGTCGCGGAGCATGGCGTAGAATTGGTTTCCCTCGCCCGTACTAGTCACGAAGGAAATAGGCACATGTTGTAACAACGACCTCTGTTTCGACAAAGAGATGCCATAATCCGTGCCCAGCCAGATATTGCCGTCAACATCAGGCAGAACCGTCCAAACAATGTTGCTAGACAGCGAGTGCGGGTCGCGCGAATCATGCACGATGTGCCTCAAGGCAGTCCGCTCGTCATACACGTACAGCCCGTTGTCAGTACCGGCCAGTACCTGTCCTTCGTCATCCAGGGCCAACGACTTTATTGAGTTGCCGTCAAAGCCGTCCACTGCCACCGTCCGATTCCGCACGAAGTCGTATTTCAGCAGGCTGCCTTCCATCCCTATCCACAGACATCCTCGCCTTTTATCCTCCAGCAGGGCATTAACGAAACTGTTGCTCTTGCCACGTGCGACAGGCAGGACAACTGACTTGTAGGCGTTCTCTTTGCGAGTGCGAAAACAGCAGCCGTTGTAAGTACCTACATATAAGCGTCCATCCGAAGTGGACTGCAAGGCATATACCGTCCGATGTGGTAACCCATCACTGACATCAACCAGTTCGCCCGTGACAGGCTGATAGGTGTATAAGCCCTGCAACGTGCCTATCCACCAGCGACCATCAAACCATGCCAATGCCCGTATGTCTCTTGGGAATTCTATCCCGTTATCTACATATTCATCTTTGCGGTAATCGTATATCAGCAAGCCGTTGTCCGCCCCCAGATAAAGGTAGGTGCTATCTGCTACCGCGCCGCAATAGATGCGCGTATTGTTACTCTGCCCCAATTGGAAGTGCGGTCGAGCCGTATATCCATCGTAGCTGAACAGTCCCCGGTTGGTGCCCGCCCACATCAATCCTTGTGTATCTTGCACCAGACAGGTGACCACCGATGCTTCGACACCCCAATTGATGCGGCTGTAGAAACGGTAATCTGGCAGAAGCGTATCAGAGGAGAAAGCCCTCACACTCGGCAGGATAAACAAGCTGATTAATAGGAAAAAGATTTGTATCCTGTTTCTCATGGGATTCATTTTATAATAATCCAGACAAACATACGGATTTTTTTTGAAAATACCGCATATTGTCTCGATTTTCTACAAGCGAATACGCAACTTTTTCCCTTGGCAGCTTTTTTCCTTCAATTTTTCCCATAACACCCGTTGGCGGAATTAATCGGGTCATGAAAGGCCATGAGCAGAGATATCTGCGGGCCAAAGCGGAGATATCCTCCCGCAATGTCGTGCAACTGACCGATAGGATAAAGTGCATATTTGCCTTAATTCCGCCAACGGGTCTATAAATGGTTTGCGCCAATACGGCTACTCCTCCACTACAAACCACGTATAACCATTGGCCGGAATCTCGAGC
>CALNEX010000044.1 GCA_939791845.1 uncultured Mediterranea sp. | reverse complement strand
TATTGCGCAAGTCGGTGATGTTAGCGGTGCCGTTATCCGCATAGAAGCAGTAGTCGTAGGATTTATCAGAGGCAAGAGTTATCGTAAAGGTATAACTATCGCCTTCTTTCTCTCCTTCCATAACAGAAGTATTGACAGGTACGTCATTATCGAATACCTGCATGAAGCAGCGATCCGTCATTTCCATTCCACGTGACCGTAACGGCCAGTTTGAGCCGATAGCCGTGCCCAAACATGAAAGCCGTGGACTTTCGATAGAAAAGCTTGTTATCTCCTTATACGCCAAAGGAATGAGTGTTTCTGATATAGAAGAAGAGATGCGTGAGATTTATGAAATAGAGCTCTCTACATCGGCCATTTCCATCATTACCAACAAAGTCAATCAGGCTGCCCAGGAATGGCAGAACCGTCCTCTTGATCCTGTTTACCTGATAGTCTGGATGGACGGTATTGTCTTCAAGGTACGGGATAACGGCAAGATCATAAACAAGACCGTTTACCTTTGCGTCGGACTGAAACAGAACGGCCTGAAGGAAGTTCTTGGCATGTGGGTCGGCAAATCGGAAAGTTCTTCTTTCTGGATGGGTGTCCTGACTGATTTAAAGGCGCGTGGAGTACAGGATATACTGATTACCTGTACCGACAATCTGAATGGATTTACGGATACCATTCGTACCGTATTCCCTCAATCATCCACTCAAATCTGTGTGGTACATCAGATCAGAAACTCCTGTAAATATGTCGTTTATAAGGATAAGAAAGAGTTTACGGCAGATATGAAGAATGTCTATAATGCGCCTAATAAGGAGGTTGCCGCCGCGGAACTTGACAATCTGGAAAAGAAATGGGGAGGAAAGTATCCTTATGCCATACTGTCTTGGAGAAACAACTGGGATGACCTGACTGTTTTCTTCCAGTTCCCGCTGGAAATCAGAAAAATAATCTATACTACAAATCTCATTGAAAATCTGAACGGGAAAATCAGAAAGTACACAAAATCAAAGCTCTCATTCCCTTCGGACGATGCCGTAAAAAAGACCGTGTATCTTTCACTTATGGAGATTGAGAAGAAATGGACAATGCCTATTTCAAACTGGGGCTTGATTATGAACCAGTTTATGCTTATATTTGAAAACAGAATCCAGATATAAGAAGAAACTTACAACTGAATCCTGTTTCCATTTACACAAAATTTTGGACCGTGTCTTTCAATTCTTGACTTACCGCCAGACGGCAGATTTTTGCTGCTGGATAACTTTTCAATCTCTTTTCGTTTACAAAACGATGCTTGCGGAAACGATTGAATTCCGTCTTGTTTGGAAAATCAGTTATTGACACACGGTCGTTTGCCAGACTGAAATAGGCAGCAATATGCTCGTGTTCAGCATCATCTATAGCCTCGAATACATACGTGACCGCCAGCAACGCTTTGCGATAGGGACTTGACTCATTCAAAATGAAATCGTTCAAGTCGGCATCGCCGCAATCGAACGATTTTACTGTTTCGTCTGTTCCCAGCTTACGAATGATGAAAGATGAGAACGGTGCTTGCAAACTTTCTTTCATACGCTTTTCTTTCTTGTCTGTTCTCCCAATTCGAGCATCTTTTTAAAAAGCTCGTAGTTTGCATTTCTTCTTTCTCTTTCCTCCGGCGTCTCGCGGCGGACTTGCTTCATCCGCTCCTCAAAACGCCTTGCGTCTTCGCCGAAGAGTATCGGCGTTTCCTTGATAGGTCTTGCCATAGTTTCTCCTTTCTATCTTTATTTTATGCAAAGAATGACTTATAGGAAATAATCGTTGAATACTTTTGTCAAAAAAATCCTTTCCAAAAGCTTGTTTCTTCCAAAATCATCCATTCTATTACATTAATTTAACATTCACCCGCGAGCAGCCATTGTAAACATAATGGAATCAGAAAAGAAAAAGACAATTTTTCAGGCGCGGACGATGCGGATGAATAACCGAGGGAAATCCGCCTGATCCGCGCCTGAAAATGCTGCATCGCCCCCAAATGGAGACTTACACCTCCTGTATCAGCTCCATGCCCCGCTTGATGGCCTCCTCGTTCATGGGGATGAGGTGGTGGTGGCGTTCGGGCAAGGTCTTCTTCAAACCGCGGATGACGTTCTCCAGCGTCACCATCGGTTTAATTTTCAGCAATCCGCCCAATACAATCATGTTGAACGCCTTGCTGTTGTTCATCTCGTTTGCCGCATCCATCGCGTCGATGCGGTAAACGTGTATGTCCTTGCGGGTGGGCGGGTTGATGATGCCGTAGCCGTCGTAGATGAGGATGCCGCCGGGCTTCACCTTGCTCTCGAACTTCTCCAGCGAGGGTTGGTTGAGGATGATGGCGGCGTCATACTTGCTCAAGATGGGCGAGGATATCTTGTCGTCGCTGATGATGACGGTCACGTTGGCCGTGCCGCCGCGTTGTTCGGGGCCGTAGGCGGGCATCCAGCTCACTTCCTTGCCTTCCATCAGGCCGGAGTAAGCCAGGATTTTGCCCATGGACAAGACGCCTTGTCCGCCGAAGCCTGCTATGATGATTTCTTCTTTCATTGCTGTTGTGATTCATTAATTATTTGTCTTTCAAATCTCCCAACGGATAGAACGGGAACATGTTCTCTTCCATCCACTTGTTGGCCTTCTCGGGCGACATCTTCCAACCGGAGTTGCAGGTGGAGACGATTTCCACCAAGTTGCTGCCCTTGCCTGCCATTGAGTTCTCGAACGCCTTGCGGATGGCCTTCTTGGCCTTGCGGATGGCGGGGACGGACTGCACGCTTTGGCGCGTCACGTAGGCCGTGCCTTCCAGTTGGGCGGCGATGTCGGCAATCTTCAGGGGATAGCCATGCAGATGCACGTCGCGGCCGTAGGGGCAGGTGGAGGTCTTCTGTCCGACCAAAGTCGTGGGAGCCATCTGCCCGCCTGTCATGCCATAGATGGCGTTGTTGATGAAGATGATGGTGATGTTCTCTCCACGGTTCAAGGCGTGGATGGTCTCCGCCGTGCCGATGCAAGCCAAGTCGCCGTCGCCTTGGTAGGTGAAGACCAACCGGCTGGGCCAAAGGCGTTTGATGGCGGTGGCCAAGGCAGGCGCGCGGCCGTGTGCGGCTTCCTGCCAGTCGATGTCCAAGTAATTGTAGATGAACACGGCACAGCCCACGGGCGATATGCCGACGGCCTTGTCCTCCATGCCCATCTCCTCGATGACCTCGGCGATGAGCTTGTGTACGACGCCATGGCTGCATCCCGGGCAGTAGTGCATGGGATTGTCGTTCATCAGCGTCGGTTTCTTGTAAACCAGATTTTCAGGCTTGATGATATCTTCTTTTGTCATAATCGCTGTTCTTGTCTTTGTTGGGTTTGGTAATCTTGGTGAAACGTATGAAGCTCTCCGCCATCTTGATGATTATCGCCGCTCCGCACGTGTAGAGGAAGAAGCGTTGGTCTTGCGCCATCGTGAAGTAGAAGATGACGGCCAGCAAGGCCAGCAGCATGAAGAAGAGGTTCAGTATGTTTCGTATCTTGTCAATGTCCATAGTCCAATGCTTTACGTGTCAAATCATTGCCTTCAGCGCCTCGACAATCTCGTCCGGGTCTGGCACGATGCCGCCCAAGCGTCCGAAGTGCTCCACCTTGACCTTGCCGCCGACGGACAGACGGACATCTTCAACCATCTGCCCGGCATTCAGCTCGGTCACGAGCATGCCTTTCACCTGATTGGCCATCTCGGCAATGGCTTGCGTGGGGAAGGGCCAGAGGGTGATGGGGCGCAGGATGCCCACCTTGATGCCCTCCTCGCGGGCCAGTTCCATGGCCTTCTGTCCGATGCGTGCCATGGAGCCGAAAGCCACGATGAGATACTCTGCGTCGTCGCACTGGATTTTTTCGAAGCGGACTTCGTTCTCTTCTATCTTCTTGTACTTGGCCTGGAAGCGCAGGTTGTTCACTTCCATCGCTTCGGGCTTGAGTTCGAGCGAGGTGATGATGTTGGGCTTGCGGTCTTTGGTGCGTCCCGTGGTGGCCCAAGGGCATTGCGCGATGACTTCCTCGTCCGTGCGGCGGGGCTTCTGCGGGGGCAGTACGACCTTCTCCATCATCTGCCCGATGACGCCGTCCGCCAAGATGACAGCCGGGTTGCGGTACTTGAAGGCGAGTTCAAAGGCGAGGCCCACGAAATCGGCCATCTCCTGCACCGAAGCAGGGGCGAGGGTAATCAGGCGATAGTCGCCGTGCCCGCCTCCCTTGGTGGTCTGGAAATAGTCGGCTTGGCTGGGCTGGATGGTGCCCAATCCGGGGCCGCCGCGCATCACGTTGACAATGAGGCAAGGCAACTCGGCGCCTGCCAGGTAGGACACGCCCTCTTGCATCAGGCTGACGCCGGGGCTGCTGGACGAGGTCATCACCATCTTGCCGGCGCCTGCGCCGCCATATACCATATTAATGGAAGCCACCTCGCTCTCGGCTTGCACCACGACCATGCCCGTCGTTTCCCAAGGCTTCAGCTCGGCAAGGGTTTCCAATACTTCCGATTGGGGAGTGATGGGATAGCCGAAGTAACCGTCCGCCCCGCAACGGATGGCGGCACGGGCGATGGCTTCGTTCCCTTTCATCAATACTACTTCTTCTGCCATATCTTTATCCTTATATTATTCCACTCTTACTTTGTACACCGATATGCAACCGTCCGGACACACCGTGGCACACGATGCGCAGCCGTTGCACGTATCTTCCAATATCTGCTGGGCATAGTTGTAGCCCTTCAAGTTCACCTCCTTGGCGAGTGCTATCACGTGTAGCGGGCACGCCACGGCGCAGAGGTTGCATCCCTTGCAACGCTCGGTGTCCACCACGATTGCTCCTTTTATCTTAGCCATAATTACGTTATATTTTAGTTAATGATTATACATATCCTTGTTGTAGAACTCCAGAATGTCCAGCAGGGCGCGGCGGGCGTGCACGGCAGGGCTTCCGGGATTGAGGTCGGCGGCACGCTGGTAGTCGTTCAGCGCCTGCTGCCAGTTGCTCTGCTTGCGGTAGGCGTTGCCGCGCAGGTAATAGGCCTCGTCCTTCCCCGCGAAGTCGTCCTGCAAGAGGGCGTTCAGCTCGCGGATGGCCTCGTCCACCTGGTTCTTCCACAGATGTTCTTTTATCAGCTCCAGTTGCTCCATACGGCTTTCTCTTGGTTAATCAGCCACAAAGATAGGCTTTCTTCGAGACATTCCGTCCTTTTCGGTGTGAAAAATGACAAAGGCATCATATACCTTGGTAGAGTTTCAGCCCGAAACGGGGCGCCACGGCCAGCAGATGGTCGAAGATGTCGGACTGTATGCGCTCGTATTCCTTCCACGCCTTGACCCGCGAGAAGAAGTACACGCGGATGGGCAACCCGTGCTCCGTGGGCTCCTTCTGCGCGATGATGAGGTCCAGCTCCTGGTTGACCACGGGCAGGCTCGTCAGGTAACGCTCGATGTAGGTGCGGTAGAGTTGCGAGTTGGTGGGCTGCGTCTCGGGGGCATAATCAGCCAGGAGTGGGAACTCCCGTTTGAGACGCTCCACCTCGTCGGCAGGGCTGAAGCGCACGGTGTCCAGGTCGAGCCAGATGCGCTTGTCCACGCGGCGGCCGCCGCTCTCCTGCATCCCGCGCCAGTTCTGGAAGGTGCTGTTCACCATCGTGTACGGGGGGATGGTGGTGATGGTGTTGTCCCAGTTCTGTATCTTCACCGTGTTGAGGGTGATTTCCTGCACGATGCCGTCCGCCGAGCCGTTGGGCAGGGTGACCCAGTCGCCGATGCGGAGCATGTCGTTGGCCGAGAGCTGGACGCCCGCCACGAAGCCCAGGATGCTGTCCTTGAAGACCAGCATCAGCACCGCAGCCGAGGCGCCGAGTCCCGTGAACAGGTAGACGGGCGACTTGTCTATCAGCACGGACACCGCCAGGATGCCGCCCACGAAGAACAGCACCACCTGAAGCACCTGCACGAACCCGCGGATGGGGTGGTTCTTGCGCATCTCCTTGGAGTTGTAGACGTCAAGCCCCACCAGCAGCAGCGCGTTGAGCGTCAGCAGGACGGCCACGATGATGTATATCATGCACACCCGCTGCGAGAAGTCCAGCATCTCGTTGCCCTTGACGAAGGCCAGGGGCAGGAAGAGGTATATCAGGATGCCGGGCACCACGTGCAGCAGGTGATGCACCGCCTTGCGCTCCATCAGCAGCGTGGTCCACTGGCGGGGGAAGCGGCGCGTGTACCGCCTGATGCCTCCCGCCACCACGGCCTGGAAGAAGTAGTTCAGCGCGACGGCCAGCAGGATGATGAGCGCGGCCACCACCATTTCGTCTATCATGTCGGCATAGCGGGGAGAAAGTCCCCACGACGTGAGCAGGTCGTTCATCCACCCGCCCAAGGTTCTTACATTATTCATATTGTCCATAGTCAGTAAATGATAAAAGCATACACCAGCATCCCCGCCACCGTCAGCCCGCATACGGCCACGGGCACCCACAACTGGCGGACCTGGCCGGGACGCTTGTAGCGCGCCACCCGGCGGAACAGGACGTAGCACAACGCCGCGCCCAGCAGCCCCAGGGCCGCACCGGTCAGCAGGTCGCCCGGGTAGTGCACGCCGAGGTAGGCCCGCGAGTAGCACGTCAGCACCGCCCAAGCCATCAGGAGCCACGTCAGCCCCTTCTGCCGGAAGACGAACATCAGGTAGAAGGCCAGCCCGAAGGTGTTGGCGGCGTGGCACGAGGGGAAGCCGTAGCGTCCGCCCCGGTAGCCGTTGACGATGTGCACCAGTTCAGAGGTGGGATTATCCGGGTTGGAAGGACGGAACCGCTCCACCCACGGGCGGATGAGGGATGCGCCCACCTGGTCGGCAAACGTGATGGTCAGCGCGACACCTACCAAACAGAGCAGGGCCGTGCGCCAATGCAAGTTGCGGAAGAGCAGGTAAACCAAGGCCCCGTACATCGGCACCCACACCCACTTGCCACTATAAGCATACATGAAGGTATCGAAATAACCATTATGCCATCCGTTGATGGCCAGCAGCAGGTCTGTGTCCCACTGGCTAAGAAGTTGCAGAAGTTCGTTCATTTATCGGGAAGCTATATCGTCATACAATTTTTGTAAGTAAGCCATCGCGTGCACCAAGGCCCTTTCGGGGTTGGGACCCAGCATGGTGACAGGCTCTTCGGCATTGATGTCATAAAAGACGCGGTTCTCGTCCGTCACCAGCCCCACCATGCCGGGGAAAGTGATGAAGGCGAAGTGAGGCGACATGGGATCCAGCAGGTCCTTGCTGAAGGTGAAGTCTCCGTGAGGAAGTCCCAATTGTGCCAGCAAGGTGGCGGCGATGTCCTGCTGCGAGCCTATCGTGTCAATCCTGCAAGGACGGCGCACGGCCCCTCCTGCCAGGATGAGCGGTATCTCATAGCGCTCCGCCGCGAAGTTGTTGAGTGCTTCGGGCCAAGCTCCCTGATGGTCGGGCACGAATATCAAGAGAGTGTTCTCCCACCCAGGCAATTGTCGGAACTGACGCACGAAGTCGCCCACGCAACTGTCCGTATAGGCGAAGGCATTCATGCGGTCATCAGCCAGCCGGCGATAAGGCACCTCGAAAGGCTCATGGCTGCTGGAGGTCTGCAAGACCCAATAGCGTGGCCCCTCCCCTGCCTGCACGGTGTCGGCCCGAAGGTCGTCCAGCAGGCGGCGGAATACCAGGTGGTCGTGCACGCCCCACTTGCTCAGGCGGTCCTGCACAGGGAAGTCGCGGTCGCACACAATACCCTCAAAGCCAGAAGACATCAGGTAAGAGCGCATGTTCGTAAAGTCGGCATCGCCCCCATAGTAGTATCGTGCGCGATAGCCCGCCTTGCAAAGTGTCCCGGCAATGGAGGGCAGCGATTGCGACTTGCGGGGATACTTCATGATACTTGTGGAAGGTTGCGCGGGATAGCCGCCCAGTATGGACACCAGGCCGCGGTCCGTGCGGAAACTGTTGGCGTGCATCCGCGTGAAGAGAACGCCCCCCAGCGCGATGCTGTCCAGGCATGGTGCCACACGGCCATCTCCCCCCAGCGTGCCCATCAAGTGAGAGGAGAAGCTCTCCAATATGACAAGGCAAATGTCGGGCCGGTCTGTCTTGAGCAGGGCATGCAGGCTGTCCTTGGGTTGTACAGTGGCCTCCGGACGCAGTGTCTGAGGGTCGCGCATTTCCTGGAAGAGCTTGTCCGCGTCACCGGCTTGGAGGAAGCGATACTGCGAAGCAAAGTCGCTCTCCTTGAAAGCGGACTCCAGCAGGCTGAAGGCAGGGTTGATGGCGGCATGGTTCAGCCGCTGGTTGGACGAGAAATAGGCTTTGCCCGTGTTCATCGTGGATACCGTGAAGCCACCACGTATGGGGATAAACAGTGCGCCTGCCAGGAGGAACAGCACCCCGCCGGTGACCCACCGGCACACAGGCCTGTGGAAACGCTCCACACCCCGCAGCACGCAGACATGAAACACGGCGAAGAGCAGCACGGCACACACGGCCATCATCAGGAAGCCCAGCACGGCCGTGCCCCCCGACGCACTGGCCAGGGTGTCGCCCGGCGAGGAAAAGAAGTAGAAGAAAGGCGTTGTGTCCAGCCGGAAGCCCCAATATTCATAGAGCACGAGGTCCAGGATGAAGATGACGCCCAGCAGGAGGGACACCACCCCGAACCAGGCCCGCAGGGTCCACGTCAGCCAGCGGCCGCAGGTCCAAACCGAGGCCACCAGCAGCAGGGCAGGAAGGGACATCAGATAGCCTGCCACGCTGAAGTCCAGCGGAAGCCCGTGCCAGATGACTCGCCCCCATTCCGCCGCGGGACAATCCGCGTACATGTCTATGTAAAACAGCATAAACAACGGCTTCTGCACCGCGAAGAGCAGCACCAGCAGCACGTAGGTCTTCAGCAACGTCCACAGTCTTTCTTTCATCTTGTTTTCAGTTTGTTGTGATAATCTGCCGCAAAAGTAGGTCTTTTTTCTGAAACAGCAAGCCATAAGCGGACGGAGTTGCGCAATATAAGTTAAGTTCTCAGATTTGGTTTGTACGATAATGGGAATTTAGTTACCACCGCTTCAACCACCCCGATAAACTATCATTTATACATTCAGCACAAAAGCATTATTCCCGCCTCACCAGCCGCAGGCGGTGGTCGATGCAGGGAGGCAGCTCCTCTTCGTAGTGGGTCACCATCACCAGTGTCTTGCCCGGACGGTGGCAGAAAGCTTCGACCACGCGACGCACGAGGGCGCGGTTGGCCGTGTCCAGGCCGTGCAGGGGTTCGTCCAGGATGAGCAGTTCGGGGTCCTTGACAAAGGCGCGTGCCAGCAGGCACAGGCGTTGCTCCCCGCTGGAGAGCGTGAGGAACGGACGTGCCTCCAGGGCGGCGATGCAAAATGTCTCCATCCACCAGCGGCACGTGTCCAGTTCCTCCGGCCTCGGACGCCGGTAGAGGCCGATGCTGTCGTGCAGGCCGCTCGCCACGATGTCCAGGGCGGGCAGGTTCTTGAGATACGCGCGGTGCATCTCGGGGCTGACGTAGCCGATGTGGCGCTTGATCTCCCAGATGCTCTCGCCCGTGCCGCGCCGACGCCCGAAGAGGGAGATGTCGCAGGCATAGGATTGCGGATTGTCCGCGCACACCAGGCTCAGCAAGGTGGACTTGCCCGCCCCGTTCTCGCCCGACAAGGCCCAGCATTCGCCCCGGCGCACCACCCAATCCAAGTCTTGCAAGATGGTGCGCTCGCCATAGCGGATGCTGACCCGGCGGAGGCGCACCACCTCGTCGGACGCATAGTCCTTGTGAGTGCGGGGCAGGGAGAGGATGCGTTGCTCCAAGGCGTCGTCCGCGGCAGATGCCGAGGGAGATAGCGTGGCGAGATACTCCTCGCGGGGCAGCTTGGGGCCTGCCACCTTGTCCGCCACGGGGACGACATGCGTAATGAACGGGGGGACGTCCTCCGGACGGGACACCACGAGGATGATCTGCAGAGTGGCTGTCCGCGACAGTTCGTCCAGCAAGCCGAAGAGCATCTCGCGGGTCGGGGCATCCAAGCCGATGAAGGGATTGTCCATGATGAGGACGCGAGGAGCACCGCCCAGAGCCTTGGCCAGTTGGAACTTGCGCATCTCCCCGCTGGAGAGCAGCAGGATGCGCTTGTCCATCAGCGGCTCCAGATGGAAAAGCCCGGAGAGCCGGCGAGCCATGTCGGGGTTGGCGGGCTGAGGCAGAAGCTCGCGCACCAAGGGGACCTCGTCCTGGTCGTGGGCATTCCATCGTTGCTGGTAGTAATGGTTGGTGTCGGCACTCCCATAGGTATCGCGGAAGGCGATGTACTTTACATTGTTATATACAGTCGCATCCGCAGAGGGGCGGAAGTCATAGGCGATGTTGCCGCTCAAGAGAGGCGCACGCCCGGTCAGCATGTCCACCAGGAGGGACTTCCCCGCCCCGTTGGCTCCGGCTATGGCCACGTGCTCCGAAGGCTTCAACTCCAAATCCACCGGGGCGGACAGGCGTACTTGCGGATTGCGTGCCACGGCGTCGCGGAGACGGATGGTGTAGTTCTGTTCTGTCATATCACTCGTTTTTGGTCGCGCAAAGATACATACTTCCCGGCGAAACGAAACAAAAAAGGGATTTTTGTTCGCCGATTGCCCCGGATTGTCTATCTTTGCCGACCGCAATTGGCAAATTGAGTAATAACCCTTATAAATCAACGAAAGAATATGGCAATGCATACATGGTTCGAATGCAAGATTCGATATGAGAAGACAATGGAGAATGGCATGAACAAGAAGGTGACAGAGCCTTACCTGGTGGATGCCCTGAGTTTCACCGAGGCAGAGGCCCGCATCATCGAGGAGATGACCCCGTTCATCACGGGCGAGTTCCTGGTGTCCGACATCAAGCGTGCAAATTTCAGCGAGCTGTTCCCCTGCGAGGAGGAGGCCGCCGACCGTTGGTTCAAGTGCAAGTTGGTATTTATCACCCTCGACGAGAAAAGCGGGGCGGAGAAGAAGACCTCCACGCAAGTGCTGGTGCAGGCCGCCGACCTGCGCGACGCCGTCAAGAAGCTGGACGATGGCATGAAGGGGACGATGGCCGACTATCAGATAGCCTCCGTGGCGGAGACCCCCATCATGGACGTCTACCCCTACCATGCCGACGACAAACCGGAGGTGCAAGGATGAGCGTGGCAGACAATCTCCGTCAAGTCTTGGCCGACATTCCCCACGGCGTGCGCCTGGTGGCCGTCAGCAAGTTCCACCCCGAGGAAGCCATCCTGGAAGCCTACGGGGCGGGGCAACGCATCTTCGGCGAAAGCAAGGTGCAGGAAATGTCCCGCAAACACGAAGCCTTGCCCAAGGATATAGAGTGGCACTTCATCGGGCACCTGCAGACTAACAAGGTGAAATACATCGCACCCTACGTCGCCCTCATCCACGGCATCGACTCCTTCCGTCTCCTGGCCGAGGTGGACAAGCAAGGTGCCAAGGCGGGGCGCACAATCGACGTCCTCCTGCAAATACACATAGCCCGGGAGGAGACCAAGTTCGGCTTCTCGCCCGACGAATGCAGAGGTATGCTGGCCGAGGGAGCATGGAAGGGCCTCACCCACATCCGCATCCGGGGACTGATGGGCATGGCCTCCAACACGGACGATGCCGCACAGGTGCAGCGCGAATTTGAGAGCCTGCACGCCTTGTTCGAGGAGCTGCGCGGCACCTTCTTTGCCGGCGACTCCGCCTTCGGCGAATTGTCCATGGGGATGTCCCACGACTATCCGCTGGCTGTCCGCGCCGGGAGCACGCTGGTCAGGGTGGGCACGAAAATCTTCGGCGAGCGGGATTATAGCGGGACGGAGACCAAGCAATTGACAATTGAAAATTGAAAATTAACAATTGACAGTTGAAAATTTATACTTCGCGCGGGAAGAATTTGTGCATTATACATGAATTTTAATCTTTAGACGCGGATTTTGCGGATTAAGCGGATTTTATCGTTTCATTGTATCGGCTAATTTTCAATTGTCAATTTTCAATTTTCAATTGTCATAACATGACAACAGTAAGCATCAGATTCCGCCCTTCCACCGTGTCGGGCAAGGAAGGCACCTTATATTATCGGGTGACCCACCGGCGGATGTCCCGACAGATCAACACCGGATACAAAATATTCCCCGACGAATGGGCAAACGGTCGCCTCGCGTCCGGCAACGAGGAGCGAAACGCCTGCCTCCGCCACCTGGAGACGCAACTGAAGAAAGAATTGGAGCGGCTCAACAGTCTCATTCGCCGGTTGGAACAGAATGGCAAAGATTACACAGCCGGGCAAGTGGTGGAAGCCTACCGCACATCCGGCACGGGCCACACGATCCAAGCGGACCACCTGTGCGGCTTCGTGCAAGTCCTGGCCCACCGGCTCAGGCAAACCGGCAAGGTACGCCTGGCCGAAACCTACACCACTGCCACCAACCGTTTCCTCCGCTTCCTCGGCAAGGACAGGGATCCCGCTTTTGATGAATTCGACGACACCCTGATGAAAAGCTACGAGGCACACCTCCGGATGCAGGGGCTCGTACCTAACACCACCTCCTTCTACCTGCGCAACCTCCGCGCCATCTACCACCGCGCCGTGGAGGCGGGACTGACAGAGGACCGCCGCCCCTTCCGCCGGGTCTTTACCGGTGTGGAGAAGACGGCCAAACGGGCGGTTTCCCCACGCATCATCCGGAAAATCAAGGAACTGCCCCTGCCCGAGGACAGTCCCCTGGCACAGGCGCGCGACTTCTTCCTCTTCAGCTTCTACACCCGGGGCATGCCTTTCGTGGACCTGGCCGGCCTCAGGAAGCAAGACCTGCGGAACGGCACGCTGGCCTACCGCCGCCGCAAGACCGGCCGGGCACTCTCCGTCCGCTGGGAGAAGCCCATGCAAGAGATTGCGAACCGCCACTCGCAAACCTCCTCGCCCTACTTGCTTCCCATTCTCCGGACACCGGACGCGGACGAAAGGCGTTGCTACCTGAATGCCCTGCGTACGCTGAACCGCCATCTGAAAACCATCGGGCGACTGGTGGGGTGCCCCATTCCGCTGACCTCCTATTGCGCGCGGCATGCCTGGGCCAGCATCGCCCAAAGCGAGCACGTCCCCATCGGCATCATCTGCGAGGCCATGGGGCACACCTCGGAGCGCACCACCCGCATCTACCTGGCCTCGCTGGACACATCGGCCGTGGACAAAGCCAACCGAAAGGTGCTCCGGGCTGTCTGCGGGAAGTAAGTGTTCGCCTGTGCAGGGATAGCCGCGCACATCCGTACGCTACAAACGGGTGTGCAGCCCCCGTGTGCCCGCAGGTGTCCATTTTTCATTACAAATAGCCTTTTAACGCCCGAATGGGAACCTCGAAGGATGGGAAAAACGACGGAAATAAACGATTTGCCCGACAAAGGAGAAAAATTTCCGCAAAAAAAGAAGCAGGGGGAAGAATAAGGATATCTATCTCTTTCCAAGAGAAGGACAAGGCGGATGAGGGGTATCTTAAGAATCTGATTGACAATCGAAAAGACAGAAAGGGAATATGCACTTGCGCAACAAATGTTGGGCGAGGGGCAGTTTCGCTACACAGCTTGACGGTTACCTGCGAGTATTTTTTTGCTTAGAATGAATGTTTTATTGGCTTTTTATTCTTACCTTTGTCCCCGCGATCATCTCTTGGAAAGAGACGGATGCGCAACAGAGGTTATGCAAAACACCCTCACGCCACACGACATACCGGTTGGCTTCAAGGCCGAACTTTTCGGGAAGTCACTCATAACCGATTGTGTAACTGCAAGTTATGGCCGCTTGCAGGATTGATAAAAGCATCCCTGAACGAAAAATGGATACCACACCTGCTTCCGGACAAGCACCTGTAACCACTGCCCCCGGCAAGGGCAACCGGTGGTTCGTGATGCGCGACCTGAGCCGCAGCAACGCAAAAGTACCCGCCTGGGAGATGTTGCGCGACAAGCACATCCGCCACTTCACTCCCCTGGTCTGGCGGATGATGTCCGTAGGCGGCAAGCGGAAGCCACGTCAGGTGCCCTATATCCAAGACTTGGTATTCGCGTACGGCACGCGCGGGGAATTGGATCCTCTCGTCGAGCGTGTCCGCACCTTCCAGTACCGTTACCTGCGCCACACGTGGCGCGAGCCGATGACCGTCCCCGACCTGGAGATGGAACGCTTCATCCGTGCGGTGGAGAGCACCCACTCGCCCCGCTACTACACGCCGGAAGAAGTCACCCCGGAGATGCGCAACCGTCCTGTCTGCATTGTGGGCGGCCCGCTGGACGGCTACACGGGCACCCTGGTCACTGTCCGCGGCTCCAAGCGCAAACGCCTCCTCGTGGAGATACCCATGCTGCTGGCCGCGGCCGTGGAGGTGGAGCCGGAATACATCAAACTGTTGTAATTGACTGTTTAGACATAAGATCATGAGTTATAGACATAAGAACATGAGTTATAGACATAAGAACATAGGAACATATTATTGAGCGTTGAAGATAAAAAAATTCCATGCCTAACCAATTTGTTCCTATGTTCCTATGTCTAAAAAAAACATCTGTTCCTATGTTCCTATGTCTAAAAAATACATCTGTCCCTATGTCCCTTTGTCAAAAAAATAGCTGTCTTAAATCCCTCCACCATCTCTGCGCCGCCTACGACCGCCTGGGTTCCTCCTCGTACCTCGTGGACTTCCGCAAGATGGACCGCTGGTACGCCCTTGCCGAGCAGGTGATGCAGGACAGCTTCGCCCCGGCCGCGTCGGACGAGCAGATTTGCACCGCCTTGTGCCGCTGCCTCACCTGCTACTTCTACCAGCCCTTCCCGGACCGGGACGATGAATGGTTCGCCTACCTGACCGCCACCGCCGACGCCTGGGCCGCCGCCTTCTCCTC
>CALNEX010000043.1 GCA_939791845.1 uncultured Mediterranea sp. | reverse complement strand
ACAGCGCGCTGAACGGCACCATACTGCTTCAAGTCGGCCACCACCGTCTTCATCAAATTGGACGGAATGGCAAAACCATAGCCGGAATAGCTGCCCGTGGGCGAATACAGCATCGTGTTGATGCCTATCAATTCGCCACGCGCGTTGACCAGCGCACCGCCACTGTTGCCCGGATTGATGGCCGCATCGGTCTGGATGAACGACTGGATGGTGGCTGCCTTGCCATTGGCTGCCTCCGGACCTATGTCACGTGCCTTGGCACTGATGATGCCGGCCGTCACCGTGGAACTGAGGCTGAAGGGATTGCCTACGGCCAATACCCACTCGCCCACTTTCACGGCTTCCGAATCACCTACGGGAATCGTAGGGAAATCATCGCCCTCAATCTTCAGCAGGGCCAGGTCCGTGGTCGGGTCCGTGCCGACGATACGTCCCTTCAACTCGCGTTCGTCATTCAGTTGGACGGTAATCTCATCGGCGTCTTCTATCACATGGTTGTTGGTCACGATATAGCCGTCTTTCGAGATGATGACACCCGAACCGTAGCCCACACGAGGCTGTGTCTGAATCTGGCGTTCCTGTCCGCGCGGGTCACCAAAGAAGAAATCAAAGATATCCGGCATCGTGCGCACCGTCTGTGTACGTCCCAATTGCGTGGAGCGGATATGCACCACGGCGTGTACCGAAGATTCGGCGGCCTGGGTCAAGTCCACCGGCTGTGCATTGGCGGCGGTCAGCCCTGCCAAACGCAAATTATCGGGATTCTGCTGGAAAAGTTCGCTGAAAGTGGCCGGAGCCTCTTGCTGATTGCCAAGTAACTTATAGGCAGTGAAGCCTCCCACCCCAGAACTGAGGATCACGATGGCTGCCACGCCTAAGACTTTCTTTGCTGTCTGTTTCATAACCATTATCACTTTAAATGTTAATATTCGGGTTTGTTTTAAGATTTCGGCGTTAAAATAACGACAAAAATCATTCACTTATCACCCTTGTCGCGAAAATTTGTTCACCTTTAACAATGGTTCTTCGGAGCTTAACAGCGGTTAACGGCGGAAACTGACAATTTAGCATTTATGCACGATTGCAGACTGTTAAAAGACTGACAAAGTTGACAATCTATTATTATTAGGCGCGGATTACGCGGATTGCGCAGATCATTTATCATTTATCGAAGAACATCCGTGCAATCCGTGTAATCCGCGCCTAAAAAGTTTATCGTCTTACCCGTCGCAACCTGCGTATCCACCAATAATAGCCTGTCAACGGCAGGGAAGCCCCTACCAGTGCGGCCAGGAAATACAGGATGCGTGTAGTCAGTCCTCCCCAGGTGCCGATGTGAAGGGCCTTCACCAACGGACGTGCATCCGCCCCCAACAGACCGTACACCCACTCCCTGTACCAACCGAAAGACCAATTCAACCCGGTCAACGCCATCAGCAACAGCAAAAGCAACGCATACATCCCGCCCGCCACGTGCAGGCCATACCAGAAACGGGACCATCCCCGGCGGGTGACTATCTTCAGGCTGTTGAGCAGCCCCTTCTTCGTGCGGGGCCACCAGATGACCACCCCCGACAGCAATACGAACACGAACAGCAGCGTGCTGACGCCCACCAGCAGCTTGCCCCAGTAGATGCCCCCGTCCGCCGAACGACTGCCCAGCAACCAGCGGTGCAGGCGGAACATCGTCTGGAAAAACGGCAGACGCTCGTATTTGCCTACAATCTCCCCCGTATAGGGATGGACAAACACCGCGGCGCGCTTGGGCTTGGAGAGATTGACCTGATAGGTGCGGTCTGCCTCGGGAAAGGCTTTGACACCCCTCACCGTGACTCCCTCCGGCAAGGTGGCAGCCACCAAGGCGGCGGCTTCCTCGGTGGAAATCCGCGTGCCGGACAGTTCCGACACACGGTAAAGATGCGGCTTGGCCCACAGCGTCACCTCGTCCTCGAACACCAGCATTGCCCCGGAGAAGCAAATCAGCGTGACGAGGATGCCGAAGGGGACGGAGAACCAAAGGTGCAGTTGACGGAAAAGTTTCTTTGTCATAGGTAGGGATAAATGATAATTAATCAAAGTATTTTTTAGACGCGGATTTTGCGGATTGAGCGGATCTTAATCTTAAAGAAGGCTTCGCCCTGATTTGTCGTCAGTGTTTAAAAGAAAAAAATAAAATCCGCTTAATCCGCAAAATCCGCGTCTAAAGAATAAAATTCCTATTCGATTCACAAGTTCTTTATTCTGCCGTCAGCCTGCACAGGGCGGAAACGCCGTCAGCCTCCAAGGTCAGCCCTTTGGTGGCAGTGGCCGTCTTCGGGTCAATCTTGTAGATGGCGGGACGGCTGCTGTTGTCGTTCACCGTGACAGGCATGTAGGCATAGCCGTTGTCGCTGAAAGGCACGCCGAAGGAAGATATCACGTCGGCCGAAGGCATCCCGTCGGTCAGCACGGTCAGGCTTTGGTCTTCGCCCTTGAAGATGGCCAGCTCGTTGCGGGGAGCGGTGGTGCCGGACATATTGTCTGCGCCCTCGCTATACATCTGAAGAAGGAAATAGTCCTCGGTGATGTGCCAGCAGCGGAACATCGGGTTCTTGTTTCCCAAGGATTCCAGGTTGACGTAGTAGGACTCGTCGAACGAAGTCTCGCCCGCCTTGATGCGCACCACGCCCGAAGGAAGCTGTCCTTGCACTTTATACAAGGTATGTGTCGTGCCGTCCTGCTTGTCCTCCACCTGCTCCTCGGCCTTGGCGGTGCGGCCATAACCCGGCGAGAAGACGTAGAGGTCGCCATTGTCCGCCGCCCAGATGGTCTGGTAGTATTGCGAACGCATACGGCCGCAGGCATAGCCAATCTTGTCCGTCTCGGCTATGACGGGCGTATCGTCGAAGCTGTCGCCGTCGTAGATGGCAATGAAAGCCTTGTCGGGGTATTGGGTGGAGGGAATCTGCCCCGGCGTGTAGGCACCCGAGCCGCTGCCGCCGTTGTGGTCGGTCACCAGCTTGGGGTCGGTGATTTGGTCGGCATATTCCAGCACGCCATAGTGGCTCATGCCCATCGGCACCACGGAGGTGTAGAGCTTGCCGTTGGCCTCCTCGAAGCCCGCAAAGCTGACTATCTCGCCGTTGCCCAGGAAATTCTCGGCCAGGTGGCTGCCGGTCGTGGTGTTGCCCGTGGAGGCATTCAGGTAGTTGAACTGGAGGTATTTGGCATAGCCGCCTTCGTTCTGTTCCTGGTTGCCGTTGTTGGTGGAAGCAGTGATGACGTTTTCGCCCCACGTGCCGTAGGTGGTGGTGCGGTTGTACGTGTAGCGGCGTGCCTCGTAGGCATTGCCCGTCTTGGCATCGAGGGCGTAGGCGAATCCCGTGCCCTGCGCACCGTCGTTGTACTGGAAGTTGAAGAGGTACTTCTCGCCGTAATGTATCCAGTTGGAGCCACTTTCAGTCTCCTCGCCGTTGCCAATGGTGGTCAACGTGCCGCTGTCCAGGTTGTCGGTGGTCACAAGGTAGGTGGCACCATTGTCGCCACCGGATTGGGCGGCGATGACGTAGCGGCTCACCGCCTCCGTGCTGGGTTCATCCGGATTGCCGGGTTCGTTGCCGGGCGTTACGGGGTCGTCACTGTCACTGCAAGCAGTCATCAGGCCACTGGTCAGAAAGGCTGTGGCCAAAGCCCATGCGAATTGTTGTTTCTTCATATCCGTATCATTATAAATGGTTTGTAAGCTGTTTCAGGGAGTTCCAGTACGGGCGAAACCGAGTTCCAGTACTGGCGGAACCGAGTTCCAGTACTGGCGGAACCGGGTTCCAGTACGGGTGGAACCGGGTTCCGGTACGGGTGGAACCGTGTCACTGCCGTACTATGGAAGTCATTTGCCTAAATACACCCGCACCTTGCCATAGAACGCCCGGCCTGCCTTCTGGAGGCTGAAGTTGTCATACAGCTTCTCGTCCGTCAGATTCCTGCACTCCAGGGAGAGATTATAACGGCCATTCTTCAGGGAGTAGCCCAGGGTGAGGCTGTGCGACAACTGGTCGGGCACGCGGCTCTTGGTCGTGGGGTCGCCCAGATGCTCCCAATAGAGGGGAAACTCATGCTGGTAGAAGCCGTCGTAGGTCAGCGTCAGTACATTGCCCTCCGCAAAGAGGTCGTGCCACGTCAGCGAAGCATCAAAGTTGGCGTAGGTATAGGGCTGGTTGGGGATGCGCTGGTTGTAGGTCATGCTCTCCTGCTGGGTGTTGCCTGCCAGGTAACGCTCGGCATCGCGGGCATTGAGGTTGTTGAACGTGCCGCCCAGGCTGAGCCAACGCCCGTAGCTGTAGCGTGCGGAGAGGTTGAAGCCCTGGGTCTTGACGCGGCCGTGGTTCTCGTAGATGCCGAAGCTGGTGCCCCCCACGGCATCGAGGCTGCGCTTGATGTAATCCTTCGTGTCGCGATAGATGTAGCTGCCCTCCACGTAAAGGCCGTGCCGGCCCAGCTGACGGGTATAACTCAGGTTGAGGTTGAT
This sequence comes from uncultured Mediterranea sp., assembly GCA_939791845.1. GTDB lineage: Bacteria > Bacteroidota > Bacteroidia > Bacteroidales > Bacteroidaceae > Bacteroides. The sequence goes on along the minus strand of CALNEX010000043.1, from coordinate 10,491 downwards.
GTTGTGACTGTTCTCGGGGCGGAGGTCGGTGCGTCCGGCTTCCATGTCCTCGTCGCCGAAGAGTTCGTCGGTTGTGGGCAGGCGATAGGCTTTTTCATAAGAGAGCTTGGCCTGGAGGCCGTCGAGGATGAACCACGTGCCCGCCGCACCGTAGCCGAAGGAGCTGACCTGCTTGGACATATTGACGTAGCTGCCCACGCCGTCAGGGCTCTCGGAAACAGGACCCCGGTTATATTGGTTATAATATTTGCCGAAGGCAGAAAGGTTCCAACGCTCGGAAGGCATCAGGCGGTAGGACAGGCCGGTGATGTTCTTGCGCGTCACCTTGGGGATGTCGAAGCTCGTGATCTTCGACGCCCCGCCGCTATAGGAGATGGTGGTGCGCTCGAAGGTGCTGAGGACGTGGTTCAAGGTGAAGGCATGGCTGCGGCCGATGCGGTAGTTCACGGTCAGCGTGGCATTCCAATTCTTGTTGGTCGTCTCGTTGTCCTGGTAGGACTGCTCGCCGGGGCTGGTCAGGGGACGGCGGTCGCCCAGCCAGTTGTACTTCCACGAGGCGGTGTCGATGTTCTGCGTCAGGTTGTGGTTGTAGTTGGCGGCGAGGACGAGGTCGAGGCCCTTCATCAGGAGGTCGCGCTTGCTGTACTCCAGCGAGGGGACAAAGGAATGTCCCTTGCGGTGCTTCTGCCCGAAGACGATGTATTGGTAGACGCCGGTCTGTATTTCCTTATAATAATTGGACCAGGTGAAGCCCAGCATCAGGCGGTCGGCCCACGGCTTGCCCGTCACGCCCAGCTTGCCAATCACTGCCTCGTTGTGGAAACGGTCATTGAAACGCTTGACGTGATAAATCTTGCTGGGGTCGGTGTTCTCCGTGATGCCGTCGTCGCCGAACTCGGTGATGTAGTTGTCGATGTAATAGTCATTGTCCGACAGGTTTTGGAAGGCGTTGACCTCATACGTGAACCCATTCTTCAGCGTCTGGCCGAAGCGGGCGTAGGACTTGTGGGTGTTGAAGGAGCCATACGAATAGGATGCATCCAGGTGCCATCCCTCGCGCTGCTTGGCAGTGACGATGTTGACCACGCCGCCCAGCGCGTCCGTGCCGAAGCCCACGGGCACCACGCCTTTGTAGACCTCGATGCGCTCGGCATAGTTCACCGGCAGGTTGTTGAGGTCCAGGGCCTGCCCCGCCCCCTCCTGCGGCACACCGTCGATGAAGACCTTGACGTGGCGGCCACTAAAACCGTCCAGCATCAGCTGCATGTCCGAGCCCACGCCGCCGCTCTCGCGCAGTTTCACGCCTGGTGCCTTGGCCAGCGCGTCGCCCAGGGTCTTGGCAGAGTTGTGCAGCTCGGTGGCATCCACGGCCACGGCATTGTAGGCGGAACGCTTCACGCGGCCCACGCCGGAAGCGGTGACCACCACCTCGTCCAGCTGGCGATGTTCGGGGCGGAGGGTGAAGTCTTGCACGAAGCCCTCGCCGCGGCGCAGGGTGATTTCTTTTTCTATCGTCTCATAGCCGATGGCAGAAACCATCAAGGTGTACGCTCCAGCCGGGGCATGGAAACGATAGCGGCCCTCGGTATCAACGTAGGCGCCGTGCGAAGTTCCCTTCAAATAGACACTGGCAAAGTCTATGGTTTCGTGGTCGGTGGAAGTGATGCGGCCGCTCAGCTCAATGCCGTGAGGGCGATGGTGGCCGCGGCGATGCTGGGCCTGTGCCCCGAAGGCTGTCAAGAACAGTAGCAGGAAAGGCAGGAAAATCTTTGTATTCATATCTATAGTCAGTGTATCAAACATTTGCACTGCAAAGGTACGACACACCCGCCCTATCCCGCAATCGCTTTTTCTCGGTATATTGCCACCGTCAAGCCAGCCCCACGCATACGGCGCAATACCTATCCGTGGGGATATTCCCTAAAAAACACTAATTTTACTCCCTATGAAACAGCCGTTCCTCCGCCAGACGCTCGTACTTCGTGCCCGGCCGCCCGTAATTGGCATAGGGATGGATGGAGATGCCGCCACGGGGAGTGAAAAAGCCTGTCACCTCGATGTACTTCGGATCCATCAGCTTGATTAAATCGTTGAGGATGATGTTGACACAGTCCTCGTGGAATGCCCCATGATTGCGGAAGCTGAAGAGGTAGAGCTTCAGGCTCTTGCTCTCCACCATCCGCACGTCCGGGATGTAGCAGACGCGTATCTCCGCGAAATCCGGCTGGCCCGTGATGGGGCACAGCGAGGTGAACTCCGGACAGTTGAACCTCACCCAGTAGTCGCGCTCCGGGTGCTTGTTGTCGAAGGCCTCCAGCACCTCCGGCGCATAATCCTGACGGTATTCCGTCTTCCGGCCCAAGGCGTGGAGCCGGGCACGCAATTCTTTTTCCATAATGAATGCTTAAATGATAATTTAGCAGTGTCTTTTAGGCACGGATTACGCGGATTTCACGGATATTTTTATTCTAAATCGCTGGATTCCATTGAATATATTAATAATAAATCCGTGAAATCCGCGTAATCCGCGCCTAAACTAAATTCCTATTTATATCTTATTGGTTGCTTCAAGGTATTTCTCCAGTCCTTCCCGTCTCAACTTGCATGCCGGACAATGTCCGCAACCGTCGCCAGGGACACCGTTATAGCAGGTCATCGTTTCGCGGCGCACCAGGTCCAACACGCCCAATTCGTCGGCCAAGGCCCACGTCTGCGCCTTGTCCCGCCACATCAACGGCGTATGCAGGACAAACTGGTAGTCCATCGCCAAATTCAACGTCACGTTCAGCGACTTGATGAAGTTGTCCCGACAATCCGGATAACCGCTGTAATCCGTCTGCGATACACCCGTGACGATGTGGCGTATACCCAGCTCCCTGGCCCGGACGGCCGCCACGCTGAGGAAGAAGAGATTGCGGCCGGGGACGAAAGTGTTGGGAAACTCTTCGCCATCGGGTATCCGCTCGTCCATCGGCATGGACGTGTCCGTCAGGGCGTTACGGCCCAGCGTCCCGATGAGGGGGAGGTCCATCGCCGTGAAGGGCACACCCGCCCCCTCGGCAATCCGCCTTGCCAGTTCCACTTCCTTCTCGTGCTTCTGCCCGTAGCGGAAGCTCAGGGCGTGCACTTCCTTGAATTCCCGTTTTGCCCAGAAGAGGCAGGTAGTCGAGTCCTGCCCACCGCTGAACACGACCAAAGCTGTTTCGTTTGTCATAATGATATGGTAAATGATAATTTATCGGTGTCTTTTAGGCGCGGATTACACGGATTTCACGGATTAAGTTTTATCATAGAATTATGAATGCCAATGGTTTCACAAATAATATATCCGTGAAATCCGTGTAATCCGCGCCTAAACTAAATTCCTATTTAGATTACAACTCCCTAATCTTCCAAATCTTATACGAGATGCCCTCATCATACACATCGCTGCCATCAATGCGCTTCACATAACGCACCACCCGCACGGTAACGGGCAGAATGATGACCTCGTACAAGGATTTCAGCACGATTTGCAGCACCATCATCGCGGCCAAGTCCTGCCACGCGATGACGCCTCCAAAGGCGATGGGAAAGAACAGTAGCGAGTCCGCCGTCTCCCCCACCACAGTGGAGGCGATGGCCCGCACGGAGAAGTGCCGCCCGCCGCTGCGCAGCTTCATCCGGCTCATGACATAGGCGTTGAGAAACGAGCCCACGAGGAAGGCCGCCAGACTGGCCGCCACGATACGGGGTGCCATGCCGAAGACGAAGTTGAAGTGCTCCTCGCCCGCCCAGAATGGCGCGGCTGGCAGGGCCACGGCCACCAGGCCGAGCGACACGACGAAGAAGTTCATCGCGAAGCCCGTCCAAATGATAAGCCTTGCCTTGCGAAAGCCCCACACCTCGGCGATGCAGTCATTGATGATGTAGGACACGGGAAAGACCAGCAGGCCGGCGGTGACCGTCAGCCCACAGAGGGTGATGACCTTGGTCTCAAGGAGGTTTGCCGCGATGAGGCATACATTGAAAAGGATGCCCAGCAGCATGAAGGGTACGGATACAGTTTGTTTCATTGTTCCTGTTTTTTACGTGGTTAAGCTGGAATACACGGTTATCGGGCGCAAAGGTAAGGCAAACATTGCAATCCGGCAAGAGACGGAGAAAAAAAGTGCGCCCCACACACTCCACAAGAGGTGGAGGCACGAGGCGGCACGGCAATTTATAGAGAAATATTGACTTGTCGGGGATTATTCGTAGAAGGAGAAGGTGTAGTCCACTCGTCCATCAGGCTCGTAGTCACTGTACTTGGTCACGTCGTGATCGGTCCAGACGTAGCGCGTAACGGAACCACTTATTTCGCTGGTCTCGGTCTCAATGAGGTGTTGTGAGTGAATGCCCATCAATCCGGCGTAGTAGAACTGCTCCACAACGTCAAGGTCTATGTTATAGTCCTTGTAGAAGCGCATGATGCCGTTGGAGGGCTGGTCTGTATAGGTATAGAAATAAGTTCTCTTTTCTATCGGGTCCTCATCGTAGTGCCAACGAGTCACCTGAACCAGGTCGCCATTCTCCCATGTCAGTTCGTATTCGCGCTCTTCACGCCCATCGACAATATGCGTAATGCGGCCCTCGGCATCGTATTCGAAGGTGGTGACACAGTCATATTCCTCGTGGTGTACGCTGGAAACGAATCCATTCTCGCCAATCGTGGCGGTCTGCTCCAGTTCGGTGCCGTCCAGCGTGTAGACGTCCGGGCCTTCGGCACCGGTCACGTAGTTGTAGTGGAAGAAGGTGCCTTCGCCCTCCAAGTCGTCCTCATCGGCAATCTGCACCAAGAAGCCGTTCTCATAGATATAGGTGTCATCGCTCACGGTCTTGATCCACTTGTCGCCGAAGACTCTGGCAATGGGGGATTCTGCGGTGGGCTGTTCCGGTTCCTGCGGCTCGTCGGTGGGGTCGTCGGGAGTGATTTCAGCGGTCTCCAGAGTGGTGTACATCTCGTACAAGTAGCCGTCTTCTTCAATCCTTTCGTAAATGGTGGCAGTGTTGCCCGAGAAAGAAATGGTGGCATCGGCATAGCCTTCCCAGCTTTCGGCATCCCAAACGTAAGAGATGATGCCTTGGCCCTCATCCTTCCAGTGCCAATGGCCCATGTCGACAGTGTTGTCGTTGTAAGTGGCGACGTAGGTGCCCGACTTGGCGAACATCATTTCTTCCATTGCCCCGGGTTCATTGGGGTTGTAGGAGTATTCTTCTTGTTCGCCAGTAGAGAGGTCGGTATCTATTTCGCGCCCGCCCACCACGCGCCACGTGCGGCATAGGGCATTGGTCATACTGCTGTCAACCACGCTCTGCTCTTTCTGTACGGCCAACGAAGTCGATCCGTAGCGGCTGGAGTCCACCTCGATACCGGTCACTTCACCGTTGGATCCTGTCACCAGTTCAATGGTACCGAAGTCTTCCAATTGGTATACACCGTTACCCAAATCGGTAAAGGTGCCATAAATGATATTCCCGCTTTGCGCTGCGCGCGTCCGGGGTGTTATTTTGTCAATGAGGGCGGTATGCCTGGCAACCGATGCCGAGTAACCTCCGTTGTCTAATACCACAATGTAGTTGCCGCTGGCACCCAACTCTATGCTCTCGTAGGGCGAGCCGTCGGAGGTAACGTCATACTTGCCGCTCACAGCCTCGAAGGGCGGCGTACCCAGGTCGGGAGCGGTCACGGGATTCTCATCGTCACTGCACGCAGTGAACCCGATGGCCACCGTGCAAAGGCACAGCAAGGCCATCACAAAGAAATTCATCTTCTTCATGTTACAATAAGAGTTTAGTAAAACAATAAATAAATGATGTATATGAATTGGCATTCGCATACGTCCGGCTGTCTTATTATTATAAAAGTTCTGCCAGACGGGACGCAGAGTATGTCCTACGAATCAAAGAGAGAAGAGCCGTCCCATTACTTTCCGTCTCCGGAGCACCGGAGGCCGAATTGCCTAGGTAATGTAATCTCCCTGTCGGGAAAAGGGGATGTTCCCGATTTGCGGGTGCAAAGATACGCACTATTCTTCATCCGGCAATATCAGACAGGAGAAAATGTGTCCTGCCTTTCCGGACCTTTGGACATTTGGCGAGAGTTGCTTACCTTTGCACGCTTTTTTGAATATAAAACGCATATACATTATGAATTCATCCAAACTGAAAGGCTTCTTCTACGGCCTGCTGACATCGGTGACGTTCGGCCTCATCCCGCTGTTCACCCTGCCCCTGATGCAACGGGGGCTGGAGTCGGACTCCATCCTGTTCTACCGCTTCGCCACGGCCACCGTGGCCTTGGGCACGATGATGCTCGTCAAGGGCGAGTCGTTCCGCATCCATTGGCGGGACCTCCCGCTGCTTGTGGTGATGGCGTTGTTCTACACCGCCTCGTCGATGTTCCTGCTCTACGGCTACGAAGTGATGGGGGCAGGCGTGGCAACAACGTTGCACTTCACCTACCCCATCTTCACCACGCTGCTGATGCTCACGCTGTTCCGCGAACGTGCATCGTGGGTGACCTGGCTGGCCATCGTGCTGGCCGTGGGAGGGGTGGCACGGCTTTCCTTGCAAGGCACGGAACTGAAGCTCGACCCGTGGGGCGTGTTCATCGTGCTGCTGTCCGCCGTGGGCTATGCGAGTTATATCGTGTCGGTCAACAAGTCACGCCTGAAGGACATGCACAGCCGCAAGCTGGCGTTCTACGTATTCCTGTTCACCGCGCTGACGTTCACCGTGAAGAACGGCGTGCAGCAAAGCTTCCAGCCCCTGCCCGACCTGGCCTCCGCAGGCTTCGTGCTGCTGCTGGCGGTGATGCCCACGGTCATCTCCAACATTACCCTGCTGCTGGCCGTGCGCCACATCGGCGGCACGCTGACGTCCATCCTCGGCGCGATGGAGCCGCTGACGGCGGTGGTCATCGGGGCATGCGTCTTCGGCGAAGCGTTCACAACGACGGAGGCCATGGGCATCGCGCTGATTCTGACGGCCGTCGTGCTGGTCATCCTGACGAACCGCATCAAGGAAGGCGTGGACACGGTGATGAAGCGGATCCGGCCACGGCACGCATAGAGAGTCATTCCGCCGCCTCCATCGCCAGCATCTCCTGCAGGACGACCAGTGCCTCTTCCACGGTGGCGACATCCTTCACCACCATCGAGCGTTTGCCGTTCTGCTCGCGCAGGTCGCAACGGCGGGTGTACTTCATCATATAGGCGATGAGGCGTCCGAAGGCCTGGCTCTGGTAATAGGGGCTTTCCATATTGTGCACCAGGTAGAGCGTCATGCGGCCGCCTTTCAAGAAGACTTTCTCGGCACCCAGGCGGGCGGCAATGCGGCGCAGGGGGACGATGCGGAGCAACTCCTCCGTCTCAGGCGGCACGGGGCCGAAGCGGTCGATGAGCCGCTCGCGGAAAGCCTCCACGTCCTTGTCCAGGGTCAAGCCGTCCAACTCGCGGTAGAGCAGCATGCGCTCGGCACTGCCCGTGACATACTCGGCGGGAAGAAGCAGTTCGAGGTCGCTCTCCACCTGGCACTCCTCGACAAACTGTTCGCCGCTTATCTTGCCGCTGGCATCGGCCGCCTGCTGCTCTTCGGCATAGAGGTCGGCAAATTCGTCCGTCTTCAGTTCGCGGACAGCCTCGCTCAATATCTTCTGATAGGTCTCATAGCCCAGGTCGGCGATGAAGCCGCTCTGCTCCGCGCCCAGCATATTGCCCGCCCCGCGGATGTCCAGGTCCTGCATGGCGATGTGTATGCCACTGCCCAGGTCGCTGAAGTTCTCGATGGCCTGCAGGCGACGCCGGGCTTCTGGCGTGAGATTGGACAGAGGGGGTGCCAACAGGTAGCAGAATGCCTTCTTGTTGCTGCGGCCCACACGTCCACGCATCTGATGCAAGTCGCTGAGGCCGAAGTTCTGCGCCTCGTTGATGATGATGGTATTGGCATTGGGGATATCGATGCCGCTCTCCACGATGGTGGTGGCCAGCAGGACATCGTAGTCGTAGTTGGCAAAGCCCAGGATAACCTGCTCCAGTTCCTCGGGAGGCATCTGCCCATGACCGATGCAGACACGGCAATCGGGGATGTTGCGCTCGATGAAGTACTTCAACTCCGGCAGGTTGGCGATGCGGTTGTTGACGAAGAACACCTGTCCGTTGCGGCTCATCTCGAAGTTGATGGCATCGATGATGACATCGGGATTGAAGGTGTGTACCTCCGTCTGGATGGGATAGCGGTTGGGGGGCGGTGTCTGGATGACGCTCAGGTCGCGGGCGCCCATCAGCGAGAACTGGAGGGTACGGGGGATGGGCGTGGCAGTCATCGTGAGGGTATCGACATTGACCTTCATCTGGCGGAGCTTTTCCTTGACCGAGACACCGAACTTCTGCTCCTCGTCGATGATGAGCAGGCCCAGGTCCTTGAACTTGACGTCCTTGCCCAGGATGCGGTGCGTACCGATGAGGATGTTGACCTCGCCCGCAGCCAGCCCCTTGATGACGGCACGGGCCTGGGCCGAGGTACGGGCACGGCTCAGGTACTCCACCCGGCAAGGCATATCCTTCAACCGCTCCTTGAAGGTCTGGAAGTGCTGGTAGGCCAGGACGGTGGTGGGCACCAGGACGGCCACCTGCTTGTTGTCCGTCACGGCCTTGAAAGCGGCGCGGATGGCCACCTCGGTCTTGCCGAAGCCCACATCGCCACACACCAGACGGTCCATCGGACGGGCACTCTCCATGTCGGCCTTCACATCGGCCGTGGCCCTGCTTTGGTCGGGCGTGTCTTCATAGAGGAAGGATGCTTCCAGCTCGCGTTGCAGGAAGCTGTCGGGGCTGAACTGGAAACCTTTCTCCTCGCGACGTTGCGAATAGAGCTTGATGAGGTCGCGGGCAATGTCCTTTATCTTCTTCTTGGTGCGGTCCTTCAGCTTCTCCCAGGCGCCGGTGCCCAGCTTGTTCAGGCGGGGCGGCTCGCCGTCCTTGCCCTTGTACTTGGACACCTTGTGCAGGGAGTGGATGGAGACGAACACCACATCGTCATTCTGATAGACGAGCTTCATCACCTCCTGCGTGGTGTTGCCATTGGGGACGCGCACCAGGCCGGCGAAGCGGCCCACGCCGTGGTCGGTATGCACCACATAGTCGCCGGGGGTGAACTGGTTCAGCTCTTTCAGCGAGAGGGCCACCTTGCCGCTGCGGGCCTTGTCGCTCTTGAGGTTGTACTTGTGGAAGCGGTCGAAAAGCTGGTGGTCGGTGAAGACGCAGAGGCGCAGGTCCTCGTCGGCAAAGCCCTCGTGCAGGGTCCGCTCCACGGCGGTGAAGGCTATTTTGTCCCCCCTGTCCTCGAAGATGGCGCGGATGCGGTCCGTCTGCTTCCGACTGTCGCTACATATATATAAGGTGTAACCCTTGTCCAGGTATTCGGTGAAGCTCTGCGCCACCAGGTCGAAGTTCTTGTGGAAGATGGGCTGGGCGGAGGTGTGGAAGGTCACGGTGGCATCGGGCGTGCCCGTGGGCTTGGTGCCGAACTCCATCCGGCGGAAGTCGAGGGCGCGCACCGTGAACTCTCCCCCGTCAATCAGTTTCCCGTCCAGGGAGATGGCCCCGTTCTCTTCTGCCTCGCGGGCGGCAATGGCTTGCGGAGTCAGGGACTCGTCGTGGACTTGCTGGATGCGCTCGCGGAGCCAAAGGAAATCGCGCATGGCAAGGACTGTGTCCGCAGGCAGGAAGTCGAGGAAGGAGACCATCCCGCCCGTGCCTTTCCGCTCCAGGTCGTGGCTCAGGTCGGGCACGATGACGATGCTGTCCTTCGGCTCCTTGGAGAGCTGGGTCTCCACCTCGAAAGTGCGGATGCTCTCCACCTCGTCGCCGAAGAAGTCGATGCGGTAGGGATACTCGGAGGAGAAGGAGAACACGTCGATGATGCTGCCGCGCAGGGCATACTGCCCCGGCTCGTAGACGTAATCCACGCGCTCGAAGCCGTAGCTGTGCAGCACCTCGGTGATGAAGGTCATGTCCACCTTCTCCCCGGCATGGAGTTTCAGGGTCTTCTCGTCCAGCTCGCCGCGCGACACCACCTTCTCGGCCAGCGCATCGGGATAGGTCACGATGCTCAGCGCGCGGTCGGACTTCTGCAGGCGGCTCAGCACCTCGGTGCGGAGTATCTCGTTGGCGGCATCCTTCTGCCCGTACTTGATGGCACGGCGGAAGGAGGAGGGGAAGAACAGCACGTCCTCATCGCCCAACACCTGCACCAGGTCGTGGTAGAAATAGCCCGCTTCCTCCAGGTCACTCAGAATGAAGACGTAGGGCCTGCGCCCCTGCCCTACCAGCACGGAAGAGAAGAGCGAGGCGGACGAGGCACACAGCCCCCCGCAAAAGATATGATGAACAGACGGATTATCCAGTAAACGGTCGATGGCCGCCACGTTGGGATGGGCGGCATAGCGTTGTTGCAGTTCGCTTAGGGTCA